>JANQJH010000594.1 GCA_028281705.1 Verrucomicrobiales bacterium
ACCGCCTCGATCGCCTCGGTTTCACGTCCCTCACCCCGCTGCCGGCGTGGCTCCACCAGGATGAGGACGGCGGCCAGGCCACCGACAGCGAGACAGGCCCACCAGAAGAACACCGGGTAAACACCGTAGAGCGCCAGACCCATGCCGGGTCCAACCATCATGGAGAGGGACCAGACGCAGCCATTGAACCCCATGTAACGTCCCCGCATGTCCGGTGGCGCCATCTTGGCCACGAAACCGCCCATGAGAGGGAAGGCAATCATCTCGCCCAGCGTGTGGATCGACATGGCCAGGGCCAGAATCCATATCGAACTGCTAACCCCGTTCAGAGCCAAACCGCCGCCCAAAAAAACGAACCCCAAGGCCATCATGCGCCGGACAGCAAAGCGTTGCGTCACACTCGTGATCGGAAGCTCGAAGAGGATGATGAGCAAGCCATTGAGCGACAGCAACTGGCCATAGATCTTCTCGCTGAACCCGAGGTCACGGACGACGTAAGCGCTGTAGGTCGAATGCCCTTGCATGAGGAGAACGCCGGGACCAAACAAGGCCAGAAGGAACAAGAGATAGGCACGATCCCGCCGAATCACTCCCAGTGCCCCCACGAAGCCTCTTCCAGCCTCCGAGATCTTGACGCCCGCCGGCAAGGCAAACCAGGCGACAATGCCGAAGAGGAGACAGGTCACGGCATCCCCCACAAAGAGCCAAAAATAGTCGTAGGAGGCGAGGAACCCCGCCGTGGCCGGTCCAAACATCCACCCAGCATTGAAGGCCACCCGATAGGCGGCGAAGGCCGCGGGACGCTGCTGTTCCGGTACGAGATCGATCAAGAGCGCGGAGGCGGCCGGACGGTACATTTCCCCTGACGCTCCGACGAGGAAGGAGAACACGGTGAGCCAGAGGAAGGTCGTCGCCTGGGACAGCGCCATCATGCCCACGGCCCCCAAGAGCATGGATAGAACAATGGTTTTTCGGCGCCCAATGGTATCTGCCAGCTGTCCTCCCACGGCGGCTGAGAGAAGATTGCCGGCGCCATAGGCGCCCACGGCAATCGCCACCTCTCTCACGGTGTACCCCTCCCGCATCATGTAGAGCGCGAGAAACGGAATCACAAACGTGCCAAACTTGTTGAGGAATGAGCCCAAAAAAAGAAACCAGACGCCCCGGGGAAAGGAACGGAGCGTGGCCATGAGCGGCGGAGGCTTGGTAGGCGGTGTTTTCGGCATGGGATGATCGTTTTTCTGTGACTGTGCGAGTAGACCAACAAATAAAAAACCCTGCTCTCGGAGAGGGCAGGGCTTCGGAGTTTCAAAAAAAGATTCTACAAATGAATGAACTACCGTTCCCTGCCAGGTGGATCATTAAGCGGCGTCTGAATGGCGAGGAGCCAGGATACAAAACCACGGATCACATCGAGGGCGCGTTTACCCTTACATTGTGCCGCAGCGGAGTTCATCGCGCAATGATGCACGCCCAAGTCCCATGGTCAAGTCCTCAAATGAGTCCGGCGCCTTTCCTTGTCGTTCCTCTTCCCACTTGAATCACGGGCGAGACCATGGCGATACTGCAGGCCATGGAGCCAAGACAACGCCTGGAATCGATCGACTGGCTTCGCGGTTTTGTCATGATCATCATGGCGCTGGATCACGTCCGGGACTTTTTCTCCCGCTCGGGCCAGGATCCCATGTCCGATCCCGATATCCCCCTCTCGCTCTACCTCACCCGCTGGGTCACTCACCTCTGCGCCCCCACCTTCGTTCTCCTCGCCGGACTTTCCGTGGGCCTCATGGCAGAGCGGAAAACGAAAGCCGAACTCAGCCGTTTTCTCCTCAGCCGGGGGCTCTGGCTGATCTTTCTGGAAATGACCGTCGTCACCTTCGCCTGGAAATTCCAGGTTTCGAACTCCCTCGCAGGGATCATCCTCGGAGTCATCTGGGCCATCGGAGCCGGCATGATCCTCTTGGCTGGCCTGATCCACCTGCCGCGCTACGTCGTCCTCACCCTCGGTCTCGCCGTCCTCGCCGGAAGCGGGCTCTTCGATCATCTCTTCCCCGTGCCAGCCAATGCCGACCTCAGCGCGATCTGGCTCAGCCTGCATCGCCAAATGATGCTGGAGGTCGGCGGCATCCGGATCGCCGTGGCCTACCCCCTCCTCGCCTGGTGCAGGCTCATGGCCTGCGGCTACGGCCTGGCACCGGTCTTTCAGTGGGAGCCCGATCGACGGAGAAAATTCCTCTACGCGCTCGGCGGCGGTCTCCTCGTGCTCTTTCTCATCTTGAGATCCTTCAACGTCTATGGCGATCCCGGTCCCTGGCAGACCGGCGAACATTTTCTCGCCTCGGCCAGGAGCTTCTTCAACGTAAGCAAGTACCCCCCCATCACTCCTCTTCCTCGCGGCCACCCTCGGGCTAACCATTCCCATCCTCGCTCTGGTGGAGCGCTACCGCACCCCTCTGCACGACGCCATCGTCACCATCGGCCGCGTCCCGCTCTTCTATTATGTGGCTCATCTCTATCTGGCACACATTCTGGCCATGGTTGTCGGTATGTGTCAGGGCCTGCCCGCCGGGGCCTGGCTGACCGATCCCTTTATTAATAAGCCGGAGGGCTTTGGATTTGGACTTCCCATGGTCTATCTCTTCTGGATTGCCCTCGTTCTCATGCTCTACCCCGCCTGCCGCTGGTTCGCCCGGGTTAAAGCGGAACGAAGGGCTTGGTGGCTCTCTTATCTGTAGGCGAGATCACTCTTCACCATCAAAGTAGTCGATCGATTCCGATCGAATGAGGGCACGTTTGGGGGAACGCACCATCCATTTCTCGCTATCCGGAAAATAGGAGGACTCCCCAACGGGATTGTCGGCCACGACGTAGACGATCATGTCTTCGCTCCCCGTATTCGTGATTCCGTGAGCCTCGCCCGGTTGAAAGAGAAAGGCGTCGCCAGACTCCACCGGCGTCTCCCCTGCCTCGTGCCGGACCGTGCCCGCCCCTGAAATCACGTGGTAAAACTCCCACTGCGCGCTATGAGAATGATAGGGATAAGGCGTCTTTCCCGCCGGGATGCGCAGGATCTCCACATCGAAGGGATGCCGCTCCATGAGATCGGTCGACGCCGGCTTCCTTCCAAGGGCCTCGGATACCTGCTTTCCCGCGCCGGAGAACCGTCCCCGCGGAGAACACCACGTGTGCTCCTCCATGGTGTGGGTGTTTACTTTACGCATCGGACGCCACTGTAGCCACTTTCACTCTCACCGTCCATCCGGGAACGGTCTCAAGAATGGTCAGACCGCCCCTTGCAGACCGGGATCAAAACTCCCATCATGCCCCATGCTCCGCACACTCCTTCTTCTTTTGGGTTTCCTCCTCACGGCGTCCCTCGCGGTCGCTGAGGAAAGCCAGGAGGCCAAGGGTACCCACGGCGTCGTGGCCACGGTCCATCCCATCGCCTCGCGTATCGCCCTCGACATCCTGAAAGACGGAGGCAACGCCATCGACGCCGCGGTCGGCGCCGGACTCGCCCTCGGCGTGGTCGACGGATTCAACTCGGGCATCGGCGGCGGGTGCTTTCTCCTCATCCACAAGGCCGACGGCGAGACGGTGGCCCTCGACGGACGGGAAACGGCGCCCGCGGCGGCGCATCGCGACATGTTCCTCCGGGATGGCGTAGCCGATCCCGACCTGAGCCGCAAGGGCCCCTTGGCCGTGGGCGTTCCCGGAGCCCTGGCGGCCTACGAATGGGTGCTGGGACACCACGGTAGCAAATCGATCGCTGAGGTGATTCGCCCCTCAGCCAAGGTGGCGCGCGAAGGCTTCACTCTCGGTGCGGATTATGTGAGGCGACTGAAGAGCGCCGAGGCAAAGCTGCGCGAATTCCCGGGAGCCGCCGCCATCTTTCTCAATGATGGCCATGCCCTCGAAGTGGGCGACCAACTCGTCCAAAAAGATCTGGCCGCCACCTACGACGGCATTGCCCAGCACGGCATCGATCACTTCTACAAGGGCCCCATCGCCCAAGCCGTCGCCCGCTGGATGAAGGAACGCGGCGGCCTCCTCACCGAATCCGATTTCGCCTCCTATGCGCCCATCCCGCGCGTCCCCATCCGCACCACCTATCGCGGCTACGAAATTCTCGGCTTTCCTCCGCCCAGTTCGGGAGGCGTCCACGTGGCGCAGATTCTCAACATCCTCGAAACCTTTGACATCACCCGGCTCTCCGCCGCCGATCGCACCCATGTGATTGCAGAAGCAATGAAGCTGGCCTTTGCCGACCGGACCCATTGGTTAGGCGACCCCGGCTTCGCCAAGGTGCCCCGTGGATTGATCGACAAAGCCTACGCCGTGAAACTCGCGGGGAAGATCAGCCTGGAAAAGGCGTCTCCCGTACCGTCGCACGGCCTTCCTCCAAAGGCCGATGAAGAGTGGTTCGGCAAGCACACGACGCATTTCTGTGTGGCGGACGGCCAGGGAAACTGGGTCGCCTGCACGCAAACGGTCAATACCACCTATGGCTCCGGCATCGTTGTCCCCGGCACCGGCGTCGTCTTGAATAATGAGATGGATGACTTCGCCGCCCAACCGGGCAAGCCCAACGCCTTCGGTTTGTTAGGCGCCGACGCCAATGCGGTCGCGCCAGGCAAGCGTCCGCTCTCCAGCATGAGCCCGACCATCGTCTTGCAAGACGGCCGGCCCGTTTTCTCCGTCGGCGCCGCCGGAGGCCCCACCATCATCACCCAGGCTCTTCAGGCCGTCGTCCGCCGTCTCGACTTCAAGCGCCCTCTGGCAGAGTGCCTTGGCCAGGCGCGCATCCATCACCAATGGCAGCCGGATCGGCTCCTCGTTGAAGAAAGCCTGGACGCCGACATCCAGCGCGCCCTCCGTGCCAAGGGCCACCAACTGCGCCCTAGCAAAGGCATCGGCGTCAGCCAGGCCATGGCCCGCCACCCCGACGGCTCTCTCGGCGCGCAGAGCGATCCCCGCATCGAAGGCTCTGCCTTAGGCTACTGATCGCGTCACCGAAACTGAGACCCATCGCGTACCCGGGAGGACAAACTTGCGAATCGTGAGCGAGACCTCCCGTACCGGGTAATGCTGCAAGACGTGCTCCGCCATCTCCACCGCCAAGGTCTCAATCAGTTTTCGCGGGCGAGCTGAGGCCACATCACGCAAATCAAGGCTCAGCCTCTCGTAGTCAATCGTCTTCTCCAGATCGTCCTCCAGCCCGGCAAAGCCGTTCTGCGGTACCACCGTGATATCCACCTCCACATTCTGCCAACGAGCCCGCTCCGAATCCGGCACCCCAATCTGCACCGGCGTTTGGAGTCCTTCGATGTGTATCGTGTCAACCATCACTCTCCCTGAATACGATCACTCCAACTTAAACTTCAACTTAAACTTCAACTTAAACTCCACCTTCCCAAATAACCGAGGGACTGAAGTCCCTCCCACTTTCCCCGAATCTGGGTGAAACACCAGTCCGTTCGTTATTTCAGAGATGAGGCCCGCAAGGTCAGGGTGCTAACCAAACTTTCAACCTTCCCACACACACTCAAATCAACTTCATCCGGCTCAAATCCTGCGTGTCCAACAACCCGATGGGATGCCCCTCCAAATCCACCACAATCAAATCGTCAATCCGATGCTTCTCCAAAAGCTGCAGTGCCTCCGTCGCCAGTTTCTGTCCCTGAATGGAAACCGGCTGCGGCGTCATGAACGCCTCCACGACGGCATCCGCCAAATTTCCCCCTTGCTGAAAGGCCCTCACAAAATCTCCATGCGTGAAGACCCCCGCCAATCCACCGTCTGCATCGATGACCACCGCGGCTCCCGTGCGATGCTTGGTCATCAGCCCCAAGGCCTCTTGTACCGTGGTCTCCGCCTTGACCAGGGCGATCTCATCCAGACTCCGCATGACGTCACTCACCCGGGTGAGCAACACCCGCCCCAAATGACCGCTGGGATGAAGCTCGGCAAAATCCTCACTCTGAAACCCGCGCGCTTCTAACAACACCATCGCCAAAGCATCCCCCGTGACCAGCATGACCGTGCTGCTCGACGTCGGCGCGAGATTCAGCGGGCAGGCCTCCCGTTCCACCGCGGTGTTCAACACGATATCCGCGTGGCGCCCCAGGGACGACTGCGAGTTTCCCGTCATCCCGACAATCGTCACGTCGAACCGGCGCAGGTAAGGAAGAAGATCGAGCAACTCGCGCGTCTCCCCGCTCTGACTCATGGCCAAGACCACATCGCCCGGCTTGACCAGGCCGAGATCACCGTGCAAGGCGTTCTGCGAATTCAACACCACCGCGGTGGCGCCCGTGCTGTTCAGGGTCGCGGCGATCTTGTGTCCGATATTGCCCGACTTCCCCACGCCCACGACGACGATCTTGCGCTGCTGATCGATGGCCTTCTTCAAGGCGTCGACCGCCGCGCAAAAGGGCTCCGCTAAGCGCCCGGACAGGCGCTCGAGTTCATCGATCTCCTGCGCGATGACTCGCCTGGCTTTCTCTAGGTAATCCACACCGCACGCTGAACCCACTAGGGCTTCAGCTCAACCGCCACGCGCACATAATTCGCCGCGGCATCATTCATCGGGGCCGCCTTGATCGTCACCCGCTCCGTGTTGTCTCCCGCCGGCGTCGGATCGGGATCGTCCGCACCCGCCTCGGTCCAGGACTCCAGATCCTCACTGAGTTCCACCCGGTAAATGAGATCCGCGGCGTCCGTATGTTGAATGAAGGAAACCGAAAGATCATCCGGCCCAACAACGACCTCGGGCAAGACCGGCTGGTCGTGAGGACCATAGTTGAAGGCATAGGCCAGGAGATTCACATGCCCGTCGCCGTTGGCGTCGCCCTCCGGGCCGCTAAGCGCCTCATCCGCGAGCTCGGCCTCAGTGAAATGATCCGCCTTCCAGGTGGCGTAAGTCAGGCCACTGGGCTGCGGATCCACCGGACCACCGGAGCTATCGAGCGATCCCGGCGTCCCGCCGACCGCCGCGCTGCCCTGCCAACCTTCCGCCACATCCCAAAGTGCGACATCCTGAGCCACATCAGCCACTTCCAAGGAATGACCGTCCTGGTCCGCCTGGGGAACCCACTCTTCATCATAACGAAAAGCCAGCACGTTCTCGTCGCGAGCATCTTGCAGGACGAGCCGGTCGCCACCGTTGCTCAGATTGCCGCGGTACTCTCCCAGGATGTTCATCCCCGCGCCATAACGTTGTTCAAAAGCCGCCTGATTGCTCACAAGCAAGGCCACGGCGCCGGGTGCCAGACTGCTGCCGTCCTCGAAATCATACTGAATCCCATCGATGAAGGAAACGCCGGTAAGATCGAGCGCGGTGTCTCCCGTATTCGTCAGTTCGACGTACTCAAAGTCCTTCGAGCGAAGACCGCTCCCCTCTTCGGCATCCGCCGGGTTGTACATCACCTCGGTGATTCGCAAAGCGGACTGCGCTTCGCTGGGATCGCCCTCGTAGGTGTGCTCCGCCACCACGTTGCCGTCCGGGTCCAGGATCTGGATGGTCTCGCCGCGAGAGGATAACTGCCCCCCGTAGTTGCCCTGCACATAGAGGCGTTCTCCGCCGGTGGGACTCTCGGCACGTGCCCGGAAAGCCCGCGCATCCCGCACCAAAAAGAGATTCCCCAGATCGGGCGAAAAGATCGTGCCCGAGGCCAAGACCGTGCCCGGCTTGATGGTATGCTCAATCGCACCGGTCACCTTGAAGTTAGAAAGATCCACCAGCTCACCGGTCTTGTTCTTGATGATCAAATACTCCTCCTGCTGGTTCCCCGAAGCCGGCAAGAACTCGACCGCCTCCACACTCAACTTGAACTCGCTGTAGGGTTTCTGCGCGTCGGGAAGGTTGTTCAAACCGTAGATGTACTCACGCCGGCCGGGTATGTACTCATCGCGAATCCGCGCCACCGCCTCGCGCATGGTGTCCTTGTTATCCCAACCGTTATTCTCATTGAACTTGCGCTCCATGTCGCTCAATCCTGCTTCATAGTCCAGGTCCGCATCGGAAACGACGCCTTCGGGATCGATCAATTCCACCAGCTCATCGAGACGGCGCAGCATGTAGTCGCTCTGGGGCTCTCCGCCGGGAGGGCCGTAAAAGTAATCGTACATCGTCCGCAGGCGCCGGAAGATCATGTCGTTGAAGGTGTTGTCCCTCATGAAAAGGTCGGCCATGCGGTTGCCGTGGACGTGACCCTCTATCGGTGAATGGTTCGTCTGGATGGGATCGAAGAAATAGTTGTGGGAACTGATCCAACGACGCCCGAGCGAGAGATCGACATCCCATGGCAACTGCGTCCACTCCCCCGTGCCCTCGGTATCACGATACACGTAGTAGTTCTTGTGCCCGTAATCCGTGTTGTTGATCACGGAATTCATCACGAGAAAATTCACTGTGCTCGCGATGTCGACGTTGTCATAGATGTAATCGATCTTGTCGCTCGTCGATCCCCTCCCGATTCCGTCGATCAAATCCTCCACGTCGTCTTTACCCTCGTAGCGGCGGGTCTTCTTTTCCGCGCCATTCTGGGAGAAGGGATCCTTATTCCCGATCGCATCCAATCGGTTGTACATCTTGTAGAGAGCACCGTCTCTGTCCAAACCGTTTCGCGCGGTGTAGATCTCATCACCGTCCTCCACCATGTCCCACGTCCCGAGAAACTCACCGTTTTGTTGGATCCGAATGGGGCGCGCCCAGTGACCGGCCACACCGCCAATCTCGTACATCTCATAGGCCATGGTGTTTCTTACCTTCGCCTTGTCCGCCCAATTCGTCAGCATGTTGATGTCCTTCACCCGCTCCTCATCTTCCGCGTACTTGAAGCGGTGCCCCTGATTGAAATCGAAGTCCCAACTCTTCTTGGGAAATCCACGCGTGCTTTGTCCGTGAATGTCGACGTGGATATTGTCATAGAACTCACCGAGAAACATGATACTCGACTTGGTACCACTGTCATTGTTCGCGCGGGTGGGGTTCTCAATGAACCAGTGAAACAGATCCAATCGTGAAGTATCGGTCGAGGGATCGAGCGCCACCGTCCCGTAGTACTCGTCGGCGTTGTCTTCATCGTGAAACAGCGGATCCCGCATGAGATTCCCCTGGTCATCCTCGGCCTCGACACGCCAGCGCACCATTTCGCCTGCTTCCATCTGTGGCCCGAAGACGGAAGCGAGATTGAACGAAGCCGAGTAAACGCCATCACCCGCGGTCTCGTCCGGCGCCACGCCATCATCCTTCATCGACGTGCGAATCTCACTCTTATACATGAAACGATGCACCAAGGTGACCTCGGAGACGGGAAACTCGTGTTCCTCAATCTCCGCCGTGATCGTCATGCTTTCCGTCACCCCAATCTCGGGCTGCCCTGTCACGTTCACCACATCTCCGATGAACGGTCCGATGGGCACCGAGACGCCATTGGGCGCTCCCGGGGTGGGCTCTTTGAAGTACCCTAAATCCCCATTCTCATCGATCCCATAGGAGATCTCCCCCACCTGTTGCGGATACTCATCGGCATAGGCATGCACCACGGTTTCCCCATCAGGCTCGACCAGGGCGAGATACTCGCCGTTAACGCCTAACTTGAAGTTGGTATGCGTTGGCTTGATCGGATTCGACCGCTCAAAAATCGTCAGCACCTGGTGCTGGTTTTTCTCCGAGGCGAAGACCACGATCCGTCCCCCAGCCTTGACCGAGAGATCATCGGGGAAGACCCACTTGTCGAGATTGCCCGGATTGTCGGTCAAAAAATAGCCCCCCAGTTTGACCTCCGCATCTCCCGTATTCTCAATTTCCACCCAATCGGGAGAATTCAGCTCCTCATCTTCAAGCGTGTCGAAATTCTCCGCCTGGAACTCAGAAATGCGCAGTTCACCGAAGGCGACGGCGGCCGAGTAAGCCAAAAAGGCTCCGGAGCCAATAAGGAGTCGATTTTTCATAAGTATGGGGTGCAAGATTAGCTTACCCTACGTTCCCGGAACGAGAGATTCAATTCTCGAATGCGGCATCACGAATCCACCGGATTGCCCTTGATGGCGAGAAAGCTTCGGAAAAAGCGAAGGGACTGAAGTCCCTCCCACATTCTGGGATGCTTCGAAAAAAAGCGAAGGGATGAAACCGTCCTATCGCTTCCTGTTCTTGTAGTAGGGCGTGAGTGGAAAAACGTTGGCTCGCAGGGCCCACATGTGCCATTTCGCCGCCATGGCCGCGGCACGCTCAGGTTGCTCCTCGACCAGATTGTGCAACTCCGAGCGGTCTTCATCGATGTTGTAGAGTTCCCAGTCGCCTCCCCCGGCGCGCTTCGAAACCAACTTCCACGGGCCCACCCGGATGGCGCGATTTCCCTCATGCTCCCAGTAGAGGGCGTCGTCACGCACCAAGGTCTCCCCTTTGAAGGCGGGCACGAGGCTAACGCCTTCCATCGGCTGGATCCGCTCTCCAGCGTGTTTCTTGGGATACTTGGCGCCGCTCACATCGACACAGGTCGCCATGATGTCGATGAGGTGACCCACCTGATGCTCGATCTCCCCTTGCCGCGTGATCTGGGCCGGCCAATGCGCGATGAAAGGCGAAGAAATGCCGCCTTCGTGCTCCCAATGTTTGTATTCGCGAAACGGCGTGTTCGAGACATTGGCCCATTCGCGACCGTAACCGATGTAGGTGTCCGCCGGACCGGGCATCACTCCGGGTCCCGTGAGCACGGGCCAGCCGTCACGCGTTTGCTTGGGCTGCATGTGAGGCTGCAGATACTCCGCCGGTAGCGGCTCCAGCGTGGGTCGATCAGCCCGCACCGGGAAATTGCCGTCCTTGCTCTTCTTCGGATTGCGGCCGTAGGCCTCGGCGCAGCCACCGTTGTCCTGGAAAAAGAGGATGAGGGTGTCTTCAAAATTCCCCGTGTCTTTCAAAGCCTGGGTGATCCTTCCAATCCCCTGATCCATGTTGTCCACCATGGCGGCGTAGACTTCCATATTGCGAATATCCCACGCCTTGTGTTCCATCTTCTCCCAGCTGCCCGAAGCGGGTGAGAGTTCGGCATCCGGCTGGATCACGCCGAGTTTTTTCATTTTCTCAAAACGTCGCTGACGCACCGCCGCATAGCCTTCGTCATAGACCCCCTTGTACTTGGCAATGTCCTTCTCTAGCGCATGCATCGGCCAATGCGCCGCTGTGTATGACACATAGAGAAAAAACGGCGCCTCTTCGTAATCCTCCTCGTGCTCCCGAATGTAGCGCACCGCATGATCACTGATGGCATCCGTATAATAGTACTCTTCAGGCTGATATTCCGGATCGGCAAAAGGTGAGATCATCGTGTTGTCCCGCGTCAGCGTGTTGGGGTCAAAAAAGCTCCCCGCGCCATGGATCGTTCCATAGAAACGATCGAACCCTCGTTGGCGCGGCCAATTGTGACTCGGTCCTTCCGGCTTGATGTGCTTCGTCACATGCCATTTGCCCGCCATGTAAGTCCGGTAACCGGCCGGCTTCAGCGCCTCTGCCAGGGTGACGCAACGCGTGTTCAGATCGCCCCGGTAACCCGCGTGCCCATTGTCGCTCATCATCCAGCCTATACCGGCCTGGTGCGAGTAGAGCCCCGTCAAAAGCGCCGCGCGAGTGGGGCAACAGCGCGCCGTGTTGTAAAACTGCGTGAATCGCACCCCGCCTTCAGCCAATCGGTTCAGATTGGGGGTCTCGATCTCACTCCCATAACAGCCGAGATCCGAATAGCCCATGTCGTCCGACATGATGACGATGATATTCGTCTTTGCCTGGACCGGCGACTGCAGGAAGGCGACGAAGCCGAGAAGAACAAAAAGAGATCTCATGGGCGGATGCTACGGGTGCCGCCCGCCGAAACCCAAGCTCGAAACGCTCGAAAAAAATCAGCCGTTCCCCTTCCCCGTCCTCGCCC
>JANQJH010000295.1 GCA_028281705.1 Verrucomicrobiales bacterium
ACCTCGTCTTCGAGTGTACCGGGATCTTCCGGACAACGGACGACCTCTCCCTACACCTCAAAGCCGGCGCCAAGCACGCACTCCTGTCGGCGCCTTCAAAGAGCGACGAAATGATCACCGTCGTTCACGGCACGAGCCAGGAAGAGCGACCGGCTGCCTATTCCTGTGCTAGCTGCACGACGAACTGCATCACGCCGGTGGCCGAAGTCATGCAACGGCGCTTCGGGGTGAGGAAGGCGATCATGTCGACGATCCATGCCTATACCGCCAGCCAGGGTATCATCGACGGGCCGAGCAAGAACTTTCGCAGGGGGCGAGCGGGCGGCTGCAACTTCGTTCCGACAACGACCGGAGCTGCCATCGCTACGGCGAAAGTGCTCCCCGAACTCGCCTCCAAGTTTGACGGCGTGGCAGTCCGTGCCCCAATCCCCTGTGGCTCCATTGCAGACCTCGTCTTCGTTACGGAAAAGAGCACTAGCGTAGAAGAGGTGAACGCCGCGTTTGTCGCAGAATCCGAGAGCGAACGCTACATGGGTGTATTGGGGGTAAGCGATGAACCGCTCGTATCTTCAGATATCCTGAGAGACCCTCGGGCATCTATCGTCGACCTGGAGATGACCAAGGTCGTCGATGACGATCTGGTGAAAGTGATGGCGTGGTATGACAACGAGTGGGGATACGCATCACAGATGGTTCGCGAGGCGGCAATGCTGGCAACGATGGCATGATCATCCCGCTGGCTAGACCGATACACCCTCCATCCACTCTGCCTGCAGGGTTCGAGGAAATAGCATCGCTGACGACCGCCGCCATCATGGCCGGCCCCGCCCGATGCCGGCTGCGGCTGTTCGACGTCTCGATCGGCAAGGAATGCACAGCGATGGGGCAAATGCGAGCCTCGCCGCCGTTGACCTATGGATGGAGGAACACGAGTACGAGCCGATCGGACAGATGCGGGGATCGTTCAGCCAACAACACGTTGCCAACCCGGCAGCCGACGTCCATCCCAACTACATGAGAACCCTGCAATTGTGGCGACCCGATCCGTCGCTAGGACATGGTTAGGCTCCATCCGATGTCGCGCCCGCGCACGAGGCACCGAGGGATCGCACGATACATTCCAGCGCCAGCTGTACTCGCCCGTCGGCGGAATGGAGTGGGGACTGTACCACGATCTGCCGGGCCGACGCCTCTCCCAGCAAACGAAAATCCACCGAGGACGCGCTCGTCTCTCGAGGCGTCTCCAGGAAGGTCTTTGCTCGGTCGATTGGGTTCAAGGGGCGGCCTAGCAGGCTGTCGGCACTCCCAGCGTTCGACCAGATCCGCCGTCCGCTGTCGTAGCAGTACCCAGCGCCCCGCATCCCTCATTGCGGAATCTCGTCGGCGGCCGCCCGACATAGCGGGAGAACAGGCGGTTGAACTGCGACAGGGAGTTGAAGCCGACCTCCAAGGCGATCTCGCTAACCGAGAGCGACCGGTGCAGGAGCAGCTGCTTTGCCCACTCGATCCTCAGTCTGCCGATGAACTCCGTCAGCGTCATCCCGGTGGCCGCCTTGAAAATCTTACACATGTAGAATTGGCTGCCGCCGGAGTGACTGGCGACGACCTCGAGCTGCAGCGGCTCCCTTCCAGAGGTGGCAATCGTGCGTGCCCGTGCAACGAACGGCGACTGATAGACTACTCCTGCGCCCGGTAGAGCTGATTGGGCTTCGCCTCTCCGGCTTCGGGATCGTTGAAGGTCTCGCCTGACTGGGCCTCGCCAATCTCCAGCCAGTTCAGCAGGTCGGCCGAAGCTTGGATGCGATAGGTTTTTCCGGCCTCGCCCTCGACATCAAAGCTGAAGCCTTCGCCCAACAAGAAGCGCGGTCGAACGAGACGGACGCCGGCCACCGTGGGAACGCCCGGGGCCACCGTCACCTGTTGCAGGGAGGTGGATTCTCCGGAGTTGAGAGCCAGGAGCACGGCCTCGTCTCCGGTACCCGGCATCACCGCGAGATCGAAGTAATCGCCACCGGGAGACCCTTCGGCGACGACTGGAGACGTCGTCCGGCGGCCATTCTCATCGAGGTAGGCGTAGTTCAGAATGCTCACCATCCCGCCGGAAATCCAGCTCAAGAGGTAGGCGTTGGACGCATCCTCGGGGAGGGCGGTGACGACGACGTCATTGGCCACGCCGTCGGACACCGGGGTTACCGATTCCATCCAGCCGCTACCGGAGTCGTCAAGGACGGCCACCATGAGGGCGCCTTCCGCTGTGGAGTAGGCCAGGGCGGTGGATTGATCCGCTGAGGCCGTCAGGCTCAAGGCCGTGGCCGAGCCCTCGATGGCCGGCAGATCCGTTAGTGCGCCGGTCTGCGCATTCCAGGCCAGTGTTTGAATGGCCGTGATGCCGTCCGTATGGGCCGCGACAAAACGCGCGTCCTCACCGCCGCCACTCGCGGCGAGGTCAAAGTCGATGACCGCAATGTCATCGCCCGCCTTGGTCAGGGGAGACCAGGTGTTCCCTGTGTAGGACGCCAGTTCCAAATCGACCACCTCCGAGGTGGGACCACCGGCCGTGCGTGTCAATGCCAGGGCCGTGACGTCATTTTTGCTCGCGAGTTCGAGCGCCGAAACCACGTCGGGAAAGGACTCGATCATTTTGGGCTCCGTCCATTCCGTGGCGCCCCCGTTCTGGCTCGAGGTCAGGTAGTAGAGTTTGGACCCGGAATAGAGCTTCCCGACGTCCTCGGCGTCGAGGGAGGAGTAGACGGCGAGCCAATCACCGGAGTCCAGCTGCGTGGCCGCCAGGTCGATCAGGCCGGCCTCCTCCGCGATCACCTTGCTGGTCCCAAAGGCGCCATCGCTTTGGCGCTCGATGACCTCCAGGGTCATGTTGCCGGTTGCCGGATTGATCCCCGTGAAGAGAACGAGCCCGGAGCCATCCGCTCCCGTCACGGTGGTGTACTCACCGGCGGGGAAGAAGTTCTGGATCATGACGGCCCCGTTGGGATCCACGGTGGGGGCCGGCGCGGTGCTGGGACTGGTGGTCTCAAAGGTGGTGACCAGCGGCTCCCAGGAAAACACGGGGGCAGTGGTAAAGGATCGGTCGATTTTGACGACGGGGATGTTCCACTTTTTCTCCCAGTGCAGGACCCAGGCATCGACCTCACCGACGATGTTGACCCCCACATTGCCCTTGATCGATTCGACGTAGGGCCAGTTCCCGCTGGGATTGACGGTGGCTTGAAGATGGGGAAAGCCGTGCGGGACCTTGTCGCCCCCGAGCGCGAGGGTGATCTTCAAGCTGACCGCGCCGTTCCCGAAAGCTGCTTTGAGCCCGCCTTCGAGAGCGAAACCCAGCTTGGCCACGGTGGGCGCCATCCGCAGATAACCTCCGAATGGATACCCGTGCAGGGGCTCCTTCTCGCCCACGATGACAGAACTCGCGGCGGGCGGTTTCGTCTCCCAGCGACGCTCGAGAACGAAGCCGACGCCGGCTCCGGCGGTGAAGAGGAAGTTGGCCGCTTTGGCTTTGTCCAGGCCTAACAAGATGGGACCCACCGGTGGCGGGAGTTTGGAGGTGATGAAGACGAGGTTGATATCGGTGGCGACCTGGACGCTGGCACCAATGATCGTCTCAAGGTCTAACTCAATCCCGCCCTCCGGCGTCTCTTCACTCGACCGCACTTCGAACCCCGCGGTTAGGCGCGGGTTGGCCTTGAGTTTCGCTCCCTTGAGGAACTTGGGTTCAAAATCTTTGGCCTGGGGAGCGCCGGCCACTTGAGCCTTGAGGAAAAAAGGCTTGGGCTTGGTGTTGTCGAGACCGGCGCCGACGCTCACTTCGACCTCGACTCCCAGTGGCTCGGAAAGCAGGGTGAGCCATTTATTCGACGGACTATCCATGCCCTCTTTCCACTTCACATCCAGAGAATAGGCGTACTTCAAGACTTTGGGATCGCTCGCCCCCTCCGCCGTGATCAATCCTTTGAACTTTGGCAGGGCGGTGAAGGCCCCCGAGGGGAAAATGCTCTTCAGCTGATCCTTCGTGGGATTGAGCCCCGTGGCATTCTGCACCGCACCCATGAGTCCCATGACATTGGCCATGTTTCCTAACCACGACGGAAGATGCACCCCGTCCATCAAGGGATCCGGATCACCGGCCGCCGTCGCCGTTTCCGGATCGGCGTAGTCGCTGCGAATGGTTAGGCTCCCGTTGGCCGAGCGCACGACGATGATGGGCCGGAAGGGTCCCGGAGGAATCTTCCAAATCCGGATGTCGCCCTCGGCTTCGTACTGATTCGCCGCCAGCTTTTCCGGTTTGACGGGACCGTCGATGAAGACGCCCTGGACTTCGCGATCGAGAGCCTTGTAAAACCAATCACGCAGTTTGATCGGATCGTCCGCCGTCTTGGGCTTGTGATCCATGCGCTCGCTCGGTTTGGCATTGTAAGGGTTTCCGTTGTAGCCAATGGTGTTGACGAGGAAGACGTCGGTCGGTGGATTCTCCAGGGCGACGGTTTCGGGGTCTTGCGGCATGCCGTTCTCGTCATCGAAGGGAATGAGTTCGATCTCCACGGGGGGCGCATTGAGGGGCACCGTCCACTTGAGCCGGAGATGCTTGGTCACAGCATCGGCATTGGTGGAAAAATAGACGCCGCTGAGGAACTTGCCCATGCGGTCAAACTCCCCTGGCTGGATCGTCGGCCATGGCAAAAGCGCCAGTGCCCGGTCCACCGTGAGCTTGCCCGATTCGGCATCGACATCCTTGTCGGTGAAACGCTCGCGGATGGTGACGAAACCGGGCGACTCCACCTGGACGTAGATCGGTGGGCTGTCGTCTTTGAGCACGGGCAATCCCACAGGAAGGGCCCAGTCGCCATTGTCGTCCGCCGTCGCTAACGCAATGACATTGCCGAAGCGATCGTAGACACGGATGGAGGCCTCGGGGATCGGCGGGTTCCCCCCGGCGGCTGACTTGACATTACCCAAGACCTCCAGCCCCCGGCGGAGCGGAACGCGCAGCGCTGGAACGGGCGCCACATTGCCCTCGGGCTGAAAGGTGTAGAACTCGTGCTGGATGACGGGGATCGAATTCGGCAAACCAGCGCCACCAAATTCCAGCGCGGTCTCGCCCGATTCCACGGGAAGCCAAGCGCTGCCCGTGGCCAGGCCGGTGGGCTTGAGGTCCCGACCGAAGTCGAAGGTCAACTGGTTAATCGATCCCGACGTGACAGTCTTGCCCACGAAATTGACCTTGATCTGAATCCCAGCAATCTCATCGCCGTCCGGATTGGCTTCATTGTAAGCGATGACTTTGAGAGGGTAGGTTTGGCCGCCGCCGCCACCGCCACCCATGCGGGGCACGATGGGGACATTGACATCCAAGGGCAGACCCGTGTTTTCCTGCACGTCCGCACTCACATTATCCCGGGGACCGCCAAAGTAGAAGTCGATCGTTTGACCGCCACTGGCATCAAAGCGAGCGCCACCCTCCCAAAAGGTGAAGGGCCCGAATGGAATCCCCTTGGCCCCGGAGAAAACACGCCCATCGGCATAGGACACCCGGATCAACCCGAAGGAGGCTTCTTTCGATCCAAATTCCTCGGTCCGCATGAGTTCGTAATGCGAAGGCGGGTCTTCCTCGAAGATCTTTTCCACCCATCCGTGGTGATTGATGGTGATGGGAGCTCCATAGCGGTACTCGCCCAAGAAGAGCTTGAAGCTCTCCAGGTTATCCAAGGTGGGATAGCCGCCCGGCGGCACCGTGACCATGGGCTCGAAATAGGCGTCCTCCGCAGGATCTCTCTCCGGGATGACGCCGGGAGCACTCCACGGCGGCACGGAGAAGCTGAGCGCCGCGGGCACGGTCTCGGCCTGGGTCAGTGAATCGATGAGTTTGAAATTGAAGCGCGGATGATGTAATGTGAGGGTGAACTCGCCCGGCGGCACAGCCTCAAAGTAGAAGAAACCCTCCGTTTCGAAGCTGCCGCCTTCCAGTCGCCGGGGCCGGAAAGCCGGGTGGAGTTCGCTCACCAAACTCTGCTCACCACCCACGAGTCGCGCCTCGCCGCCATCGTTGAGATCGCCGTAGTCGGACATCCTCACAGAAAAATAGGCGTCCTCCCCATCGATGCGAACGCGCTCGTAGGCCGTCAGATGGGCCTGGGTCGGGGCCGCACTGCCCCCGATGGTGTTCATCACGCTGACCACCTGCTTGCGGATGAAGGCATCGAGTTCGTAGTCGCCTTCCTCCAGCATCAACGGCAGCCCCGGCAGCGGCGTCCCGTTGCTCGGAGGATCTCCGGGATAGGGCCAGGTCTCGGCAAAGGGCCAGCCCTGACCGGCCGCCGGGAAGGACTGTTTCACCGGCCCCGTGGGCACGCCTCCCCCTCCCCCGCCACCAAGGATGTCATCGAGGATGTCACCCAGATCGGGAAGCCCCGGGATGTCGGGGATGTCAGGAATGTCGGGGATATCCGGAATGTCGGGGATGTCAGGAATATCCGGGATGTCGGGGATATCCGGAATGTCGGGAACGTCCGGGACGACGGGCATGGGCGTGGGAGCACCGGCCTCCTTGAGGATGACGTGGCTGCCCCAATAATCGGTTAGCTCGGCCAACTTCATCCCCCATTTCCCCGGCGGCACCGCGGCATTGAAGAATCCGTTGGCATCCGTGGTGACGACGATCGACCGCCTGTCCGGAGCCACGCATGGATCCGCCTCCGCCTCGAGGAACTCGATTTGAGTTGCGGCCCGCGGACGGTAAAGCGGCGCCCCCAGGGGGAGATAATCCGAGGGATGCTCCTGACCGCTCGAGTTGGCGTAACCTTTCATATCCGCCGCCATGAGACGGCCGGAGAGGTTGGCCATGCGCAATTGGAGTTCGATGTCGAGCTGGGTCTCGCCCTCGTCGTAGAGATCAATGTAGTCGACGAACTCGAAGTAGGGATGGACCTCGAGATCCGCCGAATTGCCGCGCCCTTCGATCCGGAGTTCGTATCGGCCGGGCACCAGCTGCTCGAACAAACGCACCTCGGGCGACTCCCCTTCGGTCAATTCACAGAGGATCCCCTCGGTGTTGGTATCGACCAAGCCTGACAGAGTGGCCTTGAGCCCCTCGAAGACGGCCAGCTTCTCGTAGAAGGGATTCTCCATGACGACGCGAAGCGAGCGCTCCTGAAGTACCAGCCCGTGATTGAACGTAAGGGGGTCGGGCGAGTTCCGCGCGGCCAGTGATTCACTAATGGTGTCGTACCCCAGCTGCTTGATCTCCAACTGATAGGGTACGCCGGAAGGCAGTCCGGTGAAGGTCACCACCCCGGTCTTGTTAGTCATGCCCGATCGCGTGGGCACGACCACGTCCGCCACCGTGGGGAAGTATCCCGTGAGTTCAACGAAGACGCCTGGAAGCCCGCCCTCGGCCTTTTTCACCGGATCGTAGCCCGTCACGTTGACCACCACGTTGTGTTTCACCGGCTCCAAGTTGATGGACGCGTGATGGGTCCGATCGAGGAAGACCCGGGGTGTGGTAAACGGCTTCCACCCTGGCGGCGGGGTCACCTTGAACTCGTAGTGGTCGCGTTGAAAAGCAACGAAACGCCCCAGCCCATCCGCATCCGTGGTCAAGCTGTCTTCCAGCCCGCCATTGCCGCCCGCCGCCGCATCAAATCGAAAGGCTTCCACCGCCGCTTGAATGGGAACGCCCGTCATGACCCCGTGCACGGAAACGAAGACGTCGCGCGTCGGCCCAGCCTCCGCGGGTCCGCCGGCAACCGGCTGGAGTTCCACGGTCGCGGTCGTGAGGCCATCGCCGATCGTGAGTTCGCCTTGATGCGGCTCATAGCCACCGTGCTCCACCCGGAAGTCATAGGTTGCCGGGTTCACCGCGGGAAAGAGAAACATGCCGAACGAGGTACTGGTATCCGAGTAATCCACACCGGGGGTGTTGGGATCCGTATCCAGAGTCAGGCTGGCCGCTTCGATCGGCTCACCACTCACGGCATCGATTACCTGGCCCCGAAATTCCGCACTATCGACCGTCTGAACAAGGGTGAGAAAGACACAGAGACATGCCCCGAGACCAACGTGAATCCGTCGTTTCATCGCACTAAAAGAATGAGAGAGTGAAGAGACGCCATCTCCCCCCGAGACGACGTTCGCGCCTGCGATCATGCCCCAACAGAACCACCGTTGGCAAGCGCAATGCTTCCCCAGAGCCGCCTGGTGGCGGGAATACTGGCCCGGTGATGGCCTCGCACCGGGTTGGTGGACCACGCTTGCTTCCTACCAATCCGGGGGAGCCAAGGTGATGATGCGGACACTTCTGTCCGCTCAATGCGCATCCTTAATTACCCGAGGTCATTCGCAA
>JANQJH010000656.1 GCA_028281705.1 Verrucomicrobiales bacterium
TTCAGAAGCACGGTTTCGATGCCACCTTTTATGTCACGGAGGGGTTGGGCTTTCTCAAGAGCAAGGAGCACTACACCACGTGGGAGGAGATCCGCCAATTGCACGATCTGGGGTTTGAGATCGGGAATCACACGCAGCACCATCGCAATGTGGCGGCCTTGGAGGCGAGGGAGCTTGAATCGTCGTTACGGCATATCGATCAACGCTGTGCGGAGTTTGGGATTCCTCAGCCGACAACGTTTTGTTACCCGGGATTCTCTCATGGAATGAGCGCGGTTGAAGTGTTGGATGCGCATGGGTTTCAGTTCGCGCGCCGGGGAATTCGTCCGGAGTTTCGTGACGGCGGGGAAGGTGGACGCGGTCCCGCTTACGATCCCGAGCTGGATCATCCCCTGCTGGTTCCCACGACGTGGTACTCAGGGCCGAAGTCGGGGACGGAAGATATGAAGTGGGCCGTGGCCCAGGCCCGTGAGGGAAAGATTGCGGTGCTTTGTTATCACGGTGTGCCCGCCCTGGAACATCCCTGGGTGAACACGAAGCCAAGCGATTTTGTCGAGCAAATGCAGTACCTGAAGGACCAGGGTTGCACGGTGATCGCCATGCGCGACCTGGCCAAGTATGTCGATCCCGCCAGGCGGGCGGAGGATCCCTATGCTGTCATCGAGCAGCGGACGCCGACTCAGTTAGGCGACCGGCGGGAGTTGTTTGTCGATCGCGCGGTGATCGGGAGCATGACCGGCGATGTCGATCTCTACCTGCACCGGCCTCGCCCGGAGGAAGTCGTTCTGGTGACGGATGCGCCCTGGGAGGGAAACACCTGTGCTTACTACACGATCTTTCAAGATGGCGACCGCTACCGAATGTATTACCGGGGATCTCATTATGACGAGGAGACGAGGAAGGCGGGGCATCGCGAAGTGACGTGTTACGCGGAGAGCCATGATGGTGTGCACTGGGAGAAACCGAATCTCGGGCTCTACGAATTCAATGGTTCCAAGGAGAACAACATCGTTTGGGATGGCATCGGGACGCATTGTTTTGCGGTGTTCAAGGATGGGAACCCCGATTGTCCTGCGGAAGCGAAGTACAAGGCGATCTCGCGCGGGCTGCCACAGGGGAAGAAAGGGCTCTACGTTTTCCAGTCTCCCGATGGCATTCACTGGTCCGCGATCCGTGATGAACCGGTGATCACCGACGGCGCCTTTGACTCGCAGAACCTGGCCTTTTGGGATGCTCAGGCGGGGATCTACCGTGAGTTTCACCGGACCTTTGTCGACGGTGTACGAGCGATCATGACGGGGACTTCGGCGGATTTTATCGAGTGGTCGGATCCGGTATTGGTTTCCTATGGGGAGGCGCCGGCGCAGCACCTCTATACCAATGCCATTTTGCCCTACGCACGGGCGCCCCATGTGCTTCTCGGTTTTCCCACGAGGTACCTCCCGAACGCCGGGCAGCGAGTAGAGCCAACCTTCATGGCGAGTCGCGATGGGGGAAGCACCTTCCATCGCTGGTTGGAGCCCATCATTCCGGAGAGTGCCCCGCGAGATCGTGGGGGTAACCGGAGCAATTACATGACCTGGGGATTGCTCAGTCTGCCTAACCAACCGGGAAGACTATCGGTCTATGCCACAGAGGCCTACTACACGGGACCCGATAGCCGGGTGCGGCGTTTCTCTTACCGGGTGGACGGGTTCGTTTCCCTCAGGGCCGGCGATGACGGCGGCGAACTAACGACCAAGCTCATCGCCTTTACGGGGGACAGGCTCGTGGTGAACTTTGCCACGCGTGAAGGCGGGAGCCTGCGAGTGGAGCTGCAAGACGTGGACGGCCAAGTGTTAGAGGGATTTTCCCTCACCGATTGCCAGCCGCTGGAGGGTGACTCGATTGCCAAGGTGGTTCGCTGGGGGGCGAGGGAGCGCCTGGATCATTTGGCGGGGCAACCTCTGCGTCTGCGCCTGGAGGCGAAGCGGGCCGACGTTTATGCCTTCCAGTTTGAGTGATCTTTGAATTGCGTACTCAATCGTTCCCGGCCAGCGACTCGACATAGCGGCGGCGAATCTCCTCGAGTTCCGCGAGAATGGCGGGTTCCTCTTGGGCCAGATTCTTCTTTTCGGATAGATCCCGCTTGAGGTTGACGAGGTAGAGCCGGTCTTTCTTGGGATCGAGGGGCGCTTGCTTGCTGTTGTCCCGGGGATTACCTAACAATTTCCATTCGTCCCGACGGACGACCCATTGAGCGTTTTTGCCACTTCCAAGTTGCCAGTAGAGGTAGCGGTGAGGGGTTTCATTGTCAGGCGACTCGATGACGGCGGTGATGGATTTGCCGTCCAGGGCGGCATTCTCCGGGAGAGAAAGCTCACAGAGATCCGCCAGGGTGGGGTACCAGTCGATGCCGACGACCATTTGATCGCGCACGGCGTTTTCGGGGAGATGGCCGGGCCAGGAGACGATGGAAGGGACGCGGATCCCGCCCTCGAAGAGGCAGCCCTTGGCGCCGCGATAGGGGCCGGCGTTGCCGCCGCCGAAGAACGCGCGCTCTTCGGTGGAATGCCCGTGGTCCGATTGGAAGACGACGATGGTGTCGTCATCCAAACCGAGAGTGCGGAGCTGGCCCAGGACCTCGCCGATCATTTCGTCCGTGGTGGAGACGAGAGTATTGTACTGTCGCCGGGGAGAGGGGAGGTCGCGGTAAACCTCGCGCCACTTGGCCGTGCCCTGCATCGGATAGTGCGGGAAGTTGATCGCCCAGTAGAGAAAGAAAGGCTCTTCGCGCTCACGCGAAACGAAGCGCTTCACTTCATCGACCATGAGGTCGCCGAAGAACTGACCATCGCGCCAGATCTCTTCGCCGTTCTGCCAGAGATCGTGGCGATTGGGGCCGTTCCAATAGAAAAAATGCGAGTAGTTGTCGATGCACCCTCCCATGTGTCCGAAGGAATGGCGGAATCCCTGGCCATTGGGCATGGTATCCGGCGTGTAACCCAGATGCCATTTCCCCACGTGGCCGGTGTCGTAGCCTCCCGCGGCAAAGAGTTCGGCGAGCGTGTGCTCGCTGGCCGGCATGCCCGCTTCGCCCTTGTAGGAGGAGACGTTTCCCGGGACGCCGGCCCGGGCGGGGAGGCGCCCGGTGAGGAGGCCGGCGCGCGAGGCGGAGCAAATGGCCGAGGGCGCGTACATCTGGGTGAAACGCACGCCGCGTCTGGCGAGAGCATCGAGATGGGGCGTCTGCAGATCGGTGGATCCGTAGCAACCAAGATCCAGCGAACCCTGGTCGTCGGTATAGATGAGAAGGACGTTAGGCTTGGCTTCGGCCGCGACCAGGCAGAGGGTGAAGATGGCGGGAAGGAGGAGCGTTCGTAGGGACGGATGCATGGGAATAGAGATCGATCAATGGATCGTGATCAATGACAGTGTATGAAGACGCCGGCCGCGAAACAGCCACACCGTCATTCGCTCACTCACTCGAGAGACGGATTCGAACAAATGTTGGTTGTCCGTCATTTGCCCGGAGCAGGGACCAGGCGCTGGTCACCGTGCCATCGGCGTGGGATTCGGCGATCTGTGGGGCCTCGGTGGCAAGGGGCTCCCAGGCGGTGAGGTCTCTTGACTGCTCCACTTCCAGGGTGGTATCGCCAAGATCGCTCCGGTGCCTCTGCAAGAGCGTGAAGGTCGCCGGTTCGGTCCCGGCCTCATGTCGAACTTGTGGTAGGTAGGCGGATTCGGGGTCGGTCGGGCTGGAGCCCAACAGGTCTTCCAGGGCATCGCTCAGACCGTCCTGGTCGGTATCGATCGCAAGATCAGGACCGCTGCCGATGATCACGCTGTGTGTTCCGGGGTTGCCGTTCTCTTTGGAACTCGCCTGCCAGGAAGTGGGTTCCTTGGGATCGGAATCGGCGTTCCCGACCCAGACGAGACTGAAGCCTCCTCCATCGGCCTCCGCCGGCCAGGAATCACTGTCATTGTAGCGAATATCGGCGATCTCCTCACCATCTGCGTTTTCCATGGAGACGCGTTCACCGGCGTTGTCCAGCTTTCCAAAGTACTGGCCCCGGACAAGTGACGGATCGACGTCGGGATGCCGTTTCTTGAAACCCGCGAGATTCTTCACCAGGAGGATGGAAGTCCCCGGCTCGATGAGGCGTTCGTTCGCCGGGAGGCTGATGAACTCGAATTGCAAACCACGGGAGAATCGCACGCCCGTGAGATCGATGAGCGTCGATCCCACATTGGTCAGTTCAAGGAATTCAAAGTGATTGCTATCATTGAAACCGGAAAACGACTCCAAACCGTTAGGATCCGTGGGGTGATACATGATCTCTGAGATGACGAGGTTTTCCGCCGAGGCGGGGGCCGCATCGAGCAGAAAAGTACCGCTCACCTTGGGTGACCAGTGGTCCTTGTGGAGGATCCGGGCCTGAATGGTGGTCGTGCTTTCGATCTGAATCGGCCCTGAATAGATCTGGGCCGTGTCGCTCAGGTCACCGCCAGTGATTCGCGGATCGGAGCCGTCGGTGGTGTAGTAAATGGTCTCCGTGGGGTACTTGTGCCCGTCGAAGAGGCCTCCCTTGTGGGGAATGATTTCCAGATCGATGGCCCCGGCGAGATTTCCCGTGGGGTGGCTGAAGCGCGGCGCCCGGAAAACCTGGCTGTCGAAAGGCAGGCTCTGATCATCGAGCCAATCCATCCGGTCTTTGAACCAGTCCCGCATGTATTCGACCTCTTCCTGCCAGGTCTTGATCGACGTTTCCGCTGGAGGATTGGGCCATTGCCGATTCCCGAGGAAGGGATACTTACGGAACTGACGCGCCACGGGATTTTGAATACTATCGGGCGCGCGATTGCCCACGGGTTCGGAGTAGCCGTCGAGCAAGGTCGCCATGTGGCCGTCGATCACGGCATCGATGGCGTCGTCGGAGAAGATGCCCTGGCGCATCTCCCAGTAGCGGTCCCAGTGAGCCAGATGGTATTCCGGGTCGGCGTGGAGACGAGGAAACCAGATCTGTCCCCTGCCGCCGGCGTTGTTGTAGAGCCAGCCCTTGCGGTTGTCTCCCGTGGCGTAATCGGCATTGCCCAAAGAAATATTGAAATCCCACAGAGGCCCGGCCCGGAGTTTGCCGTCTCGATCCTTGTGCCAATAGGTGCTGAAAACGTATCCATCCACTTGCTTGGCGATCTCGACAAACCATTGGGCATCGATGAAGGTATCCGGCTCAATGTACTTTTGATAGCCTCTGGTGGGGCTGGCGAACTGATCGCCCTTGAGCGCCGTTTCAAAGCTATTGATGTAGCCGCGGACATAGTCCAATTGCTCCGTGTTGAAGCGGTCAGGATCGAAACTCTGCAAGGGCTGATTGTAAGTACTGGTCGTCCAACTGCTTTTCCCGCCGTCGACCTTGTCCCGTCGGATGATGTAGCCGCCGGTGATCATGTCAGGATCCACGGTTTCCTCGTTGATATTTTGGATCGGCACCCGGTCGCGTCCTCGCTTGATCTTTTCCATCAACAGGTAGACCCCTTGATAGGAGTTGTAGCCCACGGCTTCGTCGCCTCGCTGGCTCAAAAAGAGCTCGCAAAAGGCCGTCCGGACGGAAGTCCCGTCGTCTCCTCGCAGGGTGCGCATCCAGTCGAAGACGAGTTTGTTGCGCATCAAGGTCTTCTCGCTCCAGGGACCGTAGAGGACCCAGTCCGACTCGGCGGGCATGCCGAGGAGACTCCTATCCTGATCTTCGCCATCTTCGTCCTGGATCTCGAGGGAATAGCTTTTCTGGCCGAATCCGGCCGAACTCTCGCCTCGGAGGTGAACCGCGCAGGGACCGGCATACTCGGCGGGCGCTCCGAGAACGGTGCGCCCGGACTCCTCATCGGGCCTGGTCACGCTGACAAAGGCGGGTTTGAAGGTCCGGGTGGCATCAATATTCTCACCCAAACTTTCGATCACCAGCACCGGGAGATTGGATTCGAAGACAGCCCCCGTTTCCGCGAAATCCGTTAGGCTTTCCTCCAGGATGGCGAAGCCGACGGTGGTGAGGCGGCTGGGAAGATGATCGGGCAGGAGGACGCGCGCCGTGACGGTGGTGCTCTTGTCGATCGTGATGGGGCCCTTGTAACTTGGCGTGAAGATCGAAGGCTCGGCCCCATCAAAGGCATACTGGATTTCGGCCTCGGGATGATCAGGCACTTCCAGGGTCAGCTCGATCGTATTCGTGAGAAGACCGCCCTGATGGGAAAACTCGACGCGCGGCGCCAAGGCTTTGGGGCTGGCGGATCCCGGGTTGGCGGCATTGGGCGTCGCGGGGAAGAAGAAACCCTCGTCCGCGCTTTTGACGCCATAGGCCACGTTTTTCCCCAGCTCCGGGTATTGAATGCTGTGGGCCACGGTCCCATCGGGCTTGAGGAGAGCGAGATAACCGCCCGCGTTGGTTAGGTTGAAACTCGTGTGAGGACGATAGGTTTCCGCAGTCGCCGCCGCTCCTGGTCGGTCTTTGGATGAGGCGAAGAAAAGGCGGACGGAGTTCGCTTCCAAGCTGAGGTGCTGGATGGTCCAGGCGCCTTCACCGGATTCGCTCGTGGTCAGGCTCCAGCCTTCGAGGTTCACCGCGGTGTCGCCCGTGTTGTGCAGTTCAAACCAATCGGGCTCGTCCGTGTCTTCATCCTCGTACTTGGTGTTGTTCGTTACGAGTTCAGAGATGACAACCTGGGCCTCGGCTCCTTCCCGGATGGCGGCAAGGAAGAGAATGAAAACGAGACAAAGATAGGGAAGGTGTGTGCACTTCATGGGTTTGGGATCACTTGAGGGTGGTCTGGATTCTCCAGTAGGCGTTGGCGGTGTCATCGAGTTCAAACACGACGACTTCGTGTCCCTCGTCGTCGGCCGGAGTCACGTCGATCATTTGGGGAGCGAAGTTGGACCACTCGTTGAGATTTTCGGAGCGCTCAAGCTGGTAATCGACGTCGTCGATTTCCAGCGGGCGCGTGATGCTCAAGTGGGCCACGCCATCGAGGTAGACGACCCGCGGTCCGTGGGTTTCCGGAGTCAGCGGATTTCCGAGGAAAGCGTACTCCTGCAGGTTGAGCCAGCCATCGCGGTCTGGATCTGCCAGTGGGCCGGAGATGCCGGCGTCGGCTAACTGAGCGGTATCGAACACGTTCTCCTGCCAGTCAGCAAAGCCTCCGGTCGTAGGATCCGGGTTGACCACGACGCCGTCGTCAGCCGCACCGGGCGTGCCGCCGGAGAGGCCGCTGACTCCCCAGCTGCTGGCCAGAGCGGGATCGCTCAGGTTGATGGTGTCGATCAGTGTCAGTGAATAGCCCTTCTCCAGTTCGGCCCAGCCGTCTCCATCGTCATAGCGCAGGTCCCGGATGGCGACACCGGCACCGAAGGAAAGCTTGAGCCGCTCACCGTTGTTATCCAACTTGGAACCGTTGTCCCCGCCGTACTCACCGATGACGGCGGTGTTCTCACCATAGCGGCTTTCGAAGGCGGCGATGTTGCGAGCGAGCACGAGACGCTGGCCCGGTTCGATGATCTGGGTGCTGGCCTCGGAGAAATCGTAATTGATCCCCTTGGTAAACCGCACATTCGAGAGATCGAGCGCGGTGGTGCTGAGATTGAGGAGTTCCACGAATTCAAAATCGGCCGTGACGAAGCCCTGCGCGCGCTCCTCTTCGGTGGCCTCAGCGGGGGCATAGAGGATCTCGGAAATGACGAGACCGTCGAGAAGCGGTTGGATGTCCGGCTGGCCGGCGATGAACTGCGCCGGATCCGACCAGTGGGACCATCGCCCGACCATGTTTAGCATGCGTGCCCGCACACGGTAGACGCGCCCGGGGCGAACGACTTCGGCTGGGATGGTGATCTCCGGGGTGAATTCGGTGATGACGTCGCTCTCCCACACGGCGTCGATCTCGTATTTGTTAGGCGGCTCCGGACTGTAACCCTCTGCGTGGACGTCGGTGATCTCGGCCAGGCGCCATTTCAATCCGCCGAGGACTGGGGGGCAAAGATACTTCCGCCTTTGAATTCGCTGGAAGAGAAACGGAGATCGTCCGTGGCATAGTCGTCGCTGCCGAGAAAGGTCACCGTGGGCGCCTTGGGCAGGAGGTTTTCGTCTAACAGGCGGTCCTTGGCGAAGTCGATCCGGTGGGGGACGTAGGCCTTCATGCGTTCGATCATGCCGGCGAAGTCATCCGTGGCGGATCTGCCGTAATAACGGCCTTGACCGGACTTGGAGGGGTTGACGTGTTTCGAGGTCATGATGGGGTTGTAGTCCCACATCATGCGATCGGCATCGACCATGGAAACTTCGCCCGGCGTGTAGATGGCGGAGGCGCGTTCGTCGATCAGCATGCCGGTTTGCTCTTCGTTGTAGAGGAGGTCCGCGAGTTCCACGAGGCGGTTTTGGTAGCCGATCTCGTATTCATCGAGGGTGATGGCCGTGGTGCTGAATCGGTGCGGCTGTCCGGTGGAGTACATGCCGTCATCCCAGGTGAGGTCGAGATCCCAGGGAAGGATTTGCCAAATGCCGGTCACCTGGTTGTGGTAGTAGTAGTAGTTCTTTCCGGCGCCGGTGTCGTAGTGGTGGATGTATTCCAGAATCGAGCGGTAGCTGTAGTAGTTTTCGAGATGGAAGTTGGAGCGCCACCACTCGGGATCGTCGTTGTTGACGTTTCGTTCGTAGCCTTCTCTTTTGAAGGCTTCGAGGTCGGTGGAATCCCCGACCGCAGGGTAGGGGGCGAGATATTTCAGTTCACCGCCGAGGTTGCGCTCGCCGGTGCCGTTTTCCATTTTGTAGATATTGCCCTCGTCCATATCATGGCTCCGGAGAAAGCGTCCGTCGATCTGTTCGATGGCCATGTAGAGTCCCTGGAAATCCGTGCCGTATTGGTTGCCGAAGAGGTTGGATTCGGAGCCGTTTTCCACGATCCGGAAATGGAGGTAATGGGTTTGGGGTGCGGGGACACCGGCCTTTTGAAAGAGATCGAAGCCGACGCACTCAAAGAGCCCCTGTTCACCGCGATGGCCGAAGTTGCCTTGCTGGATCATGGCGGAAAAGTTGAGGCGCTTCCACTTGGTGGGATATTTCTCGCCCAGGGCGTCGCGCGCCTGGAACTCGTGGCTGCGGTTGAAGAGAAACTTCCACATGTTCTTGCCCATGGCATAGCGCCAGACGCCGCCGCGGGCACGAAAGCTGATATGATCGTAGACATCCCCGTCGTAGACCAGCGTACCCTTCCAGAGGTAATCGCTGCCTCCATAGCCGCTGCCTCGCGTCGTGCCCGTGATGTGTTGGGATTCGACGTGGTTCTTCTTGGAGGTGATCAACTGATAGACGGGAACGGACTGGAGAAGCTCGGGACTGAAGGTAACGGGCTCAGTCTCGCCCGGTTCGACGGCGCCCGTCCAGGCCGGCATGTCGCCATAACAGTAGTAGGCGAAGTTAGGCTGGCCGTCGTCAGCGTAGGGTACGGTGATGGCGGTGCCCTCGCCGTCTTCCACGGTGATCTGATAGCGCATCAGGTGGCGATGCTTTTGCAGGTCTCCCGGCACGGTGACAGAGTAAACGTCGTCAGCTGCGGCGGTGTCGGGCGCGACGCCATCGTCGGCCATGGGCAGCTCGGTCCACTCCGTGAGAAACACCTCATCGTCGATCTGAATGTATTGACCGGGTTTCACCAATTGATAGCGGAGGGTGACAGCGGCGACGGATTGGGGATCGGTGACCTTGGCCGTGATGACGACGTCCTCGTTAGGCAGCGGCGCCTTGGGCGTGTGATCGACTTGGCGAATCTGAGGGGGCGCGGTCTCGGCGTAGACGCTGTTTTGTTCGCCCGGAGTCGGCTCCCCCAGGCTTGAGCGCCAACTGCCACCGAGATCATTGTCCAGGCTCGGGTGGATCAGTTCCATCGACGGCCCTTCGCCGCCGGCGGTGACGGGCCAGGGAAAACCGTCGTCATAGTCCACGCGATCCATGACGTTGCCTGCGGCGTCCCGAAGCGTGAGTTCCTCGCCGCCACCCGCCAGCTGTCCACTGCCAAAGGCTCCATCTGCCTTCTGGCCCCCGACAAAGATGCTGCCGAATTTCTTGTTGTACTGGGCTTCGTTCTGCGCCAGGATGTAGTAGGCCCCGGGAGCCAGGGTCGTGCCATCGGGAAAGGTGTAACTCAGGCCATCGGTGAAGGCCCAGCCGGAGAGGTCCACGGCCTCGGTCCCGCTGTTGTAGAGTTCGATGAACTCCACTGCTTCGTTATTCGGCTCGGGGGAATAGTGCACTTCATTGAGGAGGATTTCCGCCGTGGCCGGGCTGGCCAGGAAGAGGCAGAGGTAGAGGCACGCGAGGGAGGGGGCGAGTGAGGGCTTCATGGGTGGGGTACGTTATGAGGATCGGAAGATCCCGTCAATGCATGCCATGGACGACCTTACCCGGGGGAGAACGTGGGACCGGCGGGACGCCGTTCTCACGTGGGAGGG
>JANQJH010000661.1 GCA_028281705.1 Verrucomicrobiales bacterium
ACGCTATCTCCTCCCCGCCAGCCTCATCTTGCTCTGTCTCAGCGTGGATCTCAAAGGCGTTCTCCGACTCGGCCCCAAGGCCCTCATCATGTTCTTCACCGCCACCGCCGGTATCATCGCCGGCGGCCCCATCGCTCTCTTCACCGTCGCCAAGTTCTTTCCCGATCTCCTCAGCGTCGAGCCCGACCAAGTGTGGAAAGCCCTTTCCACCGTGGCCGGCAGCTGGATTGGAGGCGGGGCCAATCAAACCGCTATGAAAGAGATTTTCCAGGTCGGTGACGGTCTCTTTGCCACCATGGTGGTGGTCGACGTTCTCGTGGCCAATATCTGGTTAGGCTTCCTTCTCTTCGGCGCCAGCATCAGCCATCACATCGACCGGTGGCTCGGAGGCGATACTTCAGCAATCGAAGACCTGAAAACCCGCGTGGAAAACTACCGTGGCGAAGTCGCCCGCATGCCCGATCTACCCGGCCTCACCGTAATGCTAGCGGTCGCCTTCAGCGGCGTCGCCCTGGCCCACTGGGGATCCGATTCCATCGTGCCCTGGATGCAAACCCACGCCGATTGGCTCCAGCGCTGGCGCCTGCACGCCCTCGGATCGGGCTTCTTTTGGCTCGTCGTCATCGCCACCACCATTGGCGTGCTCCTCTCGTTCACCGGAGCACGCCGGCTCGAAGGCGTCGGCGCTTCGACCTGGGGTAGCATCTTCATCTACCTCCTCGTGGCCACCATCGGGATGAAAATGAACCTGCGGGAAATCGGCGAGCACCGCGGTCTCTTCCTCGTGGGGTTACTCTGGATCAGCATTCACATTGTCCTGCTCCTCACCGTGGCCAAAATCATTCGGGCCCCGTTCTTCTTTGTCGCCGTCGGCAGTCAGGCCAATGTCGGAGGCGCCGCCTCGGCACCGGTGGTGGCCTCGGCCTTCAGCCCCGCGCTGGCTCCCGTCGGCGTGCTCATGGCGGTGCTCGGATATGCCCTGGGCACCTACGGAGCCATTGTCTGCGCCTACCTCATGCAAGCTGCCGGCGGAGGATGACGTTCAGTGGTGCGGACACTCTTGTCGCACCGAAAGTACCGGTGGGAGTTGAAGTTGAAGTTGAAGTGAAAGTTCAAGTTTTTCTAACAAGCCCCTATTCCCTCACTTCCAGTTGGTCACATTGCAAGTGAGAAGCCACCGCGCGCCCCTCCTTGCGCACACTGGCCAGGTGTTTGCCAGAGCGCCAGCCGCTCAGCGGAAACACGGTGAGGATCAAGGTCCCTCGCTTGACCTCGTGAGACCACGTCCCCACGATGCGGCCGCGAGCCAGAATCACGGGAGCCACCACGGCTGCCTTCTTCCAAATGGCCGGCCGTTCCGGCGCCACCGGTGTCGTCCACGATTTGTCCGCGTGCGCCATGAGCAGCGAATCGTATCCCGGCAAGAGACGCACTGGCCAGTCCTTGAGAGTCCTGGGCGCGGGTTCCGCCAGCACACCTTCATCCTCCGCCAACACCATGAGGTCGCGCCGTTCCCCACAGACGACGGTACGCAAATCTCTCTCCTCGCCTAACAACTTCAGCCACCGCCGCGCCGCCGATACCTTGGCTCCGAAAAAGTGCGCCACATCCTGAGGCGTCGCCGGGCCATAGGCCCTCAGGTAACGCTCTGTCAGGGATTTCGTCGCTTCTTCCGCCCCGCCCAGCGAACCCCACGCCAACTCGGGAAACCAATCCTCACGCCGCGGGTAGAGTTGCTCCGATCCCTTCTTGCCGCCCAAGGACAGGACGCCCTCGACCGCCAGTTTCCAAATCAATCGGCCCGCGCCAAAGCGCAAGGCCTCGCGTTCGCTGTTCACCCGTTCTCGAATCTCCGCGACATAGGAATCGGGCAAGAGATCGAAGAGATCACTCCGCGCGATCGGGCCGCGGTGACGCGAAAGGCACCGGCGCGCCTTCCCCATGAGAGACCCCGGCGGCATGTCGCCGCGCCGCCCGCCTGAAGCCCAGTCCGCTCGCGCCGCCACCACGCGCTCCCAGTCCGTAGCCGCATCAAAAACATGCAAGGTATCTCGCTGCCCCCATGTCCGAACCAGACGGCGCGGCCTTCGTTCGAGCAATTCCTCCTTCAACCGGTCGGCGGTGGGCCGGTCCGCCAATCGTTGACTCAGAGCCAGCAGAGCCGGTCCCAATACCTGTCCCTGAACGCCCACCAGCCTCCGGGCCACGTCCTCCGCTGATTCCGCCGCCACGCCCGCCAGATACCCCCGCCTCGCTCTAAAGAAGAGCACCTGATCCTCACTGAGAGATAGAGACTGCATGCCGTCTTTCTTCAAGGTCTCGCGGGCCCGCCAAAGAGAAGCTCGGCGAAGGTCGCCCAGTAGCGGCGCCACACGCTCCAAGTGTGCCCGCCACCCGTCTCGCTGTAGGTGTGCACAATCCCGTGTTCTTTCAATCCCTCGACAAAAGCGTGATTGTACTCTAACAAAAAGTCGTCCTCCCCGCAGCCGATCCAGAGCTTCCGCAGTCTCGCATTGACCTCATCGACATCCTCCACGAGGCGGGGAAAGCGCTCTGCCAAATTCCCGGAGGGCGCCGCCGAACTAAAACCACCCACCCAGGCAAAAGTCTCCAGGTGTCTCAATCCGATGGTCAGGGCCTGCCCGCCGCCCATCGAGAGCCCGACGATGGCGCGTTCCTCACGGTCGGGCGAAACCCGATAGCGCGAGCCAATGTACGGCATCAGATCGTCAAACAGATCCCGTTCCATCGCCCGCAGATTCTCTGGCGCGTAAGTCTCGAAATCGACCTCACGGGGAATCGGCACCGGATGCCCATAGGGCATGACCACGATCATCGGCCGGCACCGCGCTTCTGCTAACAAGTTGTCGAGAATCACATGCGCACGGCCATTCTCCTGCCACGCCCCTTCGTCATCGCCAAATCCGTGGAGCAAATAGACTACAGGATAAGTCGCGCCCCGCGCCTCCAGATACCCCGGCGGCGTGTAGATGAGAACACCACGCTCGCCACCCGTCGTCGAAGAGGCATAGCGATGCCGGGTCAAGGCCCCATGGGGAACCGGCCGCCAGGCGTGGAGTGCAGGAGGGTCGCCGGGAACTTCGACCATGCTGGCCAGCGTAATCCATTTCTTCACCCGGCGATTTTGCGGATCAATCATTATCGTGCCATCCACCTCAAAGGTGTATTCATAAATCTCGGGAGCGAGCGGCGGGGTCGTCACTTCCCAGACATCCGCCTCTTCGGCACGGGAAAGCGCAATGGCCTCGTCACCCAGGCCCCTCACCACCACGGACCCGGCCTCGGGAGCGTTTAGCCTGACGGTAACCCGGCCGGAGTCATCGACCTCTGGTGAAAGATGCTGAGCGAGGACTGGGGGAGCCTCCATGATGAGAACAATGAGAGAAAGTAAGAGAAGGAGACGTTGCACCGCCAAATCATGCCGTCTCAGTTGGAGAGAACAATCCTGAACTCTTGGAATTCGGCATTTGCCATCGAAAACGAACTGCCGCCTAGCACTCAGTGAATCATCAACCGCCCTTCCAGGCCTAGCATGTTCAAAGTTTCCTCGGCGAAGCGCAACTGGGGCCGGTCTTCCCTCGACAACCCTTTCAACCGCACCGGGCATTGCTCGCCCGCCATGGCCAAGGCCTGAGGCAGATCCAAGAATCGGCTCACGTTGAGAAAGATGGGCCCGTTCCGATGACTCGTGGGCAGGCCCGTCAGTTCGAGACCGCGCAGCCTCTTCTCCGAATCAAAGAGGCTGGCGTAGAGCGCAATCCCGGCTGCGCGCCCCTCGGCGTGAATCGTCAACGGCTCCTCACGCTGCATCAACTGACGGAGCAAGTCCCACACCCGCATCCCATCCAGTGTCTGCCCTAACAACATGAAGCGGCGGCGCAACTGATGCGCTCGCTCGGGATCTCGGGCCCACGTCGCCTCATCGACGAGCGTCAGAAGCCGCACACGCTCCTCATTCTCGCCCTCGATGGGCTCCAGGCGAACCAGAGCGGGCAAGGGACTCGTCTCACCTGCCTCGGGCCACCCGGCAAAGACCTTGCTCTCAAGATGCCGCATCCAGGCCGACCGCATCTCTTCCCACTCGACTGCATCCGTCGGCACGACAGGCGCCGGCGCCCGGGGCACAAAGGTCTCGTGAATCACCGAGGTCCGCTCGTCCTCCGGCAGTTCGTCGAAGACCTTGAGATCACGCGCCGGCAACAGAGCCTCCGCCGGCCGCCGGATGAGCGCGTCTTCACCCTTGAGGAAACGGTTAAACCAGCGAAAGGCATGGACCCGCAGTTCCTGCGAGTCCCGGTGCGCGCCCTCCGTGATCTGCAAGCCTAACTGATCTTCGGCCTCGAGGAGCTCATAGATGCGCTTCACCTTTCCATGCACCGCCACCACGCCGTCGAGCGGGAAAATTGTGTCCTTGTCCGAATTGGAGATCAAGAGTGGTCGGGGAGCCATCAGCGCAGCGATCTGGGGAAAGTCCCAGCGGAAGGTATTGATGTGGTACATGCAGTCGCAATGGCCCTCCACACAGCCGTCGACCACATGATTGCGCAGGCTCGTGATCCCGGCCACCGGCACGGCAACCTTGACGCGATCATCCAGGGCGCCGACCCACCAACTGTAAATTCCCCCGCCCGATCGCCCCGTGATGCCGATTCTCGTCCCATCGACCTCGCTCCGCGATTGCAGGTAATCCAGGGCACGAATGCCATTCCAAGCCTCCGCCCCCGCCGGGGTGTAACCTCGATTGTTCCACCACCACATTCCCTCTCGATAGGTGCCGTGATGGATCCCTTCGATCTCGCCTAACTGAATGGTGTCAATCGTGAGACAAACGTACCCATGCCGGGCGAACCAGGCGGGGTGATGCTGATAACGGGCCTTGTTGCCAAAATTGACCCCATCTTCAACCACCCGGGCATGGCCGCAGACGTAAAGCACGGCGGGGTGCGGTCCCTCCGTGGCACCGCGGGGCAGATAGAGATTTCCCGTGACGTAGAGTCCCGGCAGCGACTGGAAATGGAGATTCTCCACCGTGAACTCCTCGTGCCGGACCGTCTTCGTCACCGTGGCCTGGAGATCCGTCCGCTCGGGCCAGGGAGCCAGCCCGAGCATCTCCTGCAATTGCTCGCGATAAACGTCGCGCCGGGCCAACCAATCTTCCGCCGACCGGATCTCTGCCAGACAGCGCTCTTCCAGCTTCGTCGTCTCGTGTTCAAAATAGGCCTCGAGCTCGTTGCCCCAGGCAGGGGAACTCAAGAGGATGAGTGATAGAATCAAGTGGCGCATGATCGGAGCTGGTTGAGGAGTTCCTCCACAATAGCCTCCGGCGGCTGATCGACGGAAGCCCGAAGCGCACGCCGCGGTTCCTCCAAAATGGCCAATTGGCTGTCTAACAATCCGGCCGGCATGTAATGTCCCTCACGCGCCTCCATGCGGGCCCGCAAGAGGGCCTCATCCCCGTGGAGATAGATAAAGCGAAGATCCGGATCACCCCGGCGCAGAATCTCCCGATAGCGAGCCTTCAAAGCCGAACAGCCCAGGAAACACCACCCAGGCTTGGCCGCGTGGGTCGCGATCTCACGTGCCAGGGTTTCCAACCATCCCTGACGATCGTCATCGTCAAGCGGCTGTCCCGACCGCATCTTTTCCACGTTCTCTGCGGAGTGGTAGGAGTCGCCCTCCAGGTAGACGCCGTCGAGGGCAGCGGCCAAACCTTCCCCCACGGTCGTTTTCCCACAGCCGCACACGCCCATGATCACCACCACCTCACCCATGATGCTTCACGGTCTCTCTCCGAACTCTGTTCACCTCATTCATGTGGCGCCACTTTCATCGCCTCGAACCACGGGGTAAAGTCGAAACCATGGGCCCGGGCGACGGCCTCATAGGTGCAGTCCCCCCGGTAGAGATTGAGTCCTTTGGCCAGGCCCGGCCCCTTCTGGCAAAACCCCTCCACCCCGGTCGCCGCAATGCTCAGTCCGAAGTTCAGGGTCACGCTGGTCAGCGCCAGGGTCGAGGTCCGCGCCACGGCGCCGGGCATGTTGGCCACACAGTAGTGGACGATCCCGTCGACCACGTAAGTCGGGTCGTCGTGGCTCGTGGGGCGCGAAGTTTCGAAACAGCCGCCCTGATCGATGGCCACATCGACGACGACGGCCCCTGGTTTCATCAGGGCGAGATCCTCCCGCCGCACCAGCTTCGGCGCCTTGGCGCCGGGAATCAGGACCGCCCCAATGAGCACATCGGACTGCCGCAGTACGGTCTCCACGTGATGGGGCGTGCTGTGCAAGGTGGTGATCTGCGAGGAAAAAATATCGTCTAAATAGGCCATGCGATCCAAGGAGAGATCGAGCACCGTCACATCGGCACTGAGTCCCACGGCCATCTTGCAAGCGTTCAGCCCTACGATTCCGCCTCCAACGATGCCGACCTGCCCTCGCGCCACTCCGGGCACGCCACCCAACAACACGCCGCGCCCGCCATAGGCCTTCTCCAGATACTTTGCCCCCTGCTGAATCGCCAACCGGCCGGCAATCTCACTCATGGGCCGCAAACAGGGCAGGCCCCCTGATTCATCTTCAATCGTCTCGTAGGCGATGGCCTCGATCTCGCGCTCCAGGAGAGCCCCGGTGAGTTCTGCGTCCGCCGCCAAATGGAGATAGGTGTAAAGAATGTGCTCGCGCCGGAAGAATTCGAGCTCCTCCGGCTGAGGCTCCTTCACCTTCACGATCATCTCCGCCTTCTCAAAGACCGCGGCGGCATCGGGCAAGATCTCGGCCCCTCCATCCCGATAAAGTTCATCGGGAAACCCGATCTCCTCCCCGGCCCCCGTTTCCACCACCACCCGATGGCCCTGAGCCACATAGGCCCGCACACACGCCGGCGTGAGCCCCACCCGATACTCGTGAATCTTGATCTCCCGAACCGTTCCGACAATCATGACGGCATTCTAGCAAGGAGGTCAGTCCGCGAAAGCTTTCTCTGGCGCGGACGCCGACAGCCAAGGAAGCACATCGGGCGGGCAGGAGTGTTCGCACCACTAGGCCCCGTTTTCTCATCATCTTGAATCACCAATTTTTTGGTATTTAGAAGTTGACTTGATCGCTCAAACACCAAATATTTGGTGTTATGACGAAGCCCGATCCCCTGAGTCGACGTGAGCGTCAGATCATGGATGCGCTCTTTGCACTCGAAGAGGCGCCCATTCCTGACATCCGCGCAGAGATTGTTGACCCACCGTCGGCCAACGCGATTCGCACGTTGCTGCAAATTCTGGAAGACAAGGGACATGTGAAGCGCCGCAAGATTGGGCGAAACTATGTCTTTTCGCCCAGGGAAAGCCGCAAGCGAGCCGCCAAAGGGGCGCTCAAACATGTCTTGGAGACCTTCTTCCAAGGCTCGATCGAAGAAGCCGTTGCCGCGCATTTCACGGGCAAGTCAGCCGAACTCGACGACGAAGCTTACCAACGCCTGCGAACCTTGATCGATGGAGCCCACAAGAAAACGAAGAACAAGAAATAGCCGAACTAAGACATGAATTTCACTGAATTCCTCATTGATTGGACTGTGCGAGCAGTCGTGCTGCTGGGCATCGTCAGTTTGATAGCCTGGGGATGCCGCGAATGGAGTGCTGCTCGACGTCACTTGATCTGGGCAGTCGCCCTGCTGACGGTCTTGCTCTTGCCGCTCGTTGCGTTGGTCTTGCCGACTTGGGGCCTGTTCCCAGACGAGGAAACAACGTCCATAACGGGGGCGTCATCGGCCTTGATTCTTGAAACACCTCCATTGGCGGAGGTTGCTCAAGGAGGGACGGCGCAATCGGTCGTCCCGCCATCGCGCATCCCTTGGAAGGATCTCTTGGGTCTTCTGTGGGCCGCTGGCGTGGTGGTACAGTTCAGTCGTTGGTTCCTCGGGAACCGTGTGCTTCGCCGCCTACTCAGTGGGGCCGAAGAATCCGATGATACCGTTTCTGTATACGATGGCCCTCCTTTGGTCGTTGGCTTGGTGCGCCCGAGAATCTTCCTGCCTCGAGGATTCCAATCCTGGGAGAACGAACGCCGTGACGCCGTCATCGGTCACGAGAGAGCACATCTGAAACGCCGTGATCTCTGGTGGGAGGCGCTGAGCCGAATCGTCTGTGTCGTGCAGTGGTGGAACCCGCTCGTTTATGTCGCGTCGAAACAGATGCGTGAAGCGAGCGAGCAGGCGTGCGATGATCAGGTGCTATGTCAAGGCATGCCCGCGGCGCACTACGCCTCACACTTGTTGGAGATCGCGCGTCAAGCGCATGCACGGCACGCCATTTCAACTCTCGCTGTGACCATGGCGCGGGGATTGCCCATCGAGGATCGCGTGCAGCGTGTGCTCGATGATAGGAAATCGAGACAACCTCTGACGCGAACACCGACGCTCGCCATCGTAGGGGTATTGTCAGTGGTTGCGGTCGGCATGGCAACCGTCGGGGCAGCCGATGAGAAGGCGAAGCAGGCTGAGATGAAGAAGCGCCTGAAAAGCCTTGTCGTGCCGAGGTTTCAGCTTGATGCGGTCGATTTGGAGGAGGCTGTGAAACAGCTAGCCAAGGCCTCTCGGGAGGCGGATGACCAGAATCGGCATCTCGTGATTGAGATCGACGAAGCGGGAATCCGGTCCCAGCAGCCCGGATTGCTGGATCAACAATCGATCACGCTAAATCTTCAAAACGTTCCCGTGAGCGAACTGTTGCGTTACGTCACGACTCTTGCCGGAGTCACGTTCGAAGTCGGGACCGAGCGCGTGACGATTCTCGCAGAAACGCCAGATCAGATCATCGAGACCAAACGAGCGGTTAGCAAGGACAGTGGCTATGCGAGCGGAGCGGCATTCAAGCGGCTGTTGGAGAAAGAAGGCGTTCGTTTCGAAGAAGGATCCTCGACTGAACTGGTGCAGCCGGATGGTCTGCCGCACGACTTTCTGGTTCACGTGAATACGCGAGCGATGCAGGAGCGATCCAAGGCAATTCTCGATCGCGTGCTGACCAGGCCGTTCTACATCCAGAAGTGGAAACTCACCGACTACAAGGTTGGGCCAATCACGGTGCGTGAAGCCATCCGCGACCTTCAGGATCGGTCTGCGAAGGCGGACCCGCAGAAATTCGGACGGAAGTTCATCATCGATGAAGCGGGTATGAATGCGGCTTCCAAGGCGGTCTTGGGCAAGAGTATTCAGCTGGATCTTGGTGATGTGACGGTAGCTGAGGCGCTCGACGAGATTTGTGAGCAGGCCGGGCTCGGCTATCAGCCGCAACGCTTTGCCATCAAGATCGTAGGCAAACGCTAGATGATCCCTTCACTCGACGGGCTGCCGAGCCGCTTGGGGTAGCAGTTTCCCCAGTGCGGCGTCGATGGCCTTTCTGCCAGGGTTGCCGACCCACTTGTGGCGGATCACGCCCTTGTGGTCAATGATGTAGAATGTTGGCGTCGCAGGGCGGTTCCATCGGCGGTTGATGGGAGCCTCGTGGAACGGTCCACGGTCGTCGAAGGTGCGCCAGTTGATCTTCTCCCTCACCATCACCGCTTTGAGTTCGCCGGGTTTGCGATCCGCGGAACTGACCCCGATGAGGGCAAACGGCTTGTCTTTGGAATTGGTTACGAGCGACCGCCCGTGTTCCCACGTCGTGCGTCAGGTCAGTCAGTACTCATTCCAGAAATAGAGCAACACGACCTTGCCGCCGTAATCGGAGAGCTTGAAAGGCGTCCCATCCTGATCCTTGCCCTCGATCTCTGGGGCCAGCTTGCCGACGCTGAGGTGCCGGATGTCATACAGCTCGGACTTCGCCACCTCGCCCACGGTGCCGGTGCGGAATTCGACATCGTGGTATTCATTGGAGGCGGCCAGTTCGAACAGTCTTCCGATGCGGCCCTCCAGTCGACCCAAGTCTCCCAGTTCCGAAAGGTATTTTTCGCCAAACAAAAGGGCGTAGCGCTTCTCCAGTTCCGGCCGGTCGCTGACCAGCCTCAGCATGCGCAAACGATCGGCAAGATACTGGGCCTGTGCCAGACAAGCCAACGCTCGAATCTTGCGGTGGGGATTCTTCTCAAGAACGGCACCCAGAGCGCTCTCGTACTCGACGCGATAGCCATAGCGCATCCGGTCGAGCAACGGACCAATCTTGTCGCTGAGGACATACTCGCGCAGAATGAGATCGACGATCTTGCTGGCCGAGCCGTCGACGCCCCCTGACGGAAACTCCGAGCGGTTTGTCTCCCAGGTGATCGTCGCCGCGGAGTCTGTGGTGGCGCTGGTCTGAACCGCCTGCTTCAGAGTGGTCAGAGCCACCGGGTCGTCCGGGTACTCCTCCGCCAGCGCCAAAAACCTCAAAGAAAAACCACGGAGAGCCTCCACAGCAGCCTTGCGTTGAAAATCGGTCTTGGCCCTGCGCAAACCACTGCTCAAGGATTGGTATTCCTTGAGGAGTTCCGCGTACTGCTTCGCCGGTGTCAGCCCGGCCTGAGCATCCCTCTTGTATTGTGCTCTGCGTTCTTGCTCAGCGGCGGCTTCAGCGGCGGTGCGTTTTTCGAGGGTGGCGCGACGTTGCTGGAGCGCCAACTTTTTCGCTTTGCTATGCGGCCGCTCAGTCTGCGCCCCCGCAAAGGAAGACAATGCCAGCATGAGGCACGCAGTAAATAGACTCGTCTTTAAGAACATGTCCGAGCGCATGGAAAAATTCGTTCGTCGTTTGTCATCGAAGCTCGTCGGCGAGGCTATTGGGTGTCCCGCAATCTTCGTTAATTGAATCATATTCGACTCCGTTCGTTGGAACGAGAAACTTTGCCTCTCTTGCCGGCTCAGAGCAAGAACGCCCGGAGCTACCTGGGTCAATGAAGGCTGCGAGGCCCGATAATCTACGCCCATCCGGACATACGTCTATTTTGACATACGTCTAAATCCACGTATATTAACCCCATGAAACCAAACCCTGGCGGTCAGCTCGACCCGAACGAGATCGTGGGCCGAGACGCCTTAATCGCTGAAATTTGGGATATCCTGGAAGGCCGAAACATCTACATGAACGACCTCCGGCGAATCGGTAAGACGATGATACTTAACAAGATGGCGGCAGATCCACCAAGAGGCTGGCTGGTTTCCAAACGGGATCTCGGCGGACTCCGCACCGCAGCCGAGTTCGCCAGCCGGGTCTACCGGGACACGCACACACTCCTGACCGGCAAGAAACGCGCCATGCGGCAGATGACCAGATGGCTTGGAGCCATGGCTGGAGCGGAGATCGGGGGAATCCTCAAGCTTCCCGACGGCTCGGAGGCCCCCTGGAAAGAAACGCTCTCCCGCACCTTTGCCGACCTCCACGAGCAGCAACATCAATCCGGCAACGATCGCGTTCTCTTCCTTTGGGACGAAGTCCCGTTCCTCCTGGACAATATCCGAGTCGAAGAAGGTGCCGAGCGGGCCATGGAAGTGCTCGATACTCTGCGCTCCCTCAGCCAGGACTATCCCAGCATCCGCCTTGTTCTCACGGGCTCGGTCGGCATCCACCATGTCCTCACCCAACTCCGCAAGGTGGGCTACAACAACTCTCCGCTCAATACCTTCGAACGAGTCTCACCCGGTCCGCTGGACCGTCCCGCAGCGACCCAGCTGGCGAAAGCTCTCCTCGAGGGGGCAGCGCTTCGCGTGGATGAACCCGATTCGGTCGCCGAATCCGTCGCCACCCTTACGGGAGATGTTCCCTTTTATATTCACCGTCTCATCTCTCGCATGTCCAAGAGCGAGCCCGCCACTCCCCAGGCCTTTGAAACACGCCTCAACCGCGAACTGCTGGAGGCGGATAACGATTGGGACCTAGCACATTATCGAAATCGCCTGCGGAAGTACTATCCGGACGACAATGACGAGACGGTGGCGCTGGCGATTCTGGACGCTCTCGCCATCTCCGGCACCCCAATGGGGCAAAGGCAACTGATGAACCAGGTGAAGTCCACCGTCGAACCGACGGACGACGAACAGATCCGCGATCTCCTCAAGCTCCTCCTCAAAGACCATTATCTCTCGCGCGACGAAGAGGGAAACTACTCCTTCCGACTTGAGATCGTGCGGCGCTGGTGGACACAAGACCGGATCCCCTAACACCAACACGCTACCTCTCTCTCATGGCTCTCATTTCACGCTTTTCTCCTAACTGGTCCGACCCGGAGGATCTGGAGGCGATCACCGTGGCACGCGAAGATCTTATTGCCGCGGCGGTAGATGGCGTTCGCCAAAGCGCCCTCACGGCGAACAAACATCACTTTCTTTTCATTGGACCTCGCGGATCCGGCA
>JANQJH010000009.1 GCA_028281705.1 Verrucomicrobiales bacterium
GTCCACCTCAAGCTCCTGCCTCCCGCCGTCAAATCCCGTCTCCCCTTTGCCGTCGGTGATTTTATCGGCAAGGAAGACGACGACACCAGCAGCGAAGAAGCCATCCTCGCTTCCGATACCGCCATCAAAAAATCCAACTACCGTAATTCCGTGGGCCACCTCATTCAGGTATCCCTCGTCATCTCCGGTCAGGACTTGAACAACAGCATCCATCGCCCCGAACGCTGTCTTCGCGCTCAGGGGCACGAGAACATTGTCCGCGATACCTTCGCCCTCGAGTTCGGCGAGGCGTCGACACTCCCCGTGGCCCACCTCACCTCGACCAAGAAATTTGAAATCGAGGACCAAATCATCGAAGTCGACTCGCACTCCTACTACTGGTTCGTCGGGCACAAAGAGCTGACCAACAGCCACTACAAGCGGAGCTTCATCGACATCCGTGACCGCCTCACCGGCGGTACGGCCCAGCGCTGGGCCTACATCAGTATCAGCACCTCAACACTTTCGCCTACGGAATCCGAAGCGGATCGCGCCATCATCGAGAATTTCATCAAGGAGCTGGCCACCAAGATGAGCAAGATCCCCTGACAGAGATCACGACGAGGTTTTTCTCGCCTCCCGGTCCTCGGCGTCCATCGCCCGTTTGGCCGACATGAGGTAGGTGAGGAACATCAAGGGCAACAAGGCCGCGAGGATGAATAGCAGTTCCCAAAAGAGTCCCAACCCCCAGGCCAGGGCCAGCATGGTGCGAAACGAAACGTCGTCCAGAACCACATTTCCCACCGCCTGCTTGATGTAGAACGCCGGGGTCCGTTGCCGCGTGTCCTCCGCCGTTCTCTCACGCTTTTCCATCGCTTCCCGGAGCCACATGGAGACCACCAGGCTCATTCTCGAAGCGGTGAACAGAGCCAGCGCTGCAAACTTCCATCCCAGGCCAAGCTCGAGAAACAGTGGATCTGAGAGGGCGCCCAGTGCCAGGATGACGGGAATGGAAATCCCGACAAAGGTGTCGATCGCCTTGTCCAGGATGGCGCCAAAAGTCGAGCCCCGGCCCGTCACCCGGGCGAGCACACCATCCGCACAGTCCAGTCCATAGGCTAACTGCCCAGAGATAAAGAGGACCGCCGCCGCCCACCAGTTCCCGTATCCCATCAGAATCGCCAGAGCCGTGCCAACCACGGCCACAATCAACGACGCCAGGGAGACCACATTCGGCGACACCCCCAATCGCGAGGCCGGCACGGCCAGGAGCGCCCCCAAGCGATAGGACACGCTCCCGGTCAACCACATCGCCTGACGGCCACGCGCCCCGTAAAAATCTTGATATCCAGGTTTATCCTTCATCACTTGACTCCGCCCATCAGGACTCAAAGAGATTTTTCGCCATTTCGTAATCCTCCGGAAAATCGATCTCCATCCATGGGAGCGCCCCCGTCGACATCACGGTCACGGGCACGGCGTCCCGATCGATCAATTCCTGAATCGCCATCTCAAAGAAGGCGCCGAACTCCCCCCGCTCCAAAACGTCCTCCACCGCACCGCGCAACGGAGGCAGGCATGTCCCCGACACTTTGCACAATCCGAGAAACTCGCCCTCACTCGCCGCCGGATCCATCGTCTTGTTGATCTCGATCACGCGATCACCCTCCAGACGATACTTCATCTCCTCCTCCGCGCACTCCTTGGCGTCGCAAGCGAGGACAAACTCGCCACCCGTCTGCACCAGTTCTGCCAAGACCTTGCCATCGAAAACCGTGTCCGCGTGCAGATAGAGAAAATCGTCCTGCAAACGGTACATTCCCGTCCAAAACGACGAAAGGACGTTGGCTTGCTCAAAGAACGGGTTGAAGGCGATCTCGATATCCGGCGCCGTGTAATCCCGCAGGAATCTCTGGCGCTGGTAACCCGTGACCAGGATGATGCGCGAGACGCCGGACTCCCGCAGCAACCGCAGGTTTCGGTCCAACAAGGACTCGCCCGCGAGTTCCACATAACATTTCGGTTTACCCCCGGTGACGTCGCGTAACCGGTTTCCTTTTCCTGCCGCCAAAATAATCGCTTCCATGATCGTTCAAAAAGGCTCGTCGAGAGAGCGTTCATAAAGCCGCATCAGATCCTCGGGTTGGGTCGGCCCCGGATCCGCTTCCAGATTTCCCGAAACGGCTCCCGCCAGTTCCTCCAGCTGCGATCCTTCGATGCCCAGGTCTTTCAAAGTCCAACGGATCCCCAAATCTTCAAGGAAAGCCGCCATCAGCTTGGGCACCGCCGCTGCCGCGGTATCCGCCGTTCCCAGGACACTGCCAACGTAGTCAAACACCGGCGCGGCCGCCGCATGGGTATTCTCACACCACGCAGGATACAGCGCGGCCAACCCTGCGGGGTGACTCGTGTCCGTGGCCGCACCCACCGGGTACTGCATCCGATGGGGAAGACAAGTGCTCGAGTTCGCCAAATTGAATCCCATCAAGAGACAGGCATAGCTCATTTCTCGTCGCGCCTCCCTATCATTGAGATCGCTTTTCAAACAAGGCAACCAACGGTGAACCGCCGCGATCGCATGGCGCGAAAAGAGTTCGACAATCGGCCCCGCCCGCCGGGAAGTCCATGTCTCGATGGCGTGCGTCAGGACATCAAATCCGGTCTCCAACGTCACCCGCATCGGCACCGAATAGGTCAGTTCGGGATCCACCAGCGCCAGGCGGGGCAGCAGCGCCTCGCCTCGGAGCCCGCCTTTGACCCCACGTTCCTCGTCGCTCAGGATCGCGCCCTTGCTCGTTTCCGAACCCGTTCCCGCCGTCGTCGGCACACAGACAACGGGTAAGGTTTCCTCCGGCGCCTCGGTCCCGCTGCGGAAAAGGTCCGTCACGCTGCCACCGTTTCCCAGGGCCACGGCGACGCCCTTGGCCGCATCCATGGCACTGCCCCCGCCCAGTCCGATGACGCAGTCCACGCCCGCCTCGAGCCCGACGGCGGCCGCCGCTTCCACCTCCGTCAGTCTCGGGTTGGGAGAAATATTCGCACTCACCGAGACCGACTCCAAGCCAGCCAGGGCCGCCTCCAGGCGCTCCAGATGGCCGAACCGCCGGGCACTCTCGGCGCCCGTGACCACGAGCACTCTCCGTGCAAAGTCGAGATGCCGCGCGATGCGATCCACCTCGCCCTCTCCGAAAACCACGCGGGTCCCGGAGTAGAAGCCCGAGTTCCCGTAAACTCCCGCTCGCATGAGATCGTAGGACATTCCGTTAGACATGATTCCTCACCAAGAAGTCACTCACAGGTTCTCCACTGCGACCGCAGTACTCCCATCAATGAGCTGCATCAAGGCCTTCCGTTTTTCAAACAGCGGACGGCTCGACTCGTAGAGATCCTTGTAGAAGCCGACCAAGCCGCGGTAACGCCGGCTATTCTCCGCATTGGGAGACAGACGTTGCCGAATCCGAACCATGCCTGAGGCCTCGGCCAGCGAGCCGATCCAGCCCAGGGCGAGGGCGCTCAAGAGGAAGGCACCCACCGATGTGGTTTCGAACTCTTCCACCATCTCCACGTGACTCTCTAACACATCCGCCTTAATCTGCGCGATGAGAGGGAGGCGAGCCAAGCCTCCCGACACCGTCAGCCTCTCAATCCGGGTCCCCGTCGATTCGATCGCCTCCTTCAGATACACCAGGGAATAGGCCGCGCTCTCGAACACCGCCCGCACGAGCTGCGGGCGGAGATGCCGGCGCTCCAAACCGAAAAAGACGCCCCGGGCATCGAGATCCCAGAGGGGAGCTCGCTCACCCATGAGGTAGGGAAGAAAGACCACGCCTTCGGCACCGACCGGTACCTGGGCCGCCTCTTCCTCCATGAGTTCATAGGGCCGCGCTTCCCCGGGGTAGAGACACTGCTTCGTCCACTCCACCAACCCACCGCCAAGGTTGTTCGACCCGCCCACGATGTGGCAGCCGGTCTGCGCTTCGTACTGGGCATAAATGCCAGATCCATGCCGGGGAGCCACGTCCCCTGCCAGTACTCTCAGAGAGGTCACCGTGCCTGAGACATCACAGGCGTGGCCAATCTCGTGTGCTCCCGAACCGAAAAAGGCACAGATGGCATCGTAGGTCGTCACCACCACCGAGACGCTCTTCCCCGGCTCCATCCCCACGGTCTCTTTCACGTCTTTCAGGAGATCGCCCACCACCGTGCCCTGGTCGACGACACGGGGAAGCTTTTCCACCGGCACCTTGCATGCTCCCAAGAGAGATTCCGCATACCTCCCTTCACCTCGCAGGTAACAAAACTTCTCTGCGTTCAGGGGATCCGTCACCGCCTGCCCGCACAATCGTAGCAACAGATAATCATTGGACCCCAAATAGGCGCTCACCCTCTGATCAACCTCAGGCTCATGCCGCCTCAACCACATCATTTTCGGAACCATGAGTGAGGCTTCGGCAACCAGGTTCCCATGGCGCTCACGAGCCCTCACGAAATCGTCAAGACGCTCCAGCTCACCGGCTTCCTCCACAGCCCGATGATCCGACACCATGATCGCCGGTCGGACCGGTTCACCCCGTTGGTCCACGCCAACGAGGCAACAAGACGAAGACGTCACCGTGATGGCCTCGAGCGATGCCCTCACCGTGTGGTCCGCCAAAGCCTCACGCATCACCTCCATGGCCAAACGCCACCACTCGGACGCGTCCTGTTCAATCCACGAGCCCTGGAGCGTGGTTCTCACAGTGCGCGATGCCGACCGCCTCTTCACACCTTCGCGATCGAAAACGATGGCGCGAACGCTCTTCAACCCAAGATTCAATACCAGAATCATCGTCCTCCACTCACCTCCGCCATTGGGTTCTCCGATAAGAAATCAAGACTGACTGCCATGGCGTTCAACCTCACATTTCCACCGGCCGGGCAGATCTCTTGGCCACGACGCGAAGCAACACGGGATCATCCCCCTTATAAACGGAAAATCCCTGCCCTTCGACGAAGTATTCGAGATCAAATCCCATTTCCACAAGCGATTGCTTCAATTCTTCGGGAATAATGAACCGCCGGTAGTGGTCCGTGACGAAGGCATTGCGCCCCACCGATCTGCCCTCGCCAAACAATCCATCATTGACCGTTCGCACCTCGATCAACAACAATCCCGATTCCGGCAGGTTTCTCGCGCACCACTTCAAGGCGCGTTCCCCGGCTTCCTCATCCACCGAGTGCAGCGTCCAACGACTGTAGACGATATCCAACCCCTCGATCGCATCCAACTCAGAAAAATCACCCAAGACCATGTCCAAATCGGGATAAGATTTGCGGATGTGGCTCACGGCTTCCTCTGAAGTATCATAGCCTGTCACCTCATGACCGGCGTGATGAAAGAACCGAAGATCCCTGCCGGAACCACTCCCGAACTCGACCATTCTCATCGGCCGTTCCAGGTAGGTTTCATGACAGAACCGCGCAAACGGAGAGGCCTCGTCAATAAAATGGTTTTTGTAGTACTTATTCCAGTACCCGGTGTCGTTATTCATAAACTTACTCTGATCTTCCACGTTCTCTACCATCATCATCAACATCACAGCATCATCACCGCCGCACCCATCAATCCAGGGACGGCGACATTTCCTCAAACGCTCTCCTTCTCTCGCTCACCACCCGGCGAACCTCAGCCACCGCCCCTTCCACACCGGCGATGACCGCGTGGGGATCCGGTCCCTCCAAATGCGCCCGGCATGCTCCGGCATAAGCCTCCTTCAGTTCGGTCGAAATATTGATCTTGCGCACCCCGGCGGCCACCGCCTGGCGAACCTGTCCTAACGGAATACCCGATCCGCCATGCAAGACGAACGGCACCCCCAGACCCCGTTCCTGCACCGCCTGCAAAAGGCCCACGTTGACCTCACACTTCCCCTCCTCATAAAAGCCGTGCTTGGTACCGACCCCAATGGCCACGAGATCGATTCCCGATTCCACGACGAAACGCTCCACCTCATCCGAGGACACGCTCTCATCATCGCCCGTCTCTCCGGCGGTGAACCCGTCTTCCGGACCGCCCACCTTGCCGATCTCTCCCTCGACCACGACCCCTTGTTCGCCGGCCAGGTGAACCACCGCCCGCGTACGCCGGATGTTCTCCTCGAGATCGAACTGCGAGGCATCGATCATCACACTATCCCAACCGAACCGCACGCAATCCTCGATCAACTTCATGTCGAGGCAATGATCGAGGTGCAAGAGGAAGCGCGCTCGCTCACTTTGCGGGATCAAGGCACCAATCATTCCCGCCAGCGCCTCAGCCCCGTAACTCGCTACCGTGGACGCGGAGGTCTGGATGTAAGCACGCCCCTCCTCACCTTCCAGTACCCCCTCAACGACCCCCCTGACAGTCTCCGCGTTAAAGACGTTGAAAGCGCCCTGGGCTTTTCCGCTGCCTTGAAATCCTTGGAAAATCTCTCGCCCGCTCATCAGAATGATCTACCTCGGCCTCGAAGAGAGGGAGGCCGTCCGGGCCCATCTGCCAAGAGCACCCTCATTTCTTTGAGTCCTCGAGGAATTGCCGGATACTCCTGACCAAAGCCTCGCTATCAGGTGTGGAACCCAGGCGGGGAAGAATCTCCATGAGGTAGGTTAGAGCTTCCTCGGCAAACGTGGTATCTTTGGTAGAGATCGATTTGGCCAAGAGGAACCTGACATAACCAAAATGGACTACGCGATGGTAGGGCGCCAGCTTCAAGGCCTCCTCAAACTTGTGCGCCGCCGCGTCGAAACGCTGCAGTTCCGTCAATACCAGTCCTTGACTAAACCAGCCCTGGAATCCTCTGGGGTTGATCTCCGTCACTCTTTCGAAGTCTGCCAGAGCTTTGGCCTCGTAGGACTGCTTCACCTGGGGAAAGCCCCGATATCGATAAGCCAGACCGAGATGGTTTGTCGCCCGCCGGGTGAGGAAAAGACCATTGTCCGGGTCGATCTCGAGACTTTGGGTCAGCAACTGGTTGGAGACGGTAAACTCACCGGCGGCCGCCGCCCGGATGCCCTTCACCCCGTAATCCTCGGCCCGCCAAACGTTCCAGTGGCTACAGAGAAATAGGCTCACCAGGGCCATGAAGGCACTGAGAGCCAAGGCGCCGGCGAAATCACTCCGCTTGGGACGCTCGCGCCCCCCGCGGGCATGAGTCAACTGCAAGCTCAAGCCGACAAGCACACTCAGGCCAAAGACATGGCTCCACAAATGGAGATTGAAGTCGAAGAATGAATGGATCAAAACGCCGGCGATCCCGGCCGAAGCGGCAGCGACAAAGATGACCTCGGATCGTGAGGCGTCGAGGCCATCCTGGCGGCCTAACCAATCCCACACGCGCCAGTAGTAGAGGAATACCGCCAACAACACCAGGGCCACCCCAATCAGTCCGTACTCCGCTCCCAGCTGCACCCAATCGTTGTGGGCAAACTCCGGCGAGCGTTCCTGGACATGGGCCTTCCATCGACTCGATCGATAAATATTGCTCAGATACCGGTAAGATCCCGCGCCCGTTCCAAAGACGGGATTCTCCTTCCATTGGCTAAAAGCCGTCGACGCCATCTGCTGGCGCTGCGAGAGCGTGTCGAGCAAGACGTCGCCACGCTTGTTCGCCACCTGAATCACGACCACAAGGGCGACACTCGCGACCAACGCCATCGCTGCGAAGACCCACCACGGTACCCGGAACCGAATGACCCGCACCTTGGCCCGCGCCAAGAAGAGGACCAGAAGGGCAAGCGACGCGCCCAATCCAATCAATCCGGCCCGGCTCAGGGTGATCAAGGCCACCAGCCCAAAGCCAAGGGATACCAGAGCCAGGAGACCCAATCGGATCAAGCGACCGCGACTCGACAGCGCGGCTCCAATGATGAGCGGCAACGTCAGCGCGGCAAAAGAACATAGATGATTGGGATTGGTGTAGAGCCCGCCAATGCGATCGCCGGGAAACTGCCGGGTGTAACCCGGGAGAAGAAAATAGGTCGGGTCACGCAAATGATAGAAGCCGATGGCCACGTTGATCATCGCGAGCACGACCAAGGCACCGAGAAACGCCGTTCGAAAGGAACGCCTCTCCCCTTCGAGAAAACTCAGACAAAAAGCGATGGTGGCCCCGAGAACGAGAAAAATGTCAGGCCGTGCTAGATAGCTGATGTCCGACAATTGCGCCCTCAATCCCAGGTAGATCAAGGCGGCCAAACATGGCAGCACCAGCTTCCAATCCACACCGGATCGCCTCCGGCGGATGAGACTCAGGATGGCCGTCAGCGCCAGCAGCGCCTGACCGGGCAACGCCAGGTAGGTCTGCGTTCCCGTTCCCATCACTCCCGCGACCAGAGTCACCCAAAAAATGAGAAAGCTTGCCAGCATGGTTCTTGGCTATGGTGATTCGTTCATGTATTGGGGAATGCCAACTTCGCCGAAGCAGGAAAGAGACCGCGCCCAATCCACGATCGCCCCTGGAATGAGGAGACCCACGATCTCCCGTCAACCGTCGAGCTAGCAAGGCTATCTAGCTAGCTAGTTATTATCTAGTTATTATAATACGACCAAGCGGGCGTACTCGAACTCGGATCCAGATCGGCCGAAACCGTGGGTGTCTCTTCAGTGACGCTCACGGGAACTGCTTCTTTCTCCTCCACCTGCCCGAGAACCCTCACCAAACATCCAACGACGATCCAGAAAAAGAAGTTCACCGGAAACTGAAGAATTTTCGCGTGAGTCGCTCCCACGGATCCAACACAAACAACACAAGCGAAAAGGCAAATGGCGAACGCACGATTATCGGGATCCAACGAGAAAATGCGTCGATGAATTTTGCTGATAACCGCGATGGCCGCAATGATGAGGACAACAAGTGGGATGTATCCCCGATGCAAGACAAAGCCGGTGAAGGCGTCGTGGTAGAAAAATCGGCTGTTCCTTCGCATCAACCCGTCAACCCCCTCGTTCGACCGAAGGATCTCGTCCGCGCTAAACCCAAACGGCGTCCACAAGCCGGACTCATGTGTCAGGTTTCGCCAACCGATCAAGCGGTCACTCCAGGTCGTGATGCGAAACGCTTGCGTCCAGTGCCCGCCTGTCAGCGCCCTCTGCCATTCATCGAGGTGCTGCAAGGCATAGTCGGCGCCAAAGAACAGGATGAGAAAGGCGATCAAGCCACCAACGTAATACATGATGGTAGTGAACCTGTGCTGGAAGAAAAAGAGCGCCGTGAATCCGACGAAAAACGCCAGCCATCCCGATCGCGTATAGGTCAGGATCCCCGCACAAATGAAGGTGCACAACAGCAGAAAATTGAGCGGATGAAGCACCTTGGCCGGCGATCGAGAAGCTCCAAAGGATTGCGTGATGACAAACAGAGAAAAGAGAGCGCAAATGACCGTGAGGGTACTGGCGGCACTGAGAGTCGAGAAGGCCCGCGCCCGGTGGTCGTAAAGCTGACGCAACTCAATGCTAAAACCCGACTCAAGATAGGCGACTTCCCAGCGGCTCAGTCCGACGAATCCTTGATAGATCCCGTATGCCGCCACCGGAAGAAAAAGGTAAACACAGATCCGAAAGTAACGGACCATCTCTTCCCGCTCTCTAAACAGGACTTTGCCGACGAAGGCCGCGTAGACAAACGATCCCTCCAGAAAGGCGACTTTACCCGTCCCCAACAATCCAGCCCCCACGGAACGCGCCTTCACCACGACCCACATCAGATACAGGCTACACAAGAGAAAGACGACGACATCCGACTTTCTCAAGCCGGCTCGAATCCCCCCTTGGCCCAAACACCCGAGCGTCATCCCGGCCAGACATGCGGGCGCCATGCCCAAGACAAAACTAATGTCCAAGTAATTGAACGACGTGTCGAAGACCATCAATCGTTTCAAGAGATCCGAGTACCCGCACAGCACGATGATCCAAATCAATGCCGCTTTCGGTTTCAGGAGGCCAAAGACGAACGACCCAATCGCAACAAACTTGGCTGCCGAAGCCAGGCTGTTGCCCTGGCCCGAGGTGACCTTGACAATCACCACAAAGCCCATCAGCAGCCCAATGAAGCCGACAATGATCGTTCCAATGTTCCTGTTCATCCCGAAACTGTGACGGGGGACATCAATTCCACAAGCAATTTGTCAATCACCAGAAGCCTTCGTCTGGCTGGCCGAGAACTCACGCCGGCGCTTCGTCAATCCGCTGAAATCCCCATCAACGTGGCCCAACGCACGAACATGAGAGCTCTCCAGATGGCCGAGTCCGCGCGGAACTCCCTCTCCCTTGCCGCCCGCCAGGCGTCACGCAGCCGATCCAAATGGAGCATGGGCAATCCTTCCGCATCCTCCAGAACCTGGCCGATCCAATCCTGGGCATCCTTGAGCAAGGCGTGTTCCGGAGGCTGGAAACCGATCTTGTCACGCCGATCGAGGATGGCATCCGGGACAAGCCCTCGCATCGCCGATCGAAGAACGGACTTCATCGTGCCGTCGTTGCCAACCAAATACTCCTCGGGCAGAGAGAGCGCGTAATCCACCAGATCGGTTTGCAGGAAAGGCACTCGATTCTCCAGAGAAACGGCCATGGAATTCCGATCGCCGTAGTGCAGGAGCTGCGGCAAATTGGTTTTCACCAACGTTTCTCTCAAATACCCCCGCAGGCCGTCCTCACCCATGGGCGACTCAAGCCGCCCATCACCCACCCCTCTCTCCAAAAACCAATCTTTATTGTAAAAATCATACCACAGCGGCTTCTTGACCCACCGTCGGGCCAACCGTTTGCATCCCCGGGGCAAAACGTGCTCACCGGCCATGAGCCATCCTCTCCAAAGGCCTCCCCCGGCGGCGTTCCCCAACTTCAGCAACCGCCAAATCCGGGCCCATTCACCGCGCCGAATCATCCCCGCCAAGCGCACCCCGTAGTACCGCGGATAACCCCCGAAAATCTCATCCGCCCCCTGACCCTCAAGCATCACCACCACACCCATTTCACGAGCACGCCGAAAGACGCAGGCCTGGGCATACACTGACGGACTCAAGATGGGCTCACCCTGCGACAAGAGCAATTGGTCCAGGTGACGAGCCAACTCCTCCGAGTCGAAATCTACCAACACCAATTCCGCCCCACAGGCTTTCGCCACAAGGCGAGCGTGAGGCTCTTCATTGTAACGGAATCCTTGGGGAGCATAACAAAAAGTCTTGAACGCCATCCCTGGTTCCAGGTGCCGCATGGCGCACACGATCGCCGATGAATCGATCCCTCCAGACAACGCCGCGCCCACCTCGACATCGCTCCGCAAATGCAATCTGACACTCTGAAGAAAGCGCTCTCGCACTCCTTCTGACGCCTCCTCGAAAGATACTTCAATCGGATCACCGCGATACGGCTCCCAATACCGAACTTCTCGAACAGCCGACGGCTCTCGGAGATCGATCTCCCAAAAGCATCCGGGCGGAACCTGTCGAATAGAGGGGAACAAACTCGTCTCACCATTGTCAGCAATGGCGAACCGCATGAAATCGTAGGCCACCTGCGCATCCACCTTGCGCCCCACAGACGGGAGTTCGAGCAGCGGCCCAATCTCGGAACAAAAGGCGATTCCGGTAGCCCACACAGACACGTAAAGCGGCTTGATTCCAAAACAGTCGCGGGCCAATGTTAGTTTTCCCGTATCCCAATCGGCATGGGCAAAGGCAAACATGCCCTTCAATTCCGTTAGACACTCGCTCCCCATCGCATCGAAGAGTTCCAGCAAGACTTCACTATCAGAATTTCCTCTGAAAGAAACACCCGCCAGCCGATCGCGTCTCAGTTCCTTGAAGTTGTATATCTCGCCATTGAAACTCATGGCGCTCTTCCTTCCGCGCGAAAGCATGGGTTGTCTGCCGGCGGCCGACAAGTCAATGATCGAAAGCCTCCGGTGGGCCAGACCGAGTGTTCCGATGTCGCCTAAGCCAACATCATCGGACATGACAAACCCGTTTGCCGTGACCCAAGCGACGCCGATGTCGTCCGGTCCCCGGTGTCCCAAGTCATCCGCCGCTCCCTTCAGCCAACTTCCATATCCCTCAGGAGACTTTGTCAGGACACCAGCGATACCGCACATAAAAAGACACTTCTATTCACACTCAAATGACATACACCAATCCCGCCGCCCAGAGTTACTGATAATTCATGAGCGTCGCCGCAATGGCTTTACCCGCCGTGCCATCACCATAAGGCCGGGCATGCGCGTCATCAAAATCGGGCGTCAAAGACCAAGGCTCCCCGATCTCTCTCGCAATCCTCTCACAGTCACACCCAACTAGCCGATTAACGCCCATTTCCACCAATTCCGTCCATTCCGTTTCGTTTCGCAGAGTAATACACGGAGTCTTATGAAAATACGCTTCTTTCTGCACACCCCCGCTATCGGTAGCGATCAACCGCGCATGTTTCTGTAACATGACCATGTCGAGATAACCAACGGGTTCTTCCAATCGAACCATCGACGGCACACTCATTCCAAAGTCCGCCAACCGGTGCCGCGTCCGGGGATGAATCGGCCAAACGACAGGATCGTTCGATTTGGAAAAGCCATCCAAGATGGCCTGCAAGCACTCAGGGTTATCCGTATTATCAGCGCGATGCACGGTGGCTAGAACATAAGATCCAGGCTTCAAGTCGAATGACTTGAGAATACTACTCTCTGACTTCGCCTTTTCCCCATAAAAGAGGGCCGCATCATACATGACATCCCCCACTTGGTGGACCTTATCCGGCGCGATCCCCTCGCGATCCACGAGCTGTTGAGTGGCCACACTCGTCGGGGTGAGAAGTAGATCCGAAGCGTTGTCCGTGAGAATTCGGTTAATCTCTTCCGGCATCCGGCGGTTGAAAGACCGCAGCCCCGCTTCCACGTGAGCCACCGGAATATGCAATTTGACCGCAGCCAGGGCTCCCGCCAGCGTCGAATCGGTGTCTCCATAAACCACGACCCAGTCAGGCCTCTCGGCCAGCAAAACTCCCTCAACATTCTCTAGCATACGTCCTGTGTTCTGCCCGGGCGATCCTCCGCCAATATGAAGTTCGTACTCCGGCGATGGAATACCAAGTTCCGCAAAGAACACTGCCGACATGTTGGCGTCAAAATGCTGCCCTGTGTGCAGGATGGCTTCCTCAATGCCAATCTCCACGAGCGCTCGAGAAACCACCGCCGCTTTGATGAACTGAGGCCGCGCCCCAACTACAGTAATAACTTTCATCATTCGAAAATCTGAAGATCGGCTCAATCCACTCCGATCTATTGCTTGTTCCGACCACGGCTCACCTTCCCGAGCTAGGACATCGTAATACGCTCCAACGCACGAACCACTTCGAGCCCATTAGGGCCGCCGGAGATGGGTGTTGCGCGCTTCTCGATGCAATCGAGAAAATGGATAAGCTCCAATTGAAGAGGTTGGTCTTTCTCTGCTTCAAAAATGATATCGACACCTCCCTCAATATTTTGAAGGTTCTCTTGATCGATGGACTTGCGGTGCAACTCCACCTCGCCTTTCCTTTCGTTGTAAACCAGCATGCCTTCCTCCCCGATGATCGTGAGACAACGCCTGTTCTCAGGCCAGAGCCACGAATTGTGCAGGTGAGCTTTAACTCCTGATCCAAACTCCATGTGAAGATAAACATCGTCTTCCACACCCTTCGTCAGAGCGGAGCCACCGTGGGCTCGAAGAGTTCGCGGGGACTCGCCTACGAGATAAAGAAGCACGGCGATATCATGCACACCCAAACTCCATGTGACGTTCTCAACCACTCGCGCGCGACCTAGTTTCATGCGTTCCTGGTGAATGCTGTATATTCTACCGAGCTTACCTTCATCCAAAAACGATTTGATAAATTGGATCGCAGGTTGGTAAAGCAATAGATGCCCCACCATGAGGATTCTTTCGGCTGCTTCCGCCCTTTGGATCAAATCCTCAGCTTCCGAAGTATTCAAGGTCATGGGCTTCTCTACAAAGACGTCTTTCCCTTCGGCAATTGAGGCTGCGGCGATCGCATGGTGAGTCGGTGCCGGGGTGGCGATCGCAACCGCATCAAGAGTTGGATCGGCGATCAAGGCCTCGTAGTCAGGGCACAGTTTCACGCCGGGGTATGTCTGTGCCAACTTCCCCCGAAGATGTTCCGAGGGCTCCGCCACCGCACGTAATACACCGAGTTCGTGAAGAACATGGGCGAGGCTCTTACCCCAATTTCCAGCACCAATAAGGGCGATCTTTCTCTTCATGACGACTACAGATTACAGCAAAACGAGCCTACTTCTTGAATTCGTCGTAGCTCCGTTCACCCACGGTAAGATCGTCAGGCAATGCCTCTTCCTCGGACAAAGTGAGGCAGCGAACTTGATCTTCTTGCAGGATGTATTCATAGCCCGACTCAGGACACGTCGCGCGACCAAGACGGTCAAAATGGAGCCGATGACCATGGCGACTCATCCAGCCTTCGTCGCGCCCAGGGACACCCACGACGAGGGTATAATCAGAGAAATCCTTCGCCACAACCGCTCCGGCGGCAACGAAAGCATATCGGCCAAGCGTAACACCACAAACAATGGTGGCGTTGGCTCCAATCGTAGCACCGCGCCGGATGAGCGTTCGTTCGTAGAGCCCACGACGGACGATCTGCGACCGGGGATTCGAGACGTTGGTGAGGACACAAGACGGCCCAAGAAAAACGTCATCCTCAATCTCCGTCCCAGTGTAGATCGCCACGTTGTTCTGGACCTTCACATTGTTGCCAATAATCACACCATTGGCCACCATCGTATTCTGGCCAAAGCTACAACCCTCACCGATCTTGGCGCCGGCACAAACGTGAGAAAAATGCCACACTCTCGTATCGTTACCCACGCATGCGCCCTCATCGATAACCGCGGTCGAATGATAATAGGGCGCTGCCATGCACTCGACCCTTTCTCTTTAAAACAGACCGGTCAAGTATTTCGTACTTCGCAGGTGCATTTTCATCATTTCTCGATCGCCGCAGGGCACTACGCCTTATAGACTTGGCCTTCTCCAGGGACCACGCCGGAACTAGAGACGGCATTTCGCGTATCGACAATCAATGGCGCCCAGGCGACGAGCTGACGCATGTCAAATGCATCATGGTGAGTCGCCAGAACAACGACATCACAAGACCGTAACACATCTTCCTCCCAAGGCACTGATCGGGTCCCTGTCCACTCAGCATGCTCACGCGTCGGCGTGATCACGGGAATATGAGGGTCATAATAACTCACACTTGCACCAAGAGCCCTCAATTGATCCATCAGGTCGAAAGTCGGTGATTCACGCATGTCGTCAACATTGGATTTGTAGGCCAAGCCTAACAGAAGCACCTGGCTGCCTTTCACCGATTTTTCACGGCTGTTGAGAGCTTCCGAAGTTTTCTGGACCACATAGGCCGGCATACTAATGTTGACCTCTCCGGCAAGCTCAATGAAGCGCGTGTGAAGGCCGCACTCATAGGCTTTCCAGGTTAAATAGAAGGGATCAATAGGGATACAATGCCCGCCAAGTCCCGGCCCGGGAAAAAAAGGCATGAACCCAAACGGCTTCGTCGAGGCTGCTGCAATGACTTCCCACACATCGATCTCCATGGCTTGGTATACGGTCTTCAACTCATTTACCAACGCAATGTTGACACTGCGGAAGATGTTCTCCGTAAGCTTGCACGCCTCCGCCACAGCGCATGAATTGACCAGATGTACCTTCTCCACAGCTTTTTCATAAAGCGCCGCCGCCTTTGCCCGGCACGCCGGAGTCATCCCTCCGATCACTTTAGGAATGGTTCCCACTGAATGAGCGGTACGGCCCGGATCCTCACGCTCGGGAGAGTAAGCAAGATGGAAGTCCACCCCAGCGGTGAGTCCGCTTTTCTTCTCGATCACTTCCCGAAGGGGACCTTCCGTGGTCCCCGGGTAGGTCGTGGATTCCAGAACCACTAACGTACTCTTTTGCAAGTGCCTTCCGATCTCCATTCCGGATTCCAGGACGAAAGATAGATCGGGTTCGCGATGCTCCCCCAATGGCGTCGGCACACAGATAATTACGGCATCCGCCTTGGCGATCTCCGTAAAATCCCGACTGGCCAAGAAATGCCCGTTCTCGATAACCTCGGCGATTTCTCCAGCGGGAATGTGCCCGATGAAACTACGCTTGGCATTGAGTGCATCTACCTTGGATTGATCAACGTCGAGCCCGACAACGTTGAAACCAGAACGAGCAAACTGCAGCGACAACGGCAGGCCCACATAACCGAGTCCAATAATGGCTATCCGCATAACGATAATGAAAGTTCTTCTTTTAGAATGAGACTGACCATATTACGGTCGATCGTAGTTATACTCAGCGCCATCATTAATTTCTAGTGGAACTCGCGATGTGTGAGGTTTCTCTGTAATCGCGCTTCGACGAATGTGTGCGATTCTGTTGTCAGTCTTCCAGTCCCGAAGAGACGAAAGATGCTAGATGGCATGAAGAACGTCAAGCAAGCACGCCATTCAGCGTGCATACTTGACGTCTTATGCAAAATACGAATCGTACGATAGCCGCAGCTTCCCGTAA
>JANQJH010000055.1 GCA_028281705.1 Verrucomicrobiales bacterium
GTCCACCGGTCATCCACACAAGAATCACGGCTTTCCCGCGCGACATCTGCCGGCCGGCGCCCGCGGAATCCGCACGCAACTTGAGCAAGTGGGGAAGCGTCAGTCCTCCCAGCCCGGTGAGGCCGGCCTTGAGCACGCTTCGCCGGCCAAAGACGTTGAGCCCGTCACGCCGCCTGGGATTGAGAAAGGTGAAGGCATGTTTCTCGGCGTGGTGACGAAACTCGCAGGCCATGGGTGCACCATAGCAAACCTTCGAGCAAAACGAAAGCCCGAGGTAGGCGCGCGAGAAATGCCCGCCCGCTCACGCCCGCTGATACTTGGCTACTCCCTTTTCCCTCCCGGACCTGATGGCGTCCCGACAGGCGGGATGATGGGGAATTCCGGGGTCTCGCCCGCGGCCTTCTCCGGAGGCGACGGCGATTGGCTGGGATCGGGCCCGGCGACAAATCGAAAAAAGGCGAGTTTCTTCCGATGCCGGGAAAGCGCGCAATCCGTCTCCAGGGTCAACATCCCAAGCTTTTTCTTCGCTGTCGACTCGGGTGTTAGAGTAATCAGATAGGACTCGCCCGCCCGGATCTCCTTGGTCTCGACCTTCACATCACTGCGAGAGGATTTGACGCCCTTCAGGTGGACGGGGTCCGGATAATTCATCGTGATCTTCACCTGGCGAGGCTCGGGCTCGGCCCCCACGAACCAGGTCGTCATCTTGGGCTCGATCTGAACGACAATGGGAATATCGATCTCCACCCGCAAGTTCTTCACCTTGGGGGCGGACACCTTGTTAGGGTCTTCCCCTGACGGGCCCGGCTCCCCCGCAGGAGCCTTTTTTTGCCCCTCTTCCGTATAGCTGATCCACACCCGGTTCGACTGCTTTCCCTCCTTGCTTTCCAGTTCAAAGACGAAACTGATCTCGCCCTTGTCCCCTTTGATGTAGCGTTTCTTATCGGATTCCGCACTGATGCAACCACAGTTGGCATCGACTTCCTCCACCTTGATCGGTCGATCGCCAGTGTAAGTAAACTTGAATTTGGCCGTCACGGATTCGTCTGCCACCGTGGGTTTGAGCTGAATGACCTCCTTCTCAAACACCAATTCGGCGGAGGCCCAAGACGCGGTCAGGGCGACAAGGAGGAGGCCACACAAGGGAATACGGATCATGCCCAAACCATAAGCAGCCCGTTTCCAAGAGGCAACGGATGGATTCAGGTTTCCCGCAGTTGCCCTTGGACCGATCAAGCCGAGCCCGTTCCGGCAAGAGGACCGCTGGCGACTCCCAAAGCAGCTTCATTGGAGCCGGTACCCGCCGCCCACCACTTTCGGCAAACAAGACGCAGATTGGGCGGATAGGAGTGTCCGCATCACTTGGCTCGCTTATTCGGAAGGCTCATGCCAGGATGGGTTTGACAACGTTGCCGTGCACGTCCGTTAGCCGGAAATCGCGCCCCTGGAACGGGAAAGTCATCTTCTTGTGTTCGATCCCTAGCAGATACAACATGGTGGCGTGGAAATCATGCACGTGGACCACGTTCTCCACCGCGTGGTAGCCCAGCTCATCCGTGTTCCCGTAACTCATCCCGCCCTGGATGCCTCCCCCGGCCATCCACATGGAAAAGCCTTTGATGTGGTGATCCCGGCCGGATCCCTGAGCCATGGGCGTGCGGCCAAACTCACCGCTCCAGACCACGAGGGTGTCCTCCAGCATCCCCCGGTCCTTCAAATCCCGGATGAGCGCGGCCGAGGCCTGATCCACCAGCTTCGCCGTCGTTTCAATGCCCCGTTTGATCCCGCCGTGATGATCCCAACCACGATGATAGAGCTGGATGAAGCGGACTCCCCGCTCCGCCAGCCGGCGCGCCAGCAAACAGTTAGCGGCAAAGGAGCCGTCTCCGCCCTTGGTCCCGTACATGTCCAGGACCCGCTGCGGTTCATCCGAGATGTCCATCAATCCAGGAACACTGGCCTGCATGCGGAACGCCATTTCGTACTGTGAAATCCGCGTCCCGATCTCGGGATCATCCACCCGGGCATCGTGGATCTGGTTGAGTTGACTCACCGCGTCTAACAACTGCCGCTGGTCGTTCTCGCTCACCCCGTCGGGACGCCCCACGTAGAGCACCGGGTCGCCCTTCGACTGAAACTGCACGCCCTGAAACCGGCTGGGTAGGAACCCGCTGTGCCACTGCCGCGCCGCGATCGGCTGATCCTGCCCACCGCCGCTCGAGGTCAGCACGACGAAACCTGGCAGGTCTCGACCTTCGCTGCCCAATCCATAGAGCACCCACGATCCCATGCTGGGCCGCCCCGAAATGGACGTCCCGGTATTCATGAAGGTGTGTGCCGGGTCGTGATTGATTTGCTCCGTCTTCATCGAGCGCACGATGCAGATATCGTCCGCGATGCTGCCAATGTGAGGAAAAGCGGAACTCATCAGCTGCCCCGACTTGCCAAATCGCTCAAAGGGATGCTGCGGCGCAAAACAGGTCAGTTTCTGATTCTGCAGCTGGGCGATGGGCTGCCCCTTGGTAAAGGACTCCGGCATCGGCTGCCCGTGCATCTCCGCCAGCTTCGGCTTGTAATCCAGCGTTTCCAGATGGGAGGGCCCGCCCGCCATGCAGAGAAAGATGACCCTCTTGGCCCGCGCCGCTCGATGCACCCCGCCCTCGAGGACCCCCGTCCACTGCTCCTCCGCCGAGGGCAACGTCTTGCCCTGGGCTTGCATGAGAGATCCCAGTGCGACCGATCCAATGCCAACCCCCGACCGCCGAAGAAAGGTCCGGCGATTGGGCGATCCCAAAGCTGCGGAATAGAGGGATGGGTCCATGGGAAAAACCTGGCCCCTTTCCCGTCCCGTGTCGAGTCTGCAACGCATCCGCCCTGCGCCCTGGGCCGAATCGCAACTGGAACCCGGGCGGCGAGTTGGCTACATCCTCGTCGTCAACGGGATGTAGAGAAAGGCGTCATACATCTCATTGTAGGCGATATCCTTGAGCGGCTTCCCCTCTTCGGGATCGAGGAACATGAGCCGGGAAAACGGGCTCTGTTGGCCCCGGATATCGACGTAAAAAGTACGGCCTCCCGAGATCTGGGTCAGCATGGGCACGATGTGGATGGGTTCCCCCCCGGGTTGGTCGAGCGGGACGAGGTCGATCTTGTCGTTGGGCATCAAGAAGGGGATATCGACCACCACCCGGATCACATGAACCGTCCAGCCGGCATCAATCAGCCGGCGGGTCGTCGTCCTGCCGGATCTCCCCTCACGAACATCGAATCGAGCGGCGTGCCGCGCGCCCACAAGGAAGTTCCCCCGGCAGGTCACATTGATCTTCGCCGCGTGGGTCGCGTTGAAGTGCGCGATGCTCTCCTGGAAGGAACGGAAGAGCATCCGATGCCGCCGGCTCTCGCCCCTGACGTGTCTCCCAGCGGAGAGAATGGCATAACGATGATTCGGAAAATCCGCCGCCGCCGAGATCACCGGCAGAAAACGCAGGACATGCGGGGGCAACTCGAACATCCGCTTGACCCGTTCTAACAAGGGCATCTCAAGATGGGCATCGATCTTGTCCCGATCCTCGGGGAACAGATACTCCGAGGCGTGAAAGTGCATCTTGTGGGGTCGCCTCAGTGCCAGAGCGCGAATCCAGCGTTCGAGCACGGCCGACTTGTGGGCCTCCCCCAAATGAAAATCACCCCAGACAATCAGATTCTCAGGCGCATTGATCAGTCTCTCGATGACGCGGTCTCTGGGTTGGCCCGTGAGAAAAGTCTTCACCGATTCCTCGGTCGGAGGCGGCGATTTTGCCGGCGGCGTTTCACCACCACCACCTCCTCCCCCTCCGAGAAACTGCTCGTCGAGCGCGTGCAAGGTGTTCGTGCCGCACACCCCGTCCGGCTTCAGCCCGCAACCACCCTGAAACTGCCGCACGGCGTTCAAGGTCTCCTGCCCATAAACTCCGTCGGCGACCCCATCCTTGAAACTCCCCGGCAGACGACCGATAGCTCCATCGTTGAGATCGCGTAACGCGGTCTGAATCAGACCGACCGCCTCTCGGTGAGGAGAGAAGGCTCCAATGGCAAGTCGATTCTGGGCGACATCCTGCAATCGCTGATGACCGGCGAACCGTGACGACTCCAGTGCCATGCCGAAATCATCCCCAGTTCCGCCGTTGAACTCAAGACCAATGAGGAGTCAAGCGCGCCATCAACGAATGAAAGAGCATCTCCGTCTTGTAGGCCGACCACTCCGGTTGCCGCGGGGCCAGGCAAAGCGCACAACCTACTTGTCGCTGAGCACGGATTTGATGGTTTGCAACGCCTCAATGCGCCAGATTGCGGGATGATCTATTGCAGCCTGGTTCTGCCAGCTGATGCGCCGGCGTTTACATCCTGACATTTCAAACGAAAGACGGAGTTTTTGACACCTTCATCATGACCATGACAAAGTAGAAAAGAGATTCAATCCCTCCAATCATGAACCAGACCAGACGCAAAGCAGTCAAGACCATCCTCAGTACAGGAGCGGGGTTGAGCTTGTCTCCCCAGCTCGCCTCGGCCGTGCGGGCGCTACCCCGTTCACTCAAATTCGGAGTCATTACCGACGTCCATATCGGCTTCATCAAGGATGCCCCCATGCGTTTCCACGCCTTTGAGAAGGCCATGCAAACCCTCCGCCCTCATGGCGTCATCCAGATGGGGGATTTCGCCTACCCGCAAGCGGCCAACCAGAAGTACGTCGATGCCTTCAATTCCCTGAGCAGTCACCCCATTCACGCCATTGGAAATCATGAGCTCGATCACAAGCTCACCCGCGAAGATGCCAAAAAATCTTGGGGCATCCCTGCGTACTACTACAGCAAGGATGTGGGAGGGATCGAATTCATCGTTCTCGATGGCAATGATCGGGGCTCTCCAACCTACCGAACCCACGGCGGCTATCACAGCTACATCGGCAAAACGCAACGGGAGTGGCTCACCAATAAATTGGAGAGCGCTGACAAACCAGTAATCATCGTCAGTCACCAGCCGCTGGCGGGAAGAATCGCAGTCGACAACGCAGCGGAATTACAGGCGCTCATCAAACGCCACAAGAACAAGATCCTTCTTTGTCTGAACGGACACAGCCATATCGACCAACATTTGGAAATTGATGGCTGCCACTACATTCACATCAACTCAGCTTCTTACTACTGGTTGGGAGGAAAGATCAGAACAGCTTTCTACCGAGACCCTCTCTTCACCACGATGACCATTGACAAGGACACGGGTACCATCGCCCTGACCGCCTCCAAGAGTTCATGGTCAAACGGATCTCCCGAGGAGGTTGGTTACTTCGAAGAGCGCCAGGACCTTCAGCATCTCAAAGAGCACATCGCTCCGAGAATCTCGGAGCGCCATATTCGCTCAACAGCGCTCAAGTAGTTATTCTGCGCGGAGCGCCACTACGGGATCCACGCGGCTTGCGCGACTGGCTGGGATCACGCAAGCGGCCAAGGTCACCGCTCCGAGTAGGAGCATTGTTCCTGAGACGGTGGCCAAGTGGAACGGCGGCACGTCGTAGAGGAGACTCTGCATGGTGTGACCGGCAATCCAAGTGCCAAGGATCCCCGGAACTGCCCCGAGCAAGAACATGCGCAATCCAATGGCGCTGAACTGACGGCCGATTTGTGTGCGTAACGCGCCCATAGCGATGCGGACGCCAATCTCGCGACGGCGTTGAGAGACCGTGTAACTGATCACACCGTAGGTACCGATCGCCACCAACAGCAGTGCCAATACGGAGAAAATCCCGGCCAGGAACATGGGAGATCGCTGAGTGATGAGCGAGTTTGAAAGACGCGTCTCCATGGTTTTGAGGTCGTGGAGGGGCAAGTCAGGATCGATATCTCGGATGATCTTCTGCATGATTGGTCCGATCGACTCAGGCTTCTGCCCGGTTCTGACCACGACATAGAGATTGTCCAACTTCAGAACATGACGCCGCAACGGGAGGTAGATGGTGCCGCCTGAATCTTTTTCGGTTAGTTTTGCATGCTTGACGGACGACACCACGCCAACCACCGTGAACGGGACCATGTTGTCGTCGATTGTGGGACCATTGTAAATGCGTCTGCCGATAGGATTGGTGCCGGCCCAATGCCGATTGGCGAAAGCCTCGTCGACGATGCAGGTGTTGGCGTCGCGCGGAGTCGCCGTTTCGTCAAAGAGCCGCCCAGCCTGCAATGAAACCCCGATCGCTTGAAAGTAGTCACCTGCAATGCCGTGAACATACGGTATCGCTGTGGGGAGACCTTCGCCGGACAACGACAGGCTCCCCACCGGAGTCATGGCACGTTGCTCGACGTCTTTCGCCACGACGTGCAAAGGAAGTGAGGTGGTGATTCCCGACGCACTCACTCCGGGAAGTGCGCCCAATTCAGTGACCACGCGGTTGGCGAAATCGGCTCGGTCTGTGTGCGCCGTATTGGCCAAATAGCGGTTGTGCACGGCTGAAATATGCCCCGTCATCGTCTGTTCCATTTTGAATCCGGGAGAGATCGCCATGGTGCGTTTTAGACTGACAGTGAGAAGTCCGGTCCCAGCCAACAAGATGAATGAAAGAGCCATTTGAGTGGCGACGAAACCGTGGCGCAAGCGTTGAGAAGCTTGGCCCACCGTAACACCTCGACTTCCTGATCCCAGTACCGTCGCAATCTGACGGCGCAAGCTCAGCCAGAGAACCGGCAGCGCCAGGACAACGCCCGCGGCCAAGGCTCCCAGCAATCCCGCCAACGCGATTCGACGATCAAAAGACACGTGCATGCCCATGGGCAACTGGTCAACGCCGAACACCGGAAGCAGCCGTATTCCAAGCCAACCGACCGCAAGCCCACCGAGGCCACCGAGAACGGAGAGAAACATGATCTCCGTGAAGATCTGCCGCGAGAGTTGCCAAGTATTGGCCCCGAGCGAACGTCGAATGGCGAATTCTCTCGCTCTCGCATTGGCTCTCACTAGCAAAAGATTGGAAAGGTTGACCGCACCGATGAGGAAGAGGCACAAGCTGCCGACCTGCAAAAGCACCAGTGTCGGCCGGATTCCCGCCACATGGTCTGCTTGCAAGGGTGCCACAACCGAATGGAATCCCATGCCTTCCAGGGCATTGGCATAGGGAAAGTTCGGCGCAAGCATCACATTATGTGCATCGATCTGGCTCTGCGCTTGCCTGATCGTGGCGCCTGGCTTCAAGCGGGCAATCATGTGGAGATCCGTGCTGTTGTGCAGGCTCCCCATGCCACGACGCCCCGAGGACGATGTCAAAGGCAGAAAGAGCTGCGGCTGGGCCGACAAAAACCTGAATCCCGGCGACAAGACACCAATGACTGTCTTATTGAAGCCATTGACCTTCACATTTGCGCCTAGAATATTCGGATCTCCCTTGAACTGACGCCGCCAATAGTTGTATGTTAGTATAGTAACATGGTGTGTCTGAAAGGTCATTTCGTCCTCGACGAAACTTCGCCCAAGCGCCATCGGGGTGTCGAGGGTGTCAAAGAATTCGGCGGAGATTCGCAAGATTTCGCGGCGCTGGATCGATCCCGATTCTTCGACGTTCACCGCACTCTGCCGGTATCCGGAAATCGACGAGAAGGCCTCAATGTTTCCCCGTCGAGTGTAGAGATTGGTATACGATGACTGCGATCGACCCAGATCAGACCCCGGATAGTTGTTGTAGATCGTGACCAATCGCTCGGCTTGCGGGAATGGGAGGGGTCGAAGCAAGACCGTGTCAACCACCGAGAAGATCGTCAGATTTGCTCCGATACATAGCGTTAGTGTAAGCAGAGCCGCAATCGTGAAGCCCGGCCCCTTAGAGAGATAGCGGGTGGCAAATCGAATCTCGTTGAATAAGGTAGTCATGGTAGCTTGTATCCGCACCCAACTGAACTGTCGAGTAGGCGATGATAGGTTGCAGCACGATCTTTGCCAAGCTCTTCGCGCAACCTAAAATCATGATAATTAACGGGTTATCAGAACGGGAGATATCTCGGTCGATTGAACGCATGTTCGCTAGCGAAATCGAAGTGTCCGCATCCGGGCGTCGCGGCCGATTCACCGTGAACTTTCCTCTTGATCGTGTATCCCCAATTGCTATTCATGGGATCATGAGCGCCAAGCGAGTCCCCCGAAAGAAAACCGTCACCAAGTATTCCGAGCACTACCGCCGTGCCGAGGGGATGACCCAAACGACCATTTCCCTGGAGAAGGCACTCCTCGACGAGATCAAGGAGGCCGCTGCCGATGATGACCGGTCCGTCTCCAACTTCATCGTGGCGACAATGCGGAGGGAGCTGAAGAAGAGGCGGAAGCGGTAGGCGGCTGCTCTGGCTCCTCTCCAATCCACCAAGAATATCCAGATTCTCAAAGCCGCCCAAGGAATGATTACCACTCGTCATCTCTCGCCCCATTCTCCTATCATCGCTTCTACACGCCGGTTTCAGGCGCCGTCAAGGAGTGATGACAAGCGATGGCTCGTTCGAATTTCTACCAACATGCACCATGCGTGATCCCAATCGAAGGATTCCTCAATCGACACGATCGCGTATTTCATCTACGTCATCATTTCAGAACGGAGAAATTGGGGACGAGCTACTTTGGGATCATGGAAACGCCCCAGCGCAATCGCATGGGTAGGTTGTGGTAGCCCTCGCAGTACTCGGGCCTCAGTCGAGCCTAGAACCTCCCATGGCATGCCAGTCGAGAACGGGTGAACGGGCATCCGCCAATCGAGGAGTCCCAAAGCCGCCCGATAAAGCGGTGGCCCACCCCCAAAAACCGCCCCCCAGTCCCTCTTCTCGCCAAGTCCGCGACACCGGTCCGCCGATGCCCCAATCCGCCTCTTTGACATTGCCTCGCCTTCTCAATCCGTCGTAAAACGGGGTTCCAGGTTTTGCCCGGGAGCTTTCTTCTCTCCTCATCCCGATCGAGGGAGGATGTTCTCACAGAGCCATCAATCGAACGAACTACCATGTCTGAGGAACCAACATCGTCTCAAGTTTCGGATTCGGGACTCTCGCGGCGTGGATTTCTCAAGGGATTTGGCGTCAGTGGCGCAGCGACCGGCTTGATTGCCGAGGCGCACGCTCAAGAAGCCGAGAGTGCGCCCAAGGTGCACGGCCCTGGAGAGATTCCCGTGACCCTGAGCATCAACGGTAAAAACCACCGCATCAATCTCGAACCGAGAGTGACTCTGTTAGACGCTCTGCGCAATCGGCTCGACCTCACGGGATCAAAGAAAGTGTGTGACCGCGGCACCTGTGGGGCCTGCACTGTTCTCGTCGATGGCGATCCGGCTTATGCCTGTTCCATGCTGGCCATCGAAGCGGAGGGTCGCGAGATCACCACCATCGAAGGCCTGGGAACGCCGGATCAAATGAACGCTGTCCAGGAAGCCTTCGTGGAAAACGACGCCCAACAATGCGGGTTCTGCACCCCGGGATTCGTCGTGGCTTGCACTGCGGTCCTGAACCAGAATCCCGACGCCACCCTGGAAGAAGCCCAGGGCGGTTGCGGCGGCAACCTCTGCCGTTGCGGCACCTACGCCGGGATGAATCAAGCGCTGCTCGATGCGGCCAAATCCATGAAGATGAAAGGAGGTGCCTGATGGCTTCCGCATCCTGGCCCGAAAAAGGCAATCGCTCTCTCATTGGCAAACGCATCAGCCGGCTCGACGGCCCTGCCAAGTCCACCGGGCGCGCCCAGTACGCCTATGACGTCAACCTGCCCGGCATGCTCTGGGCCCGCGTCCTCCCCTCACCCTATGCCCGCGCCGAGGTCAAATCGATCGATGCCAGTGCCGCCGCCGCCATGCCCGGCGTCCACGCCACCTGGGTCGACGAAGATCTGATCAACGACGAAGTCCGTTACGTGGGACAGATCGTCGCCGCCGTGGCCGCGGAGAGCGAAGAGATCGCCACCGATGCCCTGGCAAAGATCGCAGTCTCCTACACGCCGCTGGATCATCAGGTGGATGACAACAATCCGGCCCTGGCTAGACGCCCATCCGACAAGGAAGAGGGCGATCTGGCGAAAGCACTCGATGAGGCCGACGTCGTCGTCGAAGGGAACTACAGCTGTCCCGTCATCACCCACTGCTGCCTGGAACCGCACGGTCAGGTGGCGGAGGTTCGGGACGGGGAACTCTTCCTCTGGCCCTCCACCCAAAACGTCTCGCGTTATGCCGACCGCCTGGATGACGCCGTGGGCATCGCGCGTTCCAAGATGCATGTCGATTGCCAGTACATGGGCGGCGGTTTCGGCTCAAAGTTCGGCCACGACAAGTGGGGCATCATCGGCTCCATCATGGCCAAGGAAACGGGACGCCCGGTGAAGCTCATGCTCGAGCGCGACCTCGAACTCGCGATCGCGGGCAACCGCCCTTCGGCGCACGCCAAGATCAAAGTGGGGACCAAGAGCGATGGGACGGTCACGGCGTTCGAAGGCGAGCTCTGGGGCACCGGCGGCAGCGGCGGCTACAGCATGCGCGCCTTTCCCTATGTCTTCAACGTCCCCAATCTCAAGACTACCATCAAGGGCATCCGCACCAATCGCGGCGGTCAACGCGCCTGGCGCGCTCCCAGCCATCCGCAGACGTGTTTCCTCACCATGTCGGCCCTGGAGGACGCGGCCGCCGCTCTGAAAATGGATCAGGTGGAATTCTACAAGAAGAACCTCGGTCTCACGGATCGGCCCGATGTCTACGCCGAGCAGCTTGACATTGCGACGAAACTCATCGGCTACGACCGCAAATCTCACCTCCGGGGCGATGCCTCTCCCGGCCCCGTCAAACGCGGCTTGGGCTTCGGGCTCCACACCTGGGGAGGACTGGGTCACGGTTCCGAATGCGAGGTCACCATCAATCCCGACGGATCGGTTTCCGCCTCCATCGGAACGCAGGACCTCGGCACGGGCGCTCGGACCCTCATCGCCATCGTCGCGGGCGAGACACTGGGGCTTCCGTTAGAAGCGATCGAAGCCCGGATCGGCAAGAACTCTTACCCCGCCTCAGGTGCTTCCGGCGGCAGCACGACCACTGGCGGGATTGCCACCTCGACGCGTCTCGCCTCGACCGCGGCACTCAACGAGCTTCTCGCCGTCGTGGCCCCGCGCCTCGGAGGGAACGCCGATGCGCTCGAAGCCAAAGAAGGTGTCATCCGGGAAATCAACCACCCGAACAACGCCATCGCCTGGGCCGACGCCTGCGCCTTGTTAGGTACGAATGCCATCACCAAGCGGGGCGTGAACAATCGCACCGAGGCCAAGGAACAGGGCTTCATCGACGAAGGTGTCGGCGGCGTCCAGATCGCCGATGTCTCCGTCGATACCGAGACCGGCGTCGTCACCTTGAACAAGATGGTCGCCGTCCAGGACTGCGGGCTCATCCTCGACATGAAAACGGCAGAGAGCCAGGTCATGGGGGGACTCATCATGGGCATCACCTTCGCCCTCTTCGAAGAAGCGCTCTACGATCCGACCACCGGCCGGATGTTGAATGCGGACATGGAGTTCTACCGCCTGGCCGGCATCAGCGACGTGGGCGATCTCAAGGTCCACATGATGACCGGAGAAAAGTATGAAAAACGCGGGGTCATCGGCCTGGGCGAACCCCCTGTCATTTCGCCAGGAGCCGCTCTTTCCAATGCGGTGGCCAACGCCATCGGCGTCCGCGTCCCCGAGTTGCCTCTAACACCTGAACGAGTCCTCGCCGCACTCGCCTAACCAGAGAAGAGCAAGAAAGCATCATCTATCTATCTCATCACTATTCATGAAGGCATTTGAATACGCAGCGCCATCCACGATCGAATCAGCGGTCTCGCTCCTCGGTGATCAATGGGGAGAAACGGAGATCCTCGCGGGCGGCACGGATCTGATCACGTCCTTGAAGCAGGGCATCACCGCGCCGGACCGCGTGGTCAGTTTGAAACACCTCGGGCTCAACGACATCACGGTGGACGAGGACAAGGGCACCGTGACCATTGGCGCCATGACGCCGATGGGCGCCCTGGCCTCGGACAACACCATCGCGCGGCATTTTCCCGCCTTGGCCAAGGCCGCCTCCAACCTCGGTAGTCCGCAGATGCTCTCCACCGGCACCGTGGGGGGCGATCTCTGTCAGCGTCCCCGCTGCTGGTATTACCGCAACGGGATGGGGCTGCTGGCCCAGAAAGACGGCAAGTCGCTCGTGGAAGCGGGTGACAACCGTTACCACGCCATCTTTGGGAACGGCGGCAAGGCGAAGTTTGTCAGCGCCTCCAGCCTCGGACCGGCGCTCATCGCCCTCGGAGCCACCATCGCGACGTCGTCACGGCGGATCCCGGCGAGCGAGTTCTTCGCCACGCCGAAGTCGGAGAGCGAGCGCGAAACCGTGCTCAAGCCGAACGAGATCGCCACGGCCATCGAAGTCCCGCTCAGCGGTTTGAAAAACGCCACCTATGAAGTCCGGCATCGCCGCGGCCTCGACTGGCCCTACGCCACGGCCTCGGTCGCTTTCCAAGCGAACGGTGGCAAGGCCCAGGTCGTACTCGGTCACGTGGCGCCCACGCCCTGGGTCGCTTCTCAAGCAGCGGCCGTCCTGAACGGCGCGGCCGTGTCCTCGGAGATCGCCGCCAAGTGCGGGGCTGCCGCCTCCCAGGGCGCCGCCCCCTTGAGCAAGAACGGCTACAAAACCAAGATGGTGGAGACCGCCGTCAAGCGAGCGGTGCTCATCGCCGCCGGCCTGCAAGCGGAAGGTTAACCGCACCGCACGTCACGCCAGTCATTCGTTCACATTCCACAATCTGAAGAAGAAGAAGAAGAAGAAGAATCACCTATTTGTTCGTTCATTCATTCATTCACGTCATGAATACGCATCCCAAACTACAGCCCGCCGAGGTGGCCACGCCGTGCAAGTTTCTCCGCTCCAAGGAGATGTTCTACGAGCAACCCGGCGAGGAAGCCGACGACGCCTTTGCCAGCGATGCCTTCTGGTGCGCCAAGACCCAGGAAGGATTCGGTCCCGACGGCGAGCCCGCGGAAAAGGCCGAGTGCCAGTGCGGAAGATCGTGCTATGCTGGGGTTTAACTCTCCCGTCATGAAAACAGCCTTATCCGGAAGACCGGGCCTGCTCGCACTCGCCGGCCTCGCCCTCACGACCGCCTACTTGTCCGCCGAAACCCGCCAGCCAACGCCTCACTCATCGGCGACGATCACCGGGAGCTACCTCGAGGTGCGTTCCTGCGACGTCTACACGGGTCCCTGTTTTGCCAACGCCGAAATGGGCTCGGACGGCAAGGAAGCCACGCTCGTCTGGAGCATCGACCGGGGCACCTGGAACGGCACCCGCCTCGATGGTCTCAAGGTGATCGCCGTTGTCCGCACCAAGGATACCTTGGGCGATATCAAGTACGAGGAGCCCAAAGGTGATACCGTCTTGATCCTCGACCAGCGGGCCACCGGCGAACAGCGGAAAGCCCTGACGAGCTTCGCCAGGCAGACCGCGTCCAAGCTCATCGGCAAGGTGGTCGACACCCATGCCCTCCCCATCGAATCGACCATCGGCAATTGCCTCAAAGAGGGCACGTGCGCCGAAGTCAAGGCGGGCGAGCTGGTCAAGATCACCACCCGCTGTCTCTGCGATGACGATCACGTCTGCGGAAACGAGTATCTCTACTACCCGCCCCTGACCAAGATCCGGAATCCCATCGCCGCTTTCACCGAAACCTTTGCTTATCGCGGCGATGCCCTCAATGTGAAATGGGACACCACCGGTCTGCGGAGCGCCTACGTCGGTGCCTTCGCCCTCTAGATTCGATCATTCATTCATGCTGAACCTGACACCTACCCCCGTCACTGCCCTGGCGGTCCTCACTGCATGGGCCCTCAACGCCGGCGTCTGCCTGGCCGACTTCACCACCAAGTCCGAAACGATCGCCCCTCCCGAGCAGGTCAGCCCGGCGGTCAAAGCCGTCCTCGGGGAATCGTGTCACCAGGTGCTCAAAGACGGGAAGCCCCTGTTTGAATTCTGGCTCAGCCGGGAGATTCCCCTGAAGGAAGCGCCCGCTACCGTGGAGGCCGGCCTCGATACCATGGCCACCGCCGCCCTCATCGGCGTCGTGCGGATTCACAAGGAACTGCGCGACTACCGTGACGACGAACTCTACAAGGGCGTCTTCACCATGCGTTTCGGAAAGATCCCCGCCGATGGCAACCATCTCGGGGCCACGGAGTATCCCTATTTTGCCGTCCTCATCCCCGCAAAGGAAGATACCGAGCTGGATGGCATCAAGACCTACAAGAAGATGACCCGGGCCAGCTCGAAAGATACCGCAAGCGAACATCCCATCATCATGAGCCTGCGGCCGATCAAGAAACGGCCAATCACCATCCCAACGCTGACCACTCCGGTGGACGAACACCACTGCCTCGTCGTCTCCGCCAAGGGACGACCGCTTGGAGCTGACAAAGACGCCGAGCTCGTCTTCGAAGTCGTTGTCGAAGGCTTCGGCGAGATCTGATCGCGCACGAAAAGCGAGAGAATTTCGAGTTCAGGCTCGCTTCACGGGGACAAAGGGATTCTCATTTCGGGAACATCATTTTTTGGCGCGCCGGCCCCGCCGCCTCGATCGACCATGTCATGCCATGCCACCTGAGTCCGAGTCCCCGCCCTCAAACCTGAAGCACGATCTGCGGACCCCGCTGAATCACATCATCGGGTTCTGCGAAATGCTCATCGAAGAGGCAGAGGACGAAGATGCGGCCGACGGCCGTTCGGAACTCGTCCCCGATCTCCGCAAGATTCACGGCGCCGGACGCCGTCTCCTCGGGGTCATCAACGATCTCTTCGACGACAGCATTCCGGAAGCGGTCCGCTTCGATGAGAACCATCTTCAGCGGGAGGTGCGGACTCCCATCGACCAAATCATTGGTTACACCGAACTCCTCCAGGAAGACGCCGAGGATCTCGAAGATGAAGCCTGTATCGAAGATCTTTCCAAGATCCGGGGAGCAGCCCACCGCTTGCTTGAACTCGTCCTAACGAATCTGGGCGACAAGAATTTCTCGACCACAAGCCTCAACGACTCGAGCGCCGCCCCCTCGGTCTCACTGATGCACAAGGACATCAAGGGTACTCAGCCGGTGGGCGCCGTTCCTTCCCAGAGAGAGACGTCCAACGAGGCCGGCACCATCCTGGTGGCGGATGACGACCCGCAAAATCGCGAGATGCTGGCCCGGCGTCTGCGACGCCTGGGTCATGCGGTGGAAACCGCAGACGATGGTCAGGAAGCGATCGACAAGGTGCGGTCGGATCACTACGAGCTTCTCTTGCTCGATATCCAAATGCCCAAGATGAATGGCTATGAGGTCCTGGCACACCTTCAGGCCAACCCGCCGGCGTCCGCCCTGCCCATCATCGTCTTGTCGGCTTCAGATGACTCCGACCAGGTCGCGCGCTGCATTGAAATGGGAGCGGAGGATTACTTGCCCAAGCCCTTTGACCCCGCCCTTCTTCAGGCCCGCATCGATTCCAGCCTGGAGAAGAAGCGCTTCCGAGACCGCGAGGCGGCCTACCTGGAGACGATCAAAAAGGAGAAGGAACGCTCCGACGAACTCCTCCATGTCATTCTCCCGGCCAACATCGCGGCGGAACTGAAAACGACCGGAGAGGTCAAGCCACGCCGGGTGGAAAACGTCGCCGTGCTTTTCACCGATATCGTCGGGTTCACCAGTTATTGCGAAAAACGCACGCCGGAAACCATCCACCGGGATCTCCAGTCTCTCGTCAAAGAACTCGAATCCCTCACACGTGCCCACGGCATGGAAAAAATCAAAACCATCGGCGACGCCTACCTCTGCGCCGCCGGCCTCCTGAGCAAATCCCCCAACCCCACACTCGATTGCGTGCAGTGCGGCCTGGACATGATCCGCGCCGCCGAGGCCCTGCCCATCGGGTGGCAACTCCGGGTCGGCATCCACACCGGCCCCGTCGTTGCCGGCGTCGTTGGCAAACAAAAATACCAATACGATATCTGGGGAGACACCGTCAACGCCGCCGCCCGCATGGAGACTTCCGCTCGACCCGGCACCGTCTGTGTCAACGCCGAAACCTGGAAACACGTCGAAGCCCACTGCCAAGGCACTTCGTTAGGGTTTCACGATATCAAAGGCAAAGGGCAGCACGAACTCTTCGCCATTTGCGCATCCGAACCAACGTAGAAGAACGCGTGAGCGTTCTGCGAGGGCGCGAAGAGAGGACGAATGGCGCTCACCCCCCCGGTTCACACACTTCCTGCTCGCACATCCGGCAATTGAGATTCAGACAATAGCCCACGTTGCGGATAGTCTGCAGGCAGGGCCCGTAAAAACCCAACTTGCCCCGGAGACGTTTGATGTGGGTGTCCAAGGTACGGGTGTGCACCGTGTCACTGAAGCCCCAGACATCCCGCAAGAGTTCCGCCCGCGTCACTGGTGTGCCATGCTTGTCGACCAGGAGCGAAAGCAGTTTGAGTTCGGTCTTGGTGAGTTCCAGCGTCTTCCCGTCCAGAATGCAGCGGAAGCTCGACTTGTCCAAAAAGAGAGGGCCGACTTTCACTTGCACATCTCGCGAGGGCGGCTTGGCACGCCGCAGGATACCCTTGATCCGCAGCACGAGTTCGCGCGGGCTAAACGGTTTGGCCAAGTAGTCGTCCGCCCCCAGCTTGAGACCGTTGATGCGGT
>JANQJH010000080.1 GCA_028281705.1 Verrucomicrobiales bacterium
GAGAAGACGCCGCCGCCCCCGAAGGCGTGGAACCGGGCTCCGGCCAAGCCCTGGCGCCGCTTTCCGCCCCGGTAGGCCCGCCCAACACCTCGCGGGAACTCTACGAGAGCATCGTCGAGATCGAGTGCGCTTCCCTCGTCCCAGATTACCAGCAACCGTGGAACGGCGGGCGCGAGTCCGGCGGGACGGGGACCGGATTTCTCATCGGACCTAACCAATTCGTGACCAACGCCCACGTCGTGGCCGATAGCACCCGTCTGCTGATCAAGAAATACGGCGACCCCGAGAAATACGCCGCCAGGCTCCTCCACATCGCCCACGACTGCGATCTCGCCCTCCTGGAATGCACCGATCCCATCCCGTTCGAGAACGCCAAACCCCTGGCCATCGGGGACATCCCCAAATTGGAGAGCACCGTGACCGTGATCGGCTACCCCTTGGGGGGCAAGCGCCTCTCCACCACCCGCGGGGTCGTCTCCCGCATCGATTTCCAGCCCTACAGCCACAGCGGGGCGGACCTGCACTTGGCCATCCAGATCGACGCCGCGATCAACCCGGGCAATAGCGGCGGCCCCGTCCTCCAGGACGGCAAGGTCGTCGGTGTGGCCTTCCAGGGCATTTCCGGCGCCGTGGCGCAAAACGTGGGCTACATGATCCCCACGCCCGTTCTGCAACGCTTCCTCAGCGACGTCGAGGACGGCCAGTACGATCGCTATGTCGACCTCGCCATCAGTGATTTCGATCTCATCAACCAGGCCCAGCGGGCCGCCCTCGGCCTGCGCCCGGACAGCCCCATCGGAACGCTGGTGGCCTCCGTGACCAAGAGCGGTTCCTGTGACGGCGTGCTCGAGGAAGGCGACGTCCTCCTGGAGATCAACGGGCATCCCATCGCGAGCAACGGCTACGTCGAGGTCGACGGTGAGTTCGTCGACATGAACGAAATCGTGGAGCGCAAATTCAAGGGCGAGATCGTCGAAATGAAGATCATCCGCGATCGCCAGCCCAAGACGGTGCAGATCGAACTCAAGCCTTTCGACGCCTACCTCATTCAGGCCAACACCTACGACAAACAGCCGCGCTACATCACCTTCGCCGGCCTGACCTTCCAGCCCCTGAATCGCAACCTTCTGGCGGCCCACAACATCGAGAAAATGGCAGCCCGGCATCTCTACGCCTTCTACGTCCAGGACGAGATTTTTGAGACCCGCCCGGAGATCATCGTCCTGACCAACATTCTCCCGGACGCCATCAACACCAATTTTCGTGGATTCCGCCACTCGGTGGTCGACAAGGTCAACGACGTTCCCGTGAAAACCCTGCAGGATCTCTACGACGCGCTGCACCCGCGGGAGAAACCCGAGTTCTTCGTCATCGAATTCGTCGGCTCGGGACTACCCCTCGTGTTGGAAGCGGCCCGCGTGGAGGACGCCAACCAGAGAATTCGGGAAAAGTATCAGATCGGCCTGGAAAGTTATCTCGGTGACGAGGACGACGACGCCCCTGTGATCTTCAACTAGTTCGCTCTCTCTTTTCTTTCTTTCTTCCCACTGACTGTCATGAGAATGAAATCCCATTTTTTCCACGCAGCCATCGTCTGCTGCGGCATCCTGGCGGCAGCCACCAGTTTCTCCCAGGCTGAAACGGCGGCCCCCGCACCGAGCTCGGCGGAAGAGCCGGCGCCCGAAATCGGCCTCGAGGAATCGCTCATCCGCGTCAATGTCACGGCCCAGGCCTACAACTACTACCAGCCTTGGGAGAAGGGGAAACCCACGACGCGACGCGGATTGGGCGTGGTCTTGGAGAAGGGTCAGGTGCTCGTCACGGCCCAGATCGTGGCCAACGCCACCTATGTGGAGCTGGAAAAACCGGTGTCCGGCGAAAAAGCCACCGGCCGCGTGGCCGTGGTCGACTACGAAGCCAATCTGAGTCTGATCGAACTCGAAGACCCCGACTCCGATTTCCTCGACAAGGCGCGGCCACTGACCCTCGACACCTCTCCCGTGGTGGGCGACACCCTCGATGTCTGGCAGGTGAAGGACACCGGGCTGGCCGACACCACGCCCTGCCCGTTGATCGAGGTCTCGGTGGAGAATTACTTTCTCGAGGGCACGCCGTTTCTCACCTACCAAACGCGCGGTTCACTTCGCTACCACTCCGGCAGCTACGTGTTGCCCGTCTTGCACGGCGACAAGCTCGCCGGACTGCTCATGAGCTATGACTCGGATGAACAGGTCTCCCGTGTGCTGGCCTCGCCCATCATCGAACACTTTCTCAACGACCTGGCCGATGGGGACTACGCCGGCTTTCCCACCCTGGGCCTCACCTATGCGCGGGAAATCGATGACCAACTGCGCAAGTATCTCAAACTGGAGAGCGGCAGCGGCGGCGTCTACGTCACCACCGTCGTTCCCAAGAGCACGGCGGAACAGGCCGGGATCAAGGTGGGCGACGTCCTGCTGGAAATCGGCGGGCACACCATTGATCACCGGGGAAACTACGACCATCCGGTCTACGGAAAGTTGAACCTCAGCCATATCGTCCGCGGCGCCTGCCAGGTCGGTCAGGAGATCCCCATGGTCGTCTTTCGCGAGGGCGAGCGCCTGGAGTTCATGGCCAAGATGACTCGCAAGTCCCACAAAGACTACCTCATCGATCCCTATCTCTTTGACGAAGGCCCGCGCTTTTTTATCGCCGGCGGCATGGTCTTTCAGGAACTCACCAAGCCCTATCTCCGAATCTTCGGCGATCAATGGCGGCAGCGCGCCCCCATGAAGCTGCTCTGGGCCCTGGCCCATCCCGAGGAGTACGAGGAAACCGGCCGCGAGAAGCTGGTCTTCATCAGCCGGGTCATCCGCACGCCCGCAACCCTGGGCTACGAGGCCGTGTCCCACGTGATCGTCGACGAAGTCAACGGCGTGGAGATCAAGCGTTTGAACGATCTCGCTCGCGCTTTTGAACAGCCCGAAGGCCCTCTCCACCGGATCAAGATCGCCGAGGCGCCGCACGAACTCATCCTCGACGTGGGCATGACCAAGGCGATGGACGAGCGCCTGAGCGAGGCCTTTCGCATCCGCGAACTGAGTCGCCTCGACTGAGGCAAGGCGGCCATGGCGACGTCGCCAGTGAGTCTCTGGGGAGCGGTTTTCTTTCTCCTCCTGGGCACGATCACGCCTCTAACAACCCACGCGGCCGAGGAACCGCCCCTCCTCAGCCGTGTTCGCGGCCTCCTCTACGGCGCCGCGATCGGAGACGCCCTCGGGGGACCGGTGGAGTTTCAGTCGTCCCAGGACGTGGCCCGGCTTCCCCAGGCACCCAAAGTCTGGAAGCCCGGCGAACGCCTGGACGAAAGCGCGAAGACCGCCGCCAAACGCCGCCTGCGGATGCGCCCCTACGCCCCCCTGAGGACACAGTCTGCGTCCTACGGGCAATGGGGCGAGAACGCCCCGCCGGGAACGGTGACCGACGACACGCGGCACAAACTCGTCTTGTTAGACGCCCTCCACGGGCCGCTTCCCATCGATGCGGCATCTCTAGCAAAAGCCTATCTCGATTGGCCTAACCAGCCGCTTCCAGGAGGCCGAGCGGACCTGATCGCGGACTGGCTGGAGGAATGGCGCTTCGCCGCCGCCTGGGTCCTGGGCCGGAGGGACCCCGCCAGCGCCCGTCCTCCGGAGCGAATGTGGCAGGGTCTGCCCACCTGCTGCGGGCAAATGACGTCGCTCCCGCTGGCGGCACTCTACCCGGGGAAACCGGCCGCAGCCTATCAAGCATGCTATCAGTTGAGTTTTTTCGACAATGGCTGGGGCAAGGACCTCAACGCGGCCCTCGTCGCCGGTCTGGCCACCGCTCTGGCCGTCACAGGAGATGATCTCGAAGCCAAATGGTCGCAGGTATTGCAGAGCATGCGCCAAACGGACCCCTATCACTACGCCGACATCCGCTACACCAATCGCCAAGTGGACCGCTGGCTCGACCTCGCCGCCAAACTGGCCGCCGATGCCCGAAGCAAACCCGCCGCGCTCTTCAAATCCCTGGAAGAGACCTTCGCCGAGACGATCAAGTGGGAGGCTCAGGTGCCGTTCGTCGTCGCCTTCAGCTGTCTCAGCCTGGCCGATTACGATCCCCTAACGGCATTGCAGCTCAGTATCGAGTGGGGCCACGATACCGACTCCTATGCCCAAGTCGTGGGCGCCTTCATCGGAGCCCTTCACGGAGACGCCGTCTTCCCCCCACACTTACGTCAACCCGTTCACCAGCGACTCGTGGCCGACTTCGGAGTGAATTTCTCCGAGGAAGCCGCCTTTCTCCTCGGCTTGCAAGACCGGCCTGAAGAAGTCGTTCGCCTGCGTCCGTGATCGGCTCTGTCGAAGCCCAAGGTATCCGAAGAATTTGGATTTCCATCGACACGGTCAAGCGCAGATTCGTAGCCTGAGCGCTCATGATGAAGCAGATTCGTTTATCTCAACTCTTCGCCTCGGTGGGCGCCACTCTCTGCCTGGGCAGCGAAACGCTCCCGGCCCACGAGCTTGAGCCGGGGGTCCGGGGCGTGGCCACCCGAGCACCGGAAAAAATGACGATCGATGGCGACCTTCGGGAGTTCGAAAACGCCTTTTGCACGCCGGTGGAATACCACCACGCCAATCTGAGGGAACGCGCCGCGCAGTTCTTCTACATGTGGGATGAGACCGCCTTTTACGCCGCGCTCCGCACGCTCGACACCAAGCTATTCAATGGAGCGCCCAACGATCGGCTCTGGGAAGGCGACGGGGTGGAGTGGTACTTCGACACCCGTCAGGACGAACAGTTTCGCAGCCAGGCCTGGCCCGTGGCGGCCGGATCCGGAGCGGTGCACTGCTACTGGGTGGGCCTGACCTATGACAATGTGGCGCCGCGGTTCTGTCTCCGCCCCGGTTTCCTCGAGGTCATCGATAAGGCCGGCGTCGAGGTGGGCTCGCGCAAGACGGAGCATGGGCTCGAGGTGGAATTCAAGCTCCCCTGGGCCAACTTCCCCGGGTTTGTCGCCGAGGAGGACGTCGTCATCGCCCTGGACAGCGAACTCTGTTATAGCGACGGAGCCGAACGCCTCTTCCGCAGTTTTGTCTTTGGCAGTCCATTGAGCGTCCAGCAGCCCGCCAGCCTGGCGAAGGTTCAGTTAGTCGATTCCCTCGAAGCCGATCACTGGGCGAATTGCGGCCCCGTGATGTTTCCCATGCGGGTCGACACCGCCTGGGGCCAACCGTCGAAGCCGCGCGTCACCGGTATCATCGCGCTTCCTCCAGGCCAGATGGATGAGGTGGGGAGGGTCGTCTTTCGCCTAACCAAACTGGACGGCGCCGTCATTGCCGAATTTCCCGCCAAACGCGAGACCTTTGAGGAGGAAGGCAAGTTCACCCGCGCCACGGCATCGTGGCCCGCGGACATCGCCGCGCCCGGCAATCATCACGTGACCGCCATTGTCTTCGACCGTTCGTGGACGGAGCGCGCCCGGATCGCGCCGCGCCTCGTGAGTGTCAACTGGGAGACCGGCTACTAATCCAAGGGACCGGAGGCCTTGCGTGCTTGCCACGGTCTGCCTCACACCGCAACATCACCGGCATGTCCGCTCTCCCCGATCCTCCTCGGCCAGCCAATGAAGACGCCCGCAAGACCCTCCTGGGAAAGCGGTTCGCCGCCGCTCTGGTGGATGGCTTGGTCTGCGCGGTCATCATCGGCACGTTAGGCTTTTGGGTGCACCACGCGCTGGGTTCTCTCGGATCCGCACTCTACATCCTCTTCAAGGACGGCTTCTCCTCCGGCCTCATGAACGGGCGATCCTTCGGCAAGATGGTCTTTCACCTGCGACCGGTCCGGCTCTCCGGCGGCCCCATGGACCTCAAAGCCTCCGCCCTGCGAAACTGGACTCTGGCATTGCCCTCCTTCTTCAGCGCCATCGGCGCCGGCACGGTGTTCTGGCTCTTCTCTCTCATTGGCGCCGTCGTGGTCATTGGGGAGATCGTGCTCGTCGTCACCCAGGCCCACGGCCGGCGCTTCGGTGATCAACTGGCCGATACCGAGATCCGCTCCGAATTAGAGAAGCGCGGTTAGTTAAGAAGCGCGGTTAGTTAGCACCCCAACCCTGCGGGTCCTCGTCCCGGAAATAACGAAGGGACTAAAGTCCCTGCCACTTTCTTGGAATGTGGGAGGGACTTCAGTCCCTCGGTTATTTGGAAACTGGTTTGCATCTCCGGCG
>JANQJH010000085.1 GCA_028281705.1 Verrucomicrobiales bacterium
CGCCGGAGATCGCGTCTACCTTTGCGGATGCGGGGCGACGGGACGGCTCTCGCTCTCGTTGGAGCTGTTTTGCCGGGCGGAGGGAATGGTGGCCCAAGACTACAGGTCTCAGGTTCGGGCGTTCATGGCCGGGGGGGACGCGGCTCTCATCCGGTCGATTGAACGCTTTGAAGACCGGCCGGACTTCGGTGAAAGGCAACTACGTGAACTCGGGTTTGGCGAGAGGGACTTGTTGGTCGCATCCACCGAGGCCGGCGAGACTCCGTTCGTCATCGGCGCCACGGAACTCGCGGCGCGGGTTTCCCGGCGCGCGCCGTTCTTTCTCTATGGGAATCCTGACGACATTCTGAGCGCCAAGGTGGAACGGTCCAGGCGCGTGATCGAGAACTCAGCGATCCGCAAGATCAATCTCAGCAGCGGACCCATGGCGCTATCGGGAAGCACGCGGATGCAGGCCAGCACGATCCTCATGGTGGCCATTGGAACGACTTTCCTCGACCGGAGCGGGGGCAAACGTGTGGCCCAATCACTCTCTCTTCGCGTCGAAGCGCTCATGGCCTGGTGGGAGTCGGTTTCCGAGTCGATCCTGGCATCCTTTATCGAAGAGGAAGCCGCCATCTATCAAAAGGACGAGTATGTCATCTACGAGCCCGGCCCGTATGGCATGACGGTGTTGACGGATACCACGGAGCGTTCCCCGACCTTCGCCTTAGTGCCTTTCGAGAACGATCTACAGCCAAACGATCCGGTGTCGCTCTGCTACCTGCACCTGGAGGGCAGCGCAAGCCCGGCCGAGGCCTGGCGTGCTCTCCTGCACCGGGATCCTCGGACCTTGGAGTGGGGCGAATTGAAACATCTCACGGGGAGAGAAGCGATCGAGGGGTTTGACTTTTCAGATGGCGTCCTGGAACGCCGGCGACAACGAACGGAAGGGGCGATTCATCACCGATTCCGAGTCCGTGATGTGTCGGAGGGGATCCAGTGGCGGCTGGGTTCCCTGGAAACCACGTTTCCGGGTGCGGCCCTGGATAGCTTTGGGCGGCATTTGGCGCTCAAGATGTTGTTAAACACCCACTCCACGCTGGTGATGGGCCGATTGGGGCGCTATGAAGACAACGTCATGACCTATGTGAGTGCGAGCAACAACAAACTGATCGATCGTGCGGTGCGTTACACCCAGCAGATCCTGGAGCGGCGTCAGGGACGCGGCGTGCCCTACGAAACCGTAGTCTCGGCCTTGTTTGAAGAGCGATCCACACTACGGCCTAACGAGTCCATCGTTCTCCGTCTTGTCGACCGGCTCTCCCACGACTGAATTGTTCGATGAAACGACGGCAGTTTCTTCAGGGTTCGATCGGCGCCTCGGCGGCGGCGTCACTATGGATTCCCCGAGCGTCTGGGCAGGGGGCACGGGGTGAAGGCCGGCTGGGCCGCGAGCTTTCGGCCGAGGTGGCGATCATCGGCGGCAGTCTGGGTGGATGCGCTGCAGCCTTGGCGGTCCTTCGTCATGGGATGAGTGTCATTCTCACGGAGGAGACCGATTGGGTGGGCGGGCAGCTGACATCGCAAGGGGTTCCGCCGGATGAGCACCAGTGGATCGAGACACACGGGGCGAACCGGAGTTACCGTGAGCTGCGGCGGCAGATTCGCGAGTATTATCGGCGTCACTATCCATTGACGGCGGCGGCGCAAGAGGATCAGCATTTGAATCCGGGATTGGGGACCGTTTCGCGCCTGTGTCACGAACCGCGCGTGGCGCTCGCCGTGCTGCGAAACGCGCTGGCGCCCTACCAGAGCAGCGGGCAACTCACTCTCTTGCTCGAGCACGAGGTCCAGGCGGCGGAGATGGACGGGGATCGCGTCCGCTCGGTGCTGCTCAAGAGTCTGGCGGATGGAGGCGAGCGTGTGCTCACCGCGCCTCATTTCATTGATGCGACCGAACTCGGGGATCTTCTCCCCCTCACCAAGACGGAGTACTTCACGGGGGCGGAAGGACGCGAGAGCACTGGCGAACTGCATGGTGCGGAGAAGCGCGACCCGATGAATCAGCAGGCCTTCACCATGTGCTTCGCCATGGATCATTTACCGGGCCAAGATCATGTGAAAGATCCGCCGAGGGACTACGCCTTCTGGCGCGACTTTGTGCCGTCATTGGCGCCGCCGTGGCCGGGGAAGTTGTTGAGTTGGGTCTACACCCATCCGAGACGACTCGAACCGAGGAAGTTAGGATTCAACCCGGTGGGCGAGAAACACGATGGGGTGGTCAATCTCTGGCGTTATCGCCGCATCATCGCGCGGGAAAACTTTGGGCCTGGAGACTATCAAAGTGATATTAGCTTGGTCAACTGGCCCCAGAACGATTACTTTCTCAAACCATTGATCGATGTGGCTCCCGAGGAGAAGCGACGCGCGATCGATGAGGGGAAGCAGTTGAGTCTCTCTTTCCTCCACTGGATGCAGACCGAAGCGCCGCGTTTGGACGGCGGTGCGGGTTACCCGGGCCTGCGCCTGCGTCCGGATGTCATGGGGACAGCTGACGGTTTAGCCAAATATCCCTACGTTCGTGAATCGCGGCGTATCCTGGCGGAGGCGACGATCCTGGAGAGCCACTGCGGCCGTGCCAATCGCGCCCAGACGCTCGGCCAGCCGGAAAACGAAGTCGAGGCCATGGCGTATGACGATCGTGTCGGTGTCGGTTATTACCCCATCGACCTGCACCCGAGCACCGGGGGGGACAATTACATCGATTTTGCCGCCCTGCGTTTTCAGATTCCGTTAGGCGCACTGCTTCCCCGGCGAGTGGAGAACTTGTTCCCGGCCTGCAAGAACATCGGAACGACGCACGTGACCAATGGATGTTATCGGCTCCATCCAGTGGAGTGGGGCATTGGTGAGGCTGTGGGATGCCTTCTGGTCTTCTCCCGGGAGAAGCGGACGTCACCGCGTGCCGTGCGGGCGAAGGAGGAACTCCTGAGAGAATTCCAGAGCTTTCTTCAAGCGGAGGGCGTGGAAACGGCCTGGCCCACTTCCACCTGATCGCGTCGGCGCGGGTAGCCGGTGACGAGGAAGAGGCTCGGAAGCACGGTGAGCGTTGCCAACTGGCTGATGAGCATGGCGAGCGCGGTGAAGAGTCCGAACCAGACGGAGGGAAAGAAGTCGGAGAGGAGCAGGATGGCGAAGCCTGAAATGATGATGGATGTCGCGATCCAAATGGCCCGGCCGATGGTGGCGTGCGCCGCTTTGAGGGCCTCCCGGTGGTCTCCCGTCCGGTCGAGTTCGGAGCGGAACCGCATGGTGTACTGAATGGCTGCGTCGATGCCGACGCCAATGGCGATGGAGCCGATCATCACGGTGACGAGGTCGAGGGGAATGCCGCAGAAACCGATGACGCCGAGGACCACGGTGACGGGGAGGGCCTGGGGAATGAGGACGATGAGTGCGAGAATGGGCGAGCGAAAGAGTATGAGGAGCATGAGATAGACGGCCACGGCGACGAAGCGGATGGACTCCTTCTGACCGCCGATGAGCTGGTCTAACATTTCGGCGTAAACGGGGAAGACGCCGGTGATTTGCACATCGAGACCGGTAAAGGCCGCCTCGTTTTGGGCCAGATGGGCCCGCAGTCCACTGAGAATCGCATTGCGGTTGAGCGAGGGCGCCGTTTCCTTCATCCTGACGGTGATGCGACTCGTTTTGAAGTCTTTGCTCGTGGTCTGGCTGACGAGGTCTCCGGCAAAAAAGTTGATCGATTGCAGGAGCGTGGAATCCGTCATGTTGGGGAACCACTCCGGCTTGAAGGTCTTGCGCATTTCATCGCGCAGGCTAACGAGCGAGAGGATGTTTCCCGTTTCTTCCACGCCGGCGAAATAGGACTCTGCCAGAGCCAGGGCCTGGATTCCTTCGTCGGAATTGAAATAGCCGTCCTCCTCGGATCTGAGAATGATCTCGATCCACGTGGTACCGCCCATTTTCTGATCGATGTATTCCAGGCCTTGGTAGACTTCGCTGCCGGGCCAGAAATAGCTGGTGAACTTGCTCTCGGCGCTGATTCGAAGCACGCCGATGACGGCGGCAACGAGGGTGAGCACGCTCAGGGCAAGAACCCACAGGGGCCGGCGGAGGGAGATATTCTGGAAGAGTCGCACAATCCAGATGGGCCTCTTTGTTTCCCCGTCTGCCTTGCCGTCGAAACTCAGACCAGGCAATCGACGGGAAACAGTGGCAATGAAAACGAAGACGACGACGAATCCCAAGGCCATGCCGATGGTCATGGTTTCACCGAACTCTTGGATGGGAATGATCTTGCTCGAGGCGAGCGCGAGGAGGCCGGCCATCGAGGTGGTGACTGAGAAGAGGCAGGGTACCACGATGGCGCGCAGGGCCGCCAGTGTGCTTGAGAGGCCGTCTTCCTCGGGATGACGCCCCCGTCTCTCGCGGTAGCGCTCGATGAAGTAGACGGTGTAGGGCAAGACGAGGACAAAGAGAAGGACCGGCATGTTCGACGTCACGAATCCGATGGGAATTCGGAAGAAGGCCATGGCTCCGATCATGGTGATGGGAGGCAGCAGGCAGCAGACGATGGGGATGAGGACAAACCTGGGTTGCCGATAGACGACGAAAAAAGCGAGGGTGAAAAGGAGCAACGAGGCGATCCCGAAGACGATGAGATCGTGTCGCATGTTTTCGAACAGTGTGATTTGAATGATGGGAATGCCAGAGAGTCTCACCGGTTCGTCGAGCTGCGCGTTCCATTTCTTGGCCACGCGACGGGCACCCTCCACGAGCTTGGTGCGTCGCACGTTGATTTCGGATTCGGGTTTGCCGGCCATCTCGGACCAATCGAGAAAGGCGAGAACATTGACACTTTTCCCATCGTGCGAGATGAGGTTGCCCAGCGTCAGCTTGTGGGAGGCATGCTCCTTGGCCGCCAGTTCGAGATTGGCGTCTGCGGCGCCGAGGCTCTTTGTCAGACTGAAGAGTCTGAGCAAGCTGGGCTTGGATTCCGGTTGCTGCTGCAGCAAGGGGACGTCCAGGAGAGACATGGTGTGTCCCACGAAATCGACCGCCGCGAGATCGGTTTCGATCTCCCGTAGGCGCGCAATGCCGGCGGGAGTGAACCAGTCGTCTGCGGTCACACAGACGACGGCAAACTCGTCGGTTCCCCACTCGCCGCGGGTCTCGTAGTAGGTGGCGACGCTCTCACTTTCCTCCTCGAGAAAGGCGTCGGTGTTGGCATTGATGTCCAGCCGTGGGATCCAGGCGGCGAAGAAGAGCACGAGGCACAGGAGGAGGCCGAGAACGAGATGGCCGTGACGGTCAATGAGGCTTCGCATGATGCGGTGAAGTGGTGGCCCATCTTGTCACGGGATGGGGACCGAGTCTTCTGGAAAAAAACGGTCATCGGGCGCGGCGGCCAGTGGTTTGCCCCGGGGAATTATCAAAATTGAACGATTCTATCCGAATTGAGAATGCGATTCAGCCGACCAGTGGCATGAACCACGACTCTCGAAATCATTTACAACAGAACTTCGCAAAATTTTGTCGATTCTTTGATCAAATATACTAAAGATATCTTTGAGTTCTCCAATCGAAAACCGTGAGGAGCTCAGTGGTCATTATGTCAGCACGAAAACGTTGGTTACAACGCGCCAATGCCTGGATCGCCGGAGGGGGTTCCGTTCCCGAGGAGGAGGAAATCGCCGAGGCGAGAGCGGATGGTGAGGGCGAGGGTGAACGCGAGAGCGGGGGGCTCGTGGCTGAGCCGGCGCCCGTGGCGACGCGTGGCACCTTTGGGTGGGCCGCGCGATCTGGGACGCGGGCGGCCACGGCCGAGCCTGCCGAAGTGAGTTCGGAGAACAAGGAGCGCGATTCGGAGCTGCAAGGCCGGCTGGAATCCGAGAGAAAAGGCTGGGATGAGGAGCGCCGGCAGCTCGAGGAGCGTGCGTCCGGTGCTGAGGCGGAAGCGGCGAAGCTGCAGTCGGCGCTCGAGGCCAAGACGGCACACGTGAATGAGCAGGGGAAAGAGCTGGCGGAGGTGCGATCTCGACTGCGCGACATGGAGTCTGCAAGGGATGAGGACTTGGGTGAGGAAAATTTGAAGTTGGAACACGAGCGGGCCTTGAAGATCCTGCAAGAGCGGATTGATTCTGTTGAGGCGGCGAACGGTGACTTGCGCGGCCAGTTGGTGAAGGCGGAGGAGCAAGGCGAGAAGTTGCGGGAGTTGCATGAGGCTCTCGAGGCAGAAACTGCGAGGTATCAGAGCGCCGATCGCGAGCGGGAAGAGGCGTCGATTCAGGTCCGGACTTTGGAAAAATGCTTGGACCGGCGGGACACCCGGTTATCAGCGCGCCGGCATCGCTTGATGGCCTTGCTTCGGCAGGGAAAGGAGCGGGAGAAATCGGTGGAGAATTTGCAGACGGAACTTCAGGTGGCGCGGGAGCATCGTAGCCGGGTGGTGACTGAGTTGGCGCAAGTGAAAGGCCGGGGGGGTGACCTCGAGAGGCTGGGAGCCGAACGGGACGAACTCCGGGGAGTGGTCGAGTCGACGAAGGACGAGCTGACCAAGTTGCGGGAAGAAGCAGCGCTGGGCCAGGCGGTGAAGGCGAGTCTGGAGAAATGTGAAGGTGAACTCTCGGAGTTGCGCCGGGATCACGACGTCTTGCAAAGCGGAAAGGCGGCGGCGGATGCGGCACTGGCGGAGGCCCAATCGAAGGTAGACGCGCTTTCCAAGAGCAATGAGGAGCAAGAGACGCTTTTGCAAGAGCGAAAGTCGGATATGGATGATCTGCGGGACGCTCTGGCAGATATGCGTCGGGAACGCCAAGACGCGATCAAGGACGACAATGAGAAGGCGCAACTGGTGGTGACGCGCGAGCGCGAGCTCAGTGAAGCACGAGATCAGTTAGCCGCCTTGAATTCGGACAAGTTCGCGCTCGAAGACGAGTTGGGCCGTGTGACGGCGGAATGGAAGGAGGCGGTGGCGGCCGGAGAACGTCGGGAGATGGAAGAGGAGAGCGCCGAGCGCCTGCGTGCGGAGGCGGAGAGGGAAAACGTGCGACTCGCCGAGGAAAAGTTGCGATTGGAGCAGGCGCGCACGTCTCGATTGGAGGCCGAGCTTGAGGCCCTCCGATCGAAGGCCGATGAGGCGGGAACGGCATCCGGAGACGCCCATGACCTTTTGCGCCAACGCGACTCGGATTTGGCCGAGCGGGAACAGCAGGTGAACACCCTGCAGCATGAACTCGCCGGCTTTTCCAGCTTGCTGGAAGATCGAGAGTCGCGCAATGCCGGACTGGAAAAGCACCTGGAGCAGGTTCGCGATGAACATCAGAACCGGGAAGCGACGCTCAAGAGAGCCTTGGCCGAAGTGGGAAGATCGAAGGAGCAACTGCAAGCGCAACTGGAAGATACGCGTGGGGCCTTGCATGAAGTTTCCCGGGAACTCGAGGGCAAGCGGCGTCAGATCGCCCACTTGGATGAGCGCTTGAAGGAGGCCCAGGATTCCACGGCAGAGACAGAGAAACTGTCAGAAGACGCGTCCCAATGGCGCATGAAGGTTGCGGCGCACGAATCCACCTTGCGGGAGCGGAAGAAAGAGATCGAGGCGTTGACCAAACGATGTCAGGGGCTGGAGGCGCAGTTGGAGGATCGAGCCAGTCGGCAGATCGCCAAAGTGGCGAATGAGAAAGAACGATTGAAGGCTGCCATCGAGGCGCGCGATCAGGACATGCGCCGAAACGAAGAGGCCCTGAATCAGGCGCGGCAGGAACTGCGAACGGTGAAGCGTCAGTTAGACGAACGCGTGCGCGAACTGACCCTGGTGCAGAAGGACATGGATCGTTTGAGGGACACGGGCAGCCGGGCGGTGTCCGAGGCGCGGGAAGCCTCCAAGGAGGTGGACCGTCTTCAAGTGGAGCTGGCGGAGAAAGAGCGGCGGATGGAGACTTTGAATGCCCGGATCGAGCGCGAGCGGGGGAATTTCAGCCGGGAGGATGAAGCCCTGAGTCAGAAGGTGCGTCATTTGGAGAGAGCCTTGCAGGATCGGGAGCGTGATTTGAAAGAGCGGGAAGGGGATTACCGGAGGCTGCATGGAGAGGTGGAGTCATTGCGAGCCGATTTGCGGGTGAGTGAGGCTAGGCTGAAGCGAAACGATGAGGAGCGAGGAAAGGCGCATCGGACCGGTGCCCACGCCTCGCAGGCGAAGCTGGCGCAGACGGAGGCCTTGGTTGATCGTTGGAAGGATAAATGCAAGGCCCTGGAAGAGGAAGTCATGGGACTGCGAAAGGAAGCACGGCAGTCTCCTCAAGGAGCGGCGTCGGGGGACGGAGCAGTGGAGCAGGATGGCCGGCTGGAGTATTTGCGATCGCAGCTGGAGATTTCTCAGTCACAGGTGGATGGGCTCCAGGATCGGCTCACGCGATTGGAGTACGAGAAGCATGAGCTGGAGCATCGATTGAAATCCGCCGAGAAACCCGCGGATCAAGCGAAGCCGGACGTGGTCGAGCGCGTCGAGGACGGCTCGTGAGGGCCGGCTTGGAATTGATTGAGGGGTGAGAAGGCAAGGAGGCGTCGGACTTTTTGTACTGCCTCACTTGCAGCGACCTGCATGATCTCTAAGTTCGCCTCGTTCAATCAACCATCTCTCCCAATCCCCATGCAGATCTTTACCAAGCAAGTCACGCTGACTCTCCTCAGTTCGCTCCTTTTCACGGCACCGCTCGTTTTCGCCGAACCGTCAGCCCAGTGGCCCTCGTGGCGCGGGGCCGATCGCAAGGATCATTCTCCCGACAAGGGATTGCTCAAAGAATGGCCCGAGAAGGGGCCCAAGCGCCTCTGGCTCTACCGCGATGCGGGCCTGGGCTACTCCGGGCCCTCCATTGTCGACGGGAAACTCTACACCATGGGCACGCGGGAGGAGACGACCGTGTTGCTCTGCCTCAATGCGGAGACGGGAAAGGAACTCTGGGTGCAAGAGTTGGGTGCGGAACTGGACAATCAGTGGGGGAACGGCCCCCGGGGCACGCCGAGCGTCGATGGCGGCCATGTCTACGCGCTCGCAGGGCGAGGTCGGCTTGTTTGTGCGGCGGCGACCGATGGGAAGATCGCCTGGTCTGTCGATCTGGTGAAAGACTTTGGCGGCAAGGTCCCAGGTTGGGGCTACACCGAGTCTGTCCTCGTGGACGGTGACAAGGTCATCTGCACCCCGGGGGGAGATCTCGGGTCGGTGTTGGCCCTGGACAAAAAGACCGGAAAAAAGATCTGGCAGAGCGAGGGGCTCACGGTGAAAGCCCAGTATGCCTCGCCCATCGTCGTCGTTCACCATGGCGTGCGCCAGTACATCCAACTTTTTCAGAAGGAATTCGCAGGATTCGATGCGGCCACGGGCAAGGTGTTGTGGCAGGCCAAGTTTCCCAAAGGGAGAACGGCGGTCATTCCCACGCCGATCTATGACGATGGCATCGTCTATGTCTCCGCGGGCTACAATGCGGGCTGCAAGGCGATCAAGCTGGGACCGAAACACGAGGTGGAGACGCTCTACGAGGAGAAGGACATCAGCAATCACCACGGCGGGGTCATCTTGGTGGACGATCATCTCTATGGTTACCATTCGAGCCGCGGCGGCTGGTCCTGTCAGAATTTCAAGACGGGCAAGATCGAGTGGGCGGAAAAGAGTCTGGGCAAAGGGGCGATCGGCTATGCCGATGGCATGATCTACTGCGTGAGCGAAAAGAAAGGGGAAGTTACCCTGGCAGAAGCTTCACCCAAAGAGTGGAAAGAGCGCGGCCGATTCACCCTTGAGCCGCAGAGCGAGATCCGTTCGCCGCGGGGCGCCATTTGGGTGCACCCGGTGATTTTGAACGGCCGCCTCTATCTTCGGGACCAGGATCTGATCTACTGTTACGACGTCTCGGGCGGCTGAGGTCCCGAGGGGGGAGGCGGTGACGAATTTCTCAGGGACTGAAGTCCCTGTCAATTTCTTCTCGTGACCTACACTCGAGTTTGCTTGCCGGGAAAGTGGGAGGGACTTCAGTCCCTCGGATGTTTGAAGTTAGGCATCTTGCGACTTGCCCAGGCCGAAGCGTTCGACTCGCTTTCTCAGGGTCGCCCGCGTGATGCCCAGGAGTTTGGCGGCTTGCACCTGGTTGTGTTCCGTCCGCTCCAGGGCGCGTTGGGTGAATTCGCGTTCGAGCCACGGCAGGAGTTCTCTGCCCTCGCCGATGGCGGCTTCGAAGAGTGTCTTAATGGCGGCTTCCGTGGGGTCGGCACTGGCGGGGGCTTCGTCCGTTCCCGTGGGGGACATTTGACCCAAGGGGAGATCGCTGGGGAGAAGCACGTTGGTGTTGGCCAGAACAACGGCTCGCTGGATGGTGTTTTCCAATTCACGGACGTTGCCTGGCCAGTGATAGTGCGAGAGCGTCTCCAGAGCCTCTTGGGAAAAACGATAGTCGCTTCCGGCGGTGGCGGATGAGAGGCGCTGAAGAAAAAAGCGTGCCAGCAGGGGAATGTCTTCGGGGCGCTTTCTCAGGGGCGGGATGTGGATGCGGACGACGTTGAGCCGGTAGAAAAGATCCTCGCGAAACCGGTTCTCGGAGACTTCCGTTTCCAGGTCTTTGTTCGTCGCCGCCAGAATGCGGACGTTGGTCGAGAGGGTGTCATTGCCGCCGACTCGGGAGAATTGGCCTTCTTGGAGAACGCGAAGCAGCTTGCTCTGCACTTCGAGCGGCATGTCACCGATTTCATCGAGGAAGAGCGTGCCGCTGGAACACTGCTCGAAACGTCCCAGCCGTCGGCTGACGGCGCCGGTGAAGGCTCCTTTCTCGTGACCGAAGAGTTCGCTCTCGAGGAGATTGGGAGGAATGGCGGCGCAGTTGATGGCGACGAACTGCTGTGAGGCCCGCAGGGAATAACGATGGATGGCCTTGGCCACGACCTCTTTGCCGACGCCGCTCTCTCCGGTGATCATGACCGGGGCATGGGAACGCGAGACGCGGCCGATCATCTTGAACACCCCTTGCATGGCCGGAGCGTTCCCGATGAAGTGTTCCTTGGCCAAGTCCTCAGGATAACCCTGGAGCCGGTCCCGGCTCACGTGGTCCTCTTCCGAACTGGCGTCGAGAGCCTCCTTGGCCTTGAGCGCCGCTTCCATGACGCCGCGGAGTTCGAAAGCCAGCGTCTCCTTGCGAAGAAACTCGTAGGCGCCAAACTTCATCGCTTCGATGATGGCGCTGGTGATGGGAAAACCGGTGC
>JANQJH010000113.1 GCA_028281705.1 Verrucomicrobiales bacterium
CCGTCAGCGGTCAGACGACCTGCGAGATCCGCGCTTTCGACGATCCCGGGACGGTGATGCATTCCCTGGAACATCCCGCATCCGTACGCATCATGGCCCTCGCGCCCGGCGGGCGATTCGTCCTCACATCCATCGAGCGACAGGCCTTTGTCTGGGACCTGCGGGAGGCGGATCCGCAGGCTCGAGGTCTTGGCGTGGCCTTCGTCCCCACGGCACACGCCATGGCCCAAGACATCCCCAACGTCCTCCTCGGCTCCGTCACCGGCGTGGCCCAACTCTGGGATCTCGCCTCCCGGGAAACGCGCTCCGATGTGCTCCCCCACAACGGTCCGGTTCTCCTGGTCGACGTCAACTCCGATGCCACCATCGCCCTCACCCTCTCCGTTCCTCTAGCAGATGACCAGATCACGGCCGAACTTCGCGCCTGGAACCTCGTCGATTCCTCGCCCATCACGCCCCCCATTCCCATCCCCACACCGCCCGGTCTGTCGTTTGGCGACGTGCGCACCGCCCACGACGGTTTCCTCTCCCTAACTGAAGACGGTGCCCAAGCCATCGCCTGGCTCGGTCCGGGATACACTTCCGTGGTCGACCTCCATCCCGGGTCCACTCCCTCCGCACCGGCGCGCCTCTCCCGGATGGCCGAGGGTATTTCCGCCTATCAAATCAACGAATCCACCGGCCAGCCTGTTCCCCTCACACGATCCCAGAAGCTGGAGCGCCTGGGAGAGTCATCGGAGGAGAACAAGGACGGGGACGAGCTGGAGAACGCGGCCGGCTGGGATGCCTGGTTCAGCTGGCTCAGAGGGGTCCCGGGAGAACGCACCATCGCGCCGACGTCCACCTGGACCGAGGACCGCTACCTCAAATACCTTCTCGACCGCAGTGACGTTTCCAGCTTCAAACGGGCCCTTCGGCTCTCTCCCAATCACCCCCAGGCGCTCGCCCGTCTGGCGAAGGCCACCCTGGATCTCCAGACGGATGAAGATCGCCATTCCCTGGCGGCGTTTTATGTCAAACACGCGGTTTCCCAGATTCTGCCGACGGCACCTCTACCAAAGTCGAAAAACGACAACCACGAAGGGACTTTTTGCATCGCTTCCGAAGTCTGTCTCGAACTGGGGAAACTCGCGGCGGAGGACGGCCGCCCTCAGGAGGCGCGTCATCATTTTCAGGGTGCCCTGAGGGCGGCGGCGGCGGCCTATGGACGCGACCCCGAGGATCGCGAGATCCGCAGCCAACTGGCGCACACCCTCGTTCAACACAGCGCCCTCGCCACCCAAGATGGCCAAGAAACCCGCAGCCACGCTTTTCTCGATGCCGCCATCATGTCCTACGCCCTCTTATTGGCGGAGGATCCGAGGAACAACGCCCTCTTCAATACCCTCGTGGAAACGCAGAAGTTGCGCTGGCCCCTCCGTGAAGATACCGCACTGGTCTCGCGCCACAGTGTCTGGCATTACAACAGGACGATTCCCGAACCATCACCGGCCTGGACCGAACTCAACTTCGACGACGAGGCCTGGTCCAAGGGCAAAGCCCCCATCGGCTACGGCGAAAACTATGCCGCCACGCCGCTCGGCAACAAGCCCCTCGCCCTCTACCTGCGCCAGCGCTTCACCGTGAACGCCGCTCTTCCCGCGGCCACGTGGATGCTCGAACTGCTCTACGACGACGGCGCCATCCTCTACGTGGATGGCAAAGAGATCCATCGAGAGAACATGACGCCCGAAGGGGGCGTCGCTTCAACCCGCCTCCGCCCGGATGAATCCCGCTATGTCCAGAGGCCGTTCCAGCTTCCTGAGCTGACTGCCGGAGAACACGTTCTGGCCATCGAGGTCCACCAGGTCGACGCAGGCAGTTCCGACCTCATCATCGACGCCGCCCTTTATCCCGATGCGCTCTCCCTCGCAGAGCACCTACAATCCTACGGGCCCTCGACCATCGAGCGGATTGAGGCAGAACTCGGAGATCTGATTCCTCCGGCCTGGATCGAGCACTGGCAGTTTTATCACGCGGCCATCGCCGATGCGGCCAATCCACTGGCGCAGCAAGCCAGTACCTTCCACCGCCGCGCCTTGGTTCAAGAATCACGCGGCCGACTTGACGACGCCATCAATGCCGCCGAAGCCGTCATCCGCCTCAGTGCCAATGACCCGGAGAGTCCCTGGACGGCACGGGCCCAAGCGACCAAGGATCGGCTTGTCCAGGCCCGCGACAGTCAATCTTCCCAGAAGTAATGTAATCGCCCCAGCCGCACCGGACGAACAGTGTTCTCTCTCACTGTGACGGATCCAAGCGCAGCTGTGCGCGAAGCCACGCGGGCCGGTTGGTCGTGATGGAGTCCACCCCGAGGGCCTGGAAATGCCGGGCCAGGGCCGGTGTGTCGACCGTCCAACAGTGAAATTCAAGGCCGGAGGCCCGCAGCTTGGCGACGAAGGCCGGCGTCACCCGATCGGGATCGGCCTTCGTATCGAGCCCCGAGGCAGCCACCCCGTCCAAGACCTTCAGAATCTGCTTTTGCGTCGGTTTCCATTTTCCCAGGAGACTCTGCTTGTAGCTCGTGAGCCAATGGGCCTTGATTTTGGGAAAGTGTTGGCGGCACTGGCGAATCACTTCCTCATCGAAGCTGATGATGATGATCTGACTTTCGTCCAGGGCGTCCTTGGACAGTGTCAGGCGCAAGGGTTCGATGATCTCGGGACCGCATTTCACTTCGAGAAAGAGACGCTTGCCCGCGGGTACCACGGCCAACACCTCATCGAGCGTCGGGATGGATTCGCCGGCAAAGACAGGCGCCTTCCACGAGCCGGCCTCGAGTTTTCGCAACTCCGCAAGACTAACATGGGCCACTTCACGCGGATCACCGGCGGTCCGCTTGAGGTCTTTGTCATGGAGACAAACGATCTTCTCATCCTTCGTCAGTCGAAAATCGCCTTCGATGGCATCCGCTCCCTGTTTCCAGGCAAGGCGAAAGGCCGCCAGGGTATTCTCCGGCGCGTCGTGTGATGCTCCCCGATGGGCCACGATCTCCTGAGCTGACAAGCGTCCCGCCGTCGCCAGGGCGAGCAAGATCAGGAGAATCCGAAATGTGTCCGTCACGTGGTGCATCTTCATAGGCTCTCACTTTGATCGAGGTAAGTTTCGAGATCAAACCCCTCGGCGATTTCCCGGACTTTCCAGCGGCCATCGGAGTCTAACTGAAAAGAGCCCACGTAACGCCGCGACCATTCACTCGGCCCGATCAGCGAAAGCCGGAAGCCACCATCGACTTCGTAGAGGTGGTAGGTTTCCCCCATCACCGGTTCAAAACCGAAATCACTCTCGTAGACCAGTTTGTTCCAATTGAACTCATCGATGACGCGACGGTACTGTTCCTGCAGCTGACTGAGCTGCTGCCGCAGCACCTTTTGCACCTTGGTCGCTCCACGAGCCTTGAACGACGTCAGATCCGTGGGGACAATCCTCGGGCTCAGCGTCGACGCCGGGTAGGGCAGAAAGGCGCTCCTCGGTCCCTCGTTCTCCACCGGTTCGCTTTCAGACATGCGGCAGCATGCCCGTGCCCCGGTCACTTGTCGATCAGGTGATCCCGCTGTCTCGCCGTTTTTTCCCGGGTGGGAACCCTCAGGTCATCCAAGACGAATCTTAATTCGTCCTCCGCTGCAGGGCCGGCTTGGGGCAGACACATGGTTTGATGGCGCGGTTTCCCGTCCCGTAGAGCGATTCCACGGGGATTCCCTGGGCATAGGCCTCGCGGATGGCCGCCTGAATGTCTTCCAAATCCCAGCACTGCGTCTTCTCCGGCAACCCAATCTCCCGAAGGGGCTGCAGTAGCCGTGAACCGCACGGCCGTTGATCGATTTGTCTCATAACGTTTTTTGAATACGCCTAAGACTATCGCAGCCACGGCTCCGCGCCTCGAACGGTGGGTGACAATGCCGTAACATCCCTCTCCCCGCGGCCCGTCCGCCGGTCGGCCGGGTCTACCCCGGCCGGCTCATGCCCGGCTTCACTTCTTCACCGGGCGAAACGGCCACTCGGGACTTCCCTTGGGATCGGGCATGGCGGGCGTCTTGCCCAGACCGAAGTCCTCGGGCTGCAAGTCGGCCTCTTTCCAGTAGGTGTCATCGTTGATGAACCCGTAGAAGCTGGGATAGAACGGATCCACGTAGTCGACCTTGGCCATTTCCGGCACCTCCAGCCCCGTCAGATGAAAGGCCGCATTGACCACTAATCGGCGAAGGCCCTCACTCACGAGGTCCACGGAGGCGCCCATCGTGGTGCAAAACGATGTGCCCTTGGTCGTGCCGTTCGGAGCGGTGTAGGGATGGAGCCAAGCCAGGGGTTGCATGGGGTCGTTCTTCTTTCCCTCAACCGGCTTGGATTTCGGGTCCAGGGTTTCCGTCACCGCCCCGCGCATCAGGATGGTGTCCGCATCGGTGAGGTGGATCACGCCGTAAACGTCCGAGGGTCCGAAGACATCCTTCACGCCGCGCAAGATGGCGTGCCCCGCATTGGCCTCTTCGACTACCCCGAGGGCCCCCTCTCGTTTGTGCCGGCCGTGGTGATTGACCCACTGTTCGCCGAGAATCTTCCTTCCAAACTCTCCAAAACCCAAGGTCTCCCCAAACTTGCCACCACCCGTGAAGGCATGAGTCGCGGTTCGCAGACCGATCACGGGTTTCCCCGCGTTCAAGAACGCCGTGATATGCGCCGCCTCCTCCGCCTCGGGACGCCGGAATCGCGTCGCGATGATCATGAGATCCGCGTCGTTGAGCGCCTTCAATCCCCGCAGGCCGGGCTGATGATTCGAGTCGATGTACTTGCCCTCGGGATCCCAGGAAAACACCACCGTGCAATGGAATCCATGATGTTGGCTCAGGAGCTTGGCCAGCATGGGCAGGCCCTCCTCCGAGCGGTATTCTTCATCGCCCGAGACCAGGACGATACGCTTGCCCTTTCCAGGACCCTCCTTGCCCTCGAGCACCAAGGTTTCCGCAGCCCAAGCATTGAGGCTCATGAGAAGGAGAGTGACGATTGAGAATGCGTGCTTCATACCGTGTGGTGTAGCACGGGAGGGCGATTCAGGGAATGGCGAAATTGCCGGTTCCGGCCATCTAATTGTCCCTTTACACCTTCTCAATGCGTGCCTAGGATGGCCGACTTTCTCCATACCCTATGAAACGGAAATACGAAGGCATCATCATTCTCAATACCATCGGCAAGGACGAGGCCATTGATAAGATGATCAATCGCGTTGGCGAAACCATTGAAGCCCAAGGGGGCAAGCTCGAGCAGATCGATCGCCTGGGTCGCAAAGAATTTGCCTACCCGTCGAACAAGATTGCCGCTGGTTTCTATGTGAACTATTTCTTTGAGGCGGAACCTCAAGATCTCGAAAAAATCCGCGTCGCTCTCAAGCTGAACGACGAGGTGCACGTGCAACACTATCAAGTCCTCGCCGCCTAGGGCGGCCCCTCCACCGCCATGGCCTCCGTCAACAAAGTCATTCTCATCGGGAATCTCACGCGGGATCCCGAATTGCGTTACACGCCCAAACAGACGGCGGTGACTGAACTCGGTATTGCGGTGAACCGCCGGTACCGGGTGGACAATGACCTCCGCGAAGAAGTCACCTTTGTCGATGTGACCTTCTGGGGCCAACAGGCGGAGACGGTCTCCAAGTACCTGGAGAAGGGCCGTCCCATCTACATTGAGGGCCGGCTCAAACTCGATAGCTGGGACGACAAGGAAACCGGAAAGCGCCGCTCGAAACTCACCGTGGTCGGAGAAAACTTCCAGTTCATCGATAGCCGCGGCAGCGGCGGCGGCGGTGGTTCCGGTCCCATGGGCGATTCCAGTCGACCCGCAGCCACCATGGGTGGCGCTGCGGCCGCTAGTGGCCCCATGGCCTCGGCCCCGCCCCCGGCGACGGGAACTGGTCCGCTGGCGGACGACGACGAGGAAGACGATATCCCGTTTTAGTTTGGTCTTTCCCCCGTCTCCGGCCTCCGGTGGAATACCCCGAGGTAGTTGTTGAACGGGGTCCGGCCCCAGAGCGGCCGGAAGCCACCGACCAAGCCGGCCTCGCCCAGGGTGGCTTCCAAGGCCCCCTTCTCGGGATAGCTCACCGGGCGTCCCTTCATCCAGAGGCAGCCGTGGGCGAACCAATCGGCCAGACGAGTCACTCGAAATCGCCAGCCATTCTGCGCCAGGCCACTGCGAATCACGAGGCAGCCGCCCGGTGCAAGCGACGCCGTCACCAGCCGAAGGAGATCCTGCTGCTGGTTGGACTCCAGGTACTGAAGCACATCGAGAATGGTCACATGACCGTGAAAAGTCGGGAGCGTTTCCCGCACATCCCCGTGAACGAAGCGGAGATCAGCCGAGGCGTCCTTGCTCACCGCCAAACGCTCCTGGGCCGCACGAATCTTGCGCTCATCGTAGTCGATCCCAAGGATCGGGCCACGGAAGCCCGCCTCCCTCAAATAGCAGGCAAAGAGCCCCAGTCCGCAACCGATGTCCAGGACCCCCGTCTGTCCGTCATCCACCTCGAGGAGAGCCCGGGCAACGGACGGGTACAAGGGATCGGTGCGTAGTTTCCAGTAGGAATACTCACGATCCCACCGATGGCCAAACGGACGAGCCAAACGGCGGCACTGACCCTTTGTCAGAGGCGCTAACATTGAAAAATCGCCTCGCGGGCCGTCATGGGTTTTCCCGTCTCTCGACGCTCAACAGACGTTCGATTCCGTCCAACAGACCAAAACTCGCTCTTCCTTGACCGACGAGGCCTCCGGGCGTTCCCTCGATCACTTTTCGCACCTCCGGAATGGCGTTCGCCGGGCAGACCCGGTAACGGGCCACCGTGGGACAGAGCATGGCGAGATCATTGTGATTGTCCCCCGCCGTACAGATCTGATGGGAGGAGATGTCCAGATGCCGCGCCAACTCCTGCAAGACCGTACCCTTGTTGTAGGCCACATGGGAGAACCTCAAATAGATCGTGTTTCGCTGGTAGGAGAGCAGCTCGTCTCCCGCGGTGACTTCCTCGATAAAGGCACAGACCCGGTCCATCTCCTCGTTGGTCGTGGCGATCACCCCAGGCGTTTCTTCCACCGTATCGATCCACTGGGCACGGGTCTCGGCCTCCAAGTATTTCCGAATCCTGGCAAAGCACTTCCGGTGCGTTCTCAGGAAACGCTTGTGTGCCTTGTGGCAGCGCTTGTTCCAAGATCCCAGATCCACCCAGCGGTTCAAGGGACCGGGGCAATAGAGTTCACGCTCTTTCGCCATGATGAAATCCGGCAAGGGCCGGATGCGATGCTGCGCCAGACCGTCCAGCGTCTGGAACAGGGTTCGGCCCGTATTCACTGCCCAAATCCCGCCCTGCGATTGAACCGATTCCAAGAAGCCATTGAGCCCAGGATTGACCGCGGGATGGGGCTCCTCATCCACCAGGGTACCGTCAAAGTCAAAGCTGAACAAAAAAGAGGAGGAAGCCATGACGGTGGTGGTCGATTCCTAGCGGTGCGGCGCACGGTGCGCAAGCCTCAAGCAGGGGTACCGTCCCAGCAAAAATAAGACAGCCCGATTGATGATTCTGTAGGAAAACCCCCATAAACCTACAGATCAGAAATACCAATCGGGCTGTCTCGGTGTAACCACTCACGAGGCTACGCCGGACTCAATATCGCGTTCTTCAGAGTAAGCAAGCCATTTTTCAAAGAAAAATGCGGAAACGCCTCCGGACTGTTCCCAATGGCTTTTCGGACCGGATTAAACGGTTGTGCGAAGACTGCAGGACAGTATGGATAGCGCATGAGTTCGCTATCAGATCGACTTCTCGATGATCTCAAGACGGCCATGAAGGCCAAAGACACGTTGACCATGACGGTCCTGCGAAACCTGAAGTCGGCCTTCAAATACGCCGCCATCGAACAGGGTGGCGCCGATTCTGAACTCGACGATGCTGCCTCGCAGGCCGTGATCCGGCGCGAGTTGAAGAAACGGGAAGACGCCATCGAGAGCTTCGAAAAGGGAGGGCGTCCCGAACTCGCCGAAAAGGAGCGCGCCGAATCCGAGGTCCTCAAGAAGTACCTACCCGCAGAACTGCCCACCGAGGAAGTGGAAGCCATCATCGCCGCTGTCATCGCTGACCTCGGCGCCACTTCGCGAAAAGACATGGGCCGGGTGATGAAGGCGGTGCAAGAGAAGACAGCCGGGGCGGTGGACAACAAGAAGCTGTCCTCACTCGTGATGTCCAAGCTGAACTAAGAGAGTCGCATGGCCACCGCTGCCATCATCGTCGCCGCCGGCCAAAGTCGACGCATGGGCTTCGACAAGCTCTTTGCCCCCCTCGGTCCACGCCCCGTCCTAGCGCATTCACTGCACACCTTTCAGCAGGCGACCTGCATTGACGAGATCATCGTGGTCACGGCAAAGGAAAACGAATCGACCCTCAGGCACTGGGCCGAGGAATACGCCCTGAGCAAATTGACGCATATCGTCCCCGGAGGACGTCAACGCCACCACTCCGTTCAGGCCGGCTTGGAGAAAGTTTCCGATGCCACCGGTTACGTCGCCGTTCATGACGGAGCCCGGCCCCTCATCGCCATGGGCGATCTGCAACGCTGCTGGCAGTTGGCGCAAGAGCATGGTGCCGCGGCCTGCGCCCGGCGCATCACCGACACCGTGAAACGTGTCGACGGCCATCTTCGCGTCATGGGCAGTGTGGATCGAACGAACCTCTGGGCTATGGAAACCCCTCAGGTCTTCGATTATCAGCGCCTTCTGCGCTGCTACGCCCATGTGGCTGAGCAGGATCAACTTGTCACCGATGAGGTCTCCGCCTTGGAACTCATGGGGGAAACGGTCATTCTGAGCGAGAATCTCAAACCCAACTTGAAGATCACTTTTCCCCAGGATCTTGAAATCGCGGCCCATCTTCTGCAAACTACGGAGGCCTCGGCGACGAACATACCAGGCTCATAAGATCATGGTCTCCTATCAGGACGTGAGGTTGGACAACGGATTGCGGGTCGTCACGGCGCACCTTCCGTTTTGGCGAAGCCTCTCCCTGGGCGTTTTCGCCGGCGCCGGTTCGCGCCACGACCCCGCTTCCCGTCAGGGTCTGGCCCACTTCGCGGAACACATGCTCTTCAAAGGAACCCGCCGGCGAAGCGCCAAGCGCATCGTCACCCAAGCGGAATCCGTCGGTGGTTCTCTCAATGCCTACACCTCCGAAGAGCATACCTGCTACCACCTCCGCTCCCCCGCCTCACAGCTCGCCACCATGGTTCCTCTCCTGGCGGACATGTATGTCGATTCGACCTTCCCTCAAGAGGAGATCGAGCGCGAACGCCAGGTCATCGAGGACGAGATTCTCATGTACCGTGACGAACCTTCCTCGCACATCGACGATCTCCTCTCGGCCGTCACCTGGCCCAACCATTCTCTGGGACGGCCAATCCTGGGAACGCTGAGATCCCTAACCAAAATCGCGCGCGACGATTTTTTCGCTCATCGTCGGCGATCGTATGGAGCGCGCAATAGCGTCGTGGCCCTCGCCGGACCGCAGTCGCACAGCGAGATGGTCGACCGCGTGGCCCAGGCCTTTTCTTCCATGGCCCGGGGACGACGACGCATCACCTCCCCTTTTCGTCATTCCCTCGATGGCCCCGGCGACCAGTTCATTCTCGAAGAACGACCCACCGAGCAGCTTCACTTGCGGCTGGCTTTTCTCACCGAAGGTCGACGTCATCCCCAAGTCCACGCCAGCCGCCTCCTGAGTGTTCTGTTAGGGGAAACGATGAGTTCCCGGCTCGCTCAGGAACTTCGAGAAAAGCGCGGTTACTGCTACAGTGTGGGCTCGAGTCGAGATGTCTTTCAAGACACCGGTCTCTTCACCATTTACGCCAGTTTTGAACCACGTTTCCTTCGGCAGCTCCTGAAGCAAATCTATCGACAGCTCTCCCTCCTCAAGGATCGCGCGCCGAGCAAGCGAGAGCTCAAGGCCGCCTACCAATACGTTGCCGGAAATCATGAGATCGGCCTTGAAGAGACGTCCACGCAAATGTTTTGGTTAGGCGACGGGGCCGTTCATCACGATGACTCTCTCGATCCCAATCACTACCTGGACGCACTCTCCAAGGTGACGCCCAACGAGATTCAGAAAACTGCCAGAGCGATTTTTACCCCAAAGAACCTGAGGGTTGCCCTGCTAGGTCCCAAGCTCGAAGAAAGGCGTTCGGAGATCCTAGCACTTCACGAGCGACTCTGATCCCGGCCATGTCCATCATCACGAAACGAGGCGATTCCGGCCAAACCGATCTCATGTACGGGCGACGCGTATCGAAGAACCACCCCAGAGTGGTGGCCAACGGTGCGATCGATGAACTCAACAGCGCTCTCGGCTTAGTCCGCTGGCAGGCCCGCGATGAAGAGCTCGAACCCCTGAACCGGCAGCTTGCTCAGCTCCAAGCTCAACTGGTTCTCCTCATGGGCGAAGTCGCCACCATGGAAGAAGACCATGATCGCTATCGGCAGGATGGTTTTCAAATCGTGGCGGAATCGACTGTCGACCGTCTAACCGGGCAAGCCAAAGAGATCGAAGCCGAACTCAACGCCCGGTTCAAGAACTGGGCCATTCCCGGAGCCACGGATTCACTTCTCGCGGTCTACCTGGATCAAGCGCGGACCATCTGCCGACGCGCCGAACGGAGCGTCCTTGTCGTGACGCCGGATGCCGTGGAGTCACCGCGCACTGCGGTGTTCTTGAATCGCCTATCAGATTATTTGTGGCTCCTGGCGCGAGCGGTGGAACGTGAGGCCGAGATCACGGATTGCCTCAAGGCGAGTTTTGACTAACGGCGGCGCGCTCCCAGCCCCAGGCGGGCACGCCGGCGCATGGCCAGGATCACCGAGGCCGCGAGGATGCCCGCCACGGCCAGGTAATCGCTCTGCAATCTTACGAAATCCAGCGGTCTGGTCGTCATGGCCATCACGGGCTTCTCGGAAAAC
>JANQJH010000141.1 GCA_028281705.1 Verrucomicrobiales bacterium
CCATAGGGCTGGTCGCCGGAAGAAGTCGGAATATGCCGTCGCTCTGGCGGAGAAGCAGAAGCTTCGCTACCAATATGGTGTCCTTGAAAAGCAATTTCGCCGCTACTTCGCCGAGGCCAGCCGTCGTCGCGGGGTCACGGGCGAGACACTCTTGCAGTTGCTCGAGTTGCGTCTGGACAATGTGATCTTCCGTCTCGGGTTGGGCAACACGCGGAGCGCCGCGCGCCAGTTTGTTGGTCATGGTCACGTGCTCGTCAACGGGCGCCGGGTCGATATTCCTTCCTATTCTTGCCGTCCAGGGGACACCATCACGGTGAAAGAATCACCCAAGTCACAGCAGCTCGGACTGCGGGCGCTCGACCTGACGCAGGCCGCGGTAACGCCGGACTGGTTGTTGATGGATCGGGACAAGATGGTCGGCAAAGTGATGCGTGAGCCGACGCGGGAGGAGATCGATCCCCTGGTCAACGAGCAGCTCATCGTCGAACTCTACTCTCGTTAGATCAGATTGGATCGACTGGCGGAGGAATTCGATTTCCTTCGAAGATTTTGCCAACGGCGACGAGTCCCGCACTCGTCGCCGTTTGTCGTTTTGGAATGTGGGAGGGATTTTAGTCCCTTGGTTATTTGGATGAATTCTCTGACGCCTCCGATTCTTCGTTCTCCTCCTCCTTTTCCTCTGGAGATTCTTCTTCGACCCTTGCGAGGGTCTCATGGGCGTGCTCGAGGTAGGGGCGCTCACCGGTTTCGCCGGTGCGGTGCCGTTCCAGGGAATACTTGGCAGCGCGCATCGCCTTGAGAAACATGGGAATGGGCAGCGGGTTTTTCTCGCCGGTCTCCCGGTTGGTCACGATAATGGTGGGGCGCAATTTGAGGAGTTCCTCGTAGAGACTTGCCTGGAGGCGTTCCTTGGCGGAGGTCGGAGTCTTGGGCTTGGGCGGCCTGCCTTCCAGAGTGCGGATGACCCGATGAAAGACGGCTTTGGCCTGAGAATCCGTGAGCTTTTGGCTCTGCTCCTGGGCCTTGCGATCTGCCAGAGCGGTGGTAATGGCGATGGATCCAACGAGTTGTCCGTAAAAGGGATCGCGTAAGAGTTGTTCAGACATGGTTCTCTAGTGAGAGGGGGGGAGGCCAGTGTCAAACTCTTGCTCAGGGAAACGGAATTGTCTTTTGGAGATTGAGCTCACCTGGTTAGTCTATCGGCGTTATGGCGACACCGTTGGTCTTGCAGTTCGAGGGGGAGGAATCCGCTTGTCACCTGGCTAAAGTCGACCGCTCGAAGCTCTATGGCTACGTGGAGAAGGAGGTGATGGATGAGAACGAGGGGCCCTGTCAATTGGTGACCTTGGCTTCCGACGGGAAGACCTTGATTGGCAGTGGCGGTACGACATTTGCCTACTTCGATCCCGACGGCTTGTGGTGTGACAAGAGTGATTTGCAGCCGGTCGACATGGACGGCGAACCTATCACGCAAGCCGCCTCGAGTTTTCGGGCGCCGATCGAGCTCGGTGACGAAGTTTCGCCCGAGGACTATCTTTCGTACAACATTCGTTCCGTCTACGTCTTGGATTCGCCGGAGGGCTTTTCGGCAAAGCTCGTCGAGGCTCTGGAAGCGGGGAGAATATTTCAGTTTCCCTTCAGCTACCGCGGCGGGCTGGATCCCGATGAGGGGTTTCTCTTTCGAGATTCCGCAGGCACCATCTGGTTGGCGATTGGAAAGCAGGCGGCGATCCGCCTCATCGGATTGGCGGAAGTGGGAGCTGCGGTGGAACAGCCGGAGGCGGAGTTCGAGGATGACGAATTGGATCTGATGGACTTCGGTCTCATCTAGGGGGAAGCAGAGTTGAGTGAACGGAAATGAGAGTTAGAAGGCGTATATGGAAATCAATCTAGCTAACGCGAAGGGCCGTGATGCCGCCGTCACCGTCGAAAGTGTGTCATCGCCTTTACGGGTCCGCTGGCTGGATGCAGAAAAACGTCAGGCGGTCAACCGCAAGATTCTCCGAGGGACTTTGGATAGAGACCTGGGTGCCCTGGAAGCTCGGTTAGGGGACCTTGGCAAAGTGGGTCAGGCGTTGATCGAGGGTGATCCCGAAGTGGACATTGAGAGCTATGGCACCTTTCTCGAGGAAGCCTCCCGCGTCTACATTGATCAGAACAATGCGATCGTGCATCGCGTGGTGCATTGGGAGATCGTCCGGTCACCCGATGGCGAAGTGAAGGAGCGTCGCCCGCGCAAATTCGTCGAGCCCAACGTGGCCACGGAGATCCCGTTGACCTGGACGGGCAAACTGATGAAGAGTTCAGAGGTCTACAAGCGTTTTGTCTTTTCCTACAAACTGCAAGTCGTCCATCACAACGGCTTGACCTATGATTTTCTCTACGGCATGGCCAAGGAGTTGGCGAATAAGAAAAGCCTTCTCGTCATGGGTGCGGGCGCCAAGGGAAATCAGCCCTTGATATTTCGCCGGAGCGGCACTCCCTACCGCGGCTTTTTGGAAGGGCGAATCGACGGAGAAAAATACGCCCTTGTCCTCCATCTCTCGAACATGGAACTGAAGAAACCCGAACCGGCGTCGTCTGAGGCCTAACTTGAGATGGAAATCGATCGCAGTCAGTTGCAGATCAAGATCGGCAATTATGCCACGGGGCCGTCGACGGTTCTGCCTAACCCCAGATGGCTTGGGTACGTGCAGAACTATCGCCGCACGGCGAGCGCGCGGATGATTCCACTGGACCGGGAAGGACTGCGGCATCGCATGCCAAACCAGGATTATCACGTGAGCCGGAAGATCGATGGGGAGTTCACGGTGTTGATCGTGGAAAACGGTCAGGTGGTTTCCCTCAATCCCGGGGGCAAGGTGCGCGTCGGCTTGCCGTTCATGGAAGAGGCCGCGACCCTGCTCAAGAATGCGGGTGTGGCGGGAACCACCCTGATCGCCGGAGAGCTCTATGTGGAGCGGGACGATGGCAAGCGTCCACGCGTCCACGATGTGAACCGGTTGGCCCGGAATCCGGAGTCATTGGCCCAATTGCAGCAGTTGAAGTTCGCCGCCTTCGACGCCGTCGTCTGGGATGGCGAGGAATCGATGCCGACGTACGCCCAAGTGTGGGAGCGGTTGGAGTCCGCTCTCAGCGAAGGAAAACTGATTCATCCGGTGGAGACAGTGTGCCTGAACAAAACAAAGGCCGTTCTCCAGCAGTTCGAATCGTGGATCGATGGCGACGGCGCTGAAGGGATTGTGGCGCGTAGCGAGGCCGCGGGCATCTTCAAGGTCAAGCCGAGGCATTCGGTAGATGCCGTGGCCGTGGGTTTCGCCGAGGGAATCGACGATCGCTCGGGGCTTCTTCATGATGTTTTGTTAGCGTTGGTGCGGAAAGATGGCACTTTTCAGATCATGGGACGAGTGGGAGGTGGATTCTCGGATGAGCAGCGCCGTGATTTCCTCTCGGACTTGCGTGATCTCGCGGTGGAGAGTGACTACGCCGAGGTCAATTCGGATCGCGTGGCCTATCAAATGATTCGCCCCGAGAAAGTCGTGGAGATCTCTTGTCTTGATATCATCGCGGAAACTACGCGTGGCGGAACGATCAATCGGATGGTCATCCACTGGGATGAAGGTGAGGGCAAATGGCTTACGGAGCGCCGGTTGCCCTTGGCCAGCATCTTGTCGCCTGAGTTTCTTCGGTTTCGCGAGGACAAGGCTCCCTCTGCGGAAGCCACCGGTCTGGGGCAACTGACGGGTATCGTGGAGATTGAGGACACAGAGAAAACGTTAGAAGATCTCCAATTGCCGAAATCGGAGGTGCTCCGCCGTGTTGTCTACACCAAGGAACTGAAAGGGAATACGATGGTACGGAAACTTCTCCTGTGGAAAACGAACAAGGAAGAACTCTCGGAGATCCATCCAGCTTATGTGCTTCATTACACAGATTTCAGCCCCAACCGGAAGTCACCGCTCAATCGGGAGATTCGGGTGAGCCAGAGCAAGGATCAGATGGAGAAATGCTGGCATGAACTCTCTGAAAAAGCCTTCGTCCGGGGATGGAAAGAACACGGAGCCTGATGCGGTGAAGCTGATCAACATTGCCGAGATTTCGCCGCGATTGGAAAACTCCTGGGCGGGAGCGGCGATGGAGCGATTGTGTGGTATCGAGCGACTAAATCGCCTCTACGAGCGGGTTCGGTCCCAGGATGGGGAGGAGCCCTTTATCGAGCGCTTCCTCGATGAAATCGGCGTTTGTTATGAGCTGCATGGCCGTGAGTATCTCGCGGCCTTGGCCACCGGACCATGCCTCGTCGTGGCGAACCATCCTTACGGAGGCCTGGAGGCGATCTTTCTGTACCATCTCTTGCGGGAGATCAGGCCGGATGCCAAGATACTGGCGAACTATCTCCTGATGCGGGTTCCCGAGGTGGCCTCGGGTCTCATACCTGTTGATCCTTTCGAACGCGAATCATCGCCCCGGCGCAATTTGCGGCCAATGAGAGAAGCCATGCGGCACCTTTCTGCCGGGGGCGTGTTGGGGCTGTTTCCCTCGGGAACGGTTTCGCATTGGCACCTTGGTCAGAGAGCGGTGACGGATCCCAAGTGGAGCGCACATGGGGCCGCGCTCGCTCAGCGGACTGGCGCCACCATTCTGCCGATCTATTTTCATGGACGGAATGGTCTGGGCTTTCAAATGGCGGGGTTGATTCATCCGCGCATGCGGACTGCGCTCTTGCCGCGTGAACTGGTAAACAAGCGTGGGAGAACGATTCACATCACGGTGGGGAAAGCGCTGTCCCGGCGCCAGATCGGCCGGTTTTCGGACCCGGAACGTCTCACTGCTTTTGTGAGGGCTTCCACCTATTTGTTGAAGGAATCGGAGGCAGCTTCCACCGAGACTCCGGGGGATCACGAGCCGCCGGCGCCTCTGGCCCGAGAGATCGATCAGGAGACCTTGGTGGGCGAGATTGCGGGATTGCCCCCGGATTCGAAGCTCCTCTCCCGGCAGGGCTTTGAAGTCTACCTCATCCGGCGCGATCAAGGCCCCAATCTCGTGTTGGAGATCGGTCGGCTACGGGAACTGACTTTTCGCGATGTGGGCGAGGGGACGGGGAAGGCGGCCGATCTGGATGCCTTTGACGACCACTACGAACATCTCGTGCTTTGGTCACCCGAGGAGGAAGCTATTATCGGTGCCTATCGAATGGCGCGGGTTGACGAGATCATGCAAGACCTGGGGCTGGCCGGCCTTTACACCGCTTCTCTCTATCGCTTTAAGCAAGGTTTTATCGACCAGTTGGGCGGAGCGCTAGAGCTTGGCCGTTCCTTCATTGTGGCTCGGCATCAGAAGCAGCGTCATTCGCTCATGCTTCTCTGGTGCGGCATCGGAGCCTTTATTGCGCGTCATCCTCAATACCACACCCTCTTCGGGCCCGTGAGCATGAGTCAGAATTACACGTCGCTTTCGAAGCAATTGTTAGTGTGGTTCATCAAGAAAACGCATCGCCATCCCGCCCTGGCCCGCTTGGTGCGGGCCCATCGGCCATTCAAGGGCGAGGAAAAGCTCTCGGCTCAGAAGGACCTCATCAGTGATTGCATTCAGAGCATCGACGATGTCTCCGCGCTGATGTCCGAGTTTGAACACGATGGCAAAGGTGTGCCCGTTCTCTTCAAGCAGTACTTGAAGCTCAATGCCCTGCTACTCAGCTTCAGTGTCGATGAGTCGTTTTCCAATGTGCTCGATGGCCTGGTGATTGCGGACCTTCGAACGGCGGATCCCAAAGTGCTCCGCCGCTATTTTGGCGATGCCGGTCTAAAGGTGTTTTTTGAGCACCATGGCCTGGATTTGGAGACGAAGCGTCCATGATTGGACGGGGTGGATCATTGGTTTCCCTGGCCTTACTCCATGGTCATCCTCAGGCGCCAGTAGCGGCTGAGTTCATCCGGTCGCGGGGCGAGAGAGAGGCGAATTTCATCGAGGGGACCCAGGGAAGTCACGGTGACCGCCGGGTTGACTTCGTTTTGCCATGAGATGAGATCAGCGCTGTGCTCTAGCATGACTTCGAGCCCTCGCGCGGCGGCGTCGGTCCGTTGGGTGTAGGTCAAGAGGAGGGTTCCGTCTGGGGCGCGCTCCCACCTGGGCTCGAGATCGGCCACCGTATTTGGCGCTGTGGGATCACCGCCGAGCGCGTACTCATAAAGGTTGCTGTATCCATCTCCATCCGGGTCCTCCCCGGGAGCGGCCTCATTTCCTGTGAGGGCGAATGGCGCCAGCCAATTCTGATAGTAGGTCTGACGGCGTTCGATGTGGAGTTCGGGGGCGATGAGAAGATCGCGGTTCTCCGGAATGAAATTGAGACCGTGGATGGCCAAGACATTCCGCCCACCCTGCAGAAGGTCGAGATGTTCGCTGAGATCATAGTTTTCCAGTTCGACGGCTTCGGTATCGTCGCGCAGGATGGCGGCCGCGGTTTCCCAGGTGAGTTCGCCACTTTGAGGCGCGGTGGCACTACGGGCGATCTCTTCGCCGTTGAGATAGGCAATGAAGGCGTCGTCATAGCGAATGCGCAAGGCGAAGGACTCGACCGATCGGAGATCATTGATCTCAAAGGGCAGCCGGATGAATACCGAGGTGGTTTGGGTATACATCGCCTCCTGAATGTCGGTTTGGATCCAGGGGAGAAACTCGGTGTCGAGATCGTAACCCACCCGGCTGAGGCCTTCCGTCCATGAACTGTCATCGAAATCCGTCGCCCGCCAATTCGCGGCCGTGGAATCATCGGTGGCTACCCGGACGCGGGCGGTCGTGGTCTCGTCGATGACGGTGGTGTGAAGGAGCAGACTCGCGGTGGTCTCGAAGGACTCCGCATCGGACCAGACCGAGGTCTCGCCGGTGGAGAGACGGAGGCGATAGTAATACGCGGTCTCAAAGAGCAAGTCGTTGGCCTCAACCGTCAGATCGGTGGAACCCACGGGCCCCAGCGGGAGAGTGCGGTCCCAGGCGGAGGGATCGCTGCCGCCGTCTGTCCTGCCGAGGAAGAAAGTCGCCTCGGCCAAACTGCCGGAAATAAAGGCGGAACCGGTGAGCGTGGCTGAGGTTGCCTCGATACTGGAGGCCGGCGTGACCAAGGCGGCGATGTTAGAGAGATCGGAATCGTCGATGGAGACTTGGAGGAGGAGATCCTCGAAGGTGGTGATCCCCTGGCGATTGACCGAAATGCGAAAACGATAGTCTCCATCGGCCGTCGTGGCAATCGTCACCTGGGCGCTCGAGGGATCCGAGATCAGTGCTTGGGCCGGACCGTTCAATTGCGTCCAATTGATACTCGTGACATCTGGAGGAGTGAGGGTCGCTTCGATCATGGTGGCCACCTGTGTGGTGGTGCGATCTCCTCCGAGCTCGATGGTCGCCGCCGCGCTGGCGGTGACGGCCTCCCCTGGCGGGAGGGCGCGAACGATCAACTCGACGGACGCGGTGACGCCGTTCGCACTTGCGGAGCCAAGGAGGGTGTAGGTACCTGGCAGTGTGAAGCGGACGCCGCTCTGCGGCCCGGTCGCATCGTCGAAGAGCACACTCTCGGCCGGTCCATCGATGACCTCCCAAGATACGGTACCGCCGGTCACGGCTCCTGTTGGCTGCGCTTGCAGGCCTAACCACGTGTCCATGGGAAAGGCAATCTCAGGTGAGGATGGAGAGAGCAAAACAATCCCGCTACTGGTCACGCTGGCTTCGAGTTCGGGAACGAGGAGAAAGTCGGAACTGGTGAGGGAACCGTTGATTCCCTGAATGGCGAGCACGTTGGCATTCTCCCGCAGGAGATGAACGGAGTCTGAGAGATCGAAGGAAGCGAAGCTCAACGCCTGGCTGTCGTCGGCATTCTGATTTGTCGGCGCGTTCCAAGGCAGCGGCGATTCCCCCGGGACGTTGCTCGATCGAGCGACCTCCACACCGTTGAGATAGGCGAGAAACCCGTCATCGACCTTCATTCGGAGAGCCATGTTGGAGAACTGCACCACGTCTTCGGCTTCGAAAGGGATGCGCACATAAAGCGATGTTCCCGTGTCGCGAAGACCGTCGATTGTGGTCGCAATTTCGGGGAGAAAATCGGCGTTGGTATCATAGCCCAGGCCGGTGGCGCCCGATGACCAAGCGGAATCGTCAAATTCGGGAAGCATCCAGGTCGAATCGACAGCGGCATCGACGGGGATGTGAAATCGAGCGGTGTCCCCCGTCGAGACCAGGGTATCAATTCGGAAGGGAAGAACGATTTCGATCTCGCCAGTCGACTGAACACCGGCGGCGTCGGCGACGGTATAGTCGAGAAGGGCCAGTCCGGAGGCGCCGCTTTTTGCGGTGAATGTGAGGGTGCTGTCGAGGCGGTTATCCAGTTCGCCATCGTTGACGAAGGGGAGAGTCCGCGTGGAGACGGTCCCTTTCTCCGGGGTGCGATTGGTGACACTGACAAGGCGGAAGGTAGTGGGAAAGAGTTCATCGCCGTCAGTATCTTGATTGAACGTGCCGACCCCGATGGAGGGCTTGATGGGATTGATCCATGGTTCACCAGCCCCTTCGTCATTGAGAAGGGGATTGAATACAAGGCCGCCGCTCTTGACGTCGTAGACGTAGCGATCGTTGGTCACGCGGGGGGATGGCGCCGTGTAATTGAGGGTGTAGGTTCGTCCCCCGGCACGAAAAGTGTCAGAGCCGCTCGCCTCCGCCTGGACACGGATGATGAGAAGTGTTGAATCATCTCTCGATCGGTCGACAGTGGCTTGATCGGGTTGTGATAGAGCTCCTGTCCCGCCGGCGGGGACAAAGGAGTAGGAAGCGCCAGGCGCGAGTTCGATGGTCAAGGGGCTGGAGGCGGCTCCCACCTGGATGGCGATGTCACCCTTGTGGAGCCAGCCTTCACCGTCATTGCCCACATTGCCTTTCAAGGAATAACTGAACCAGGCGGTGCCCTCGAAATCTTCGGTTGGCGTGAAGCGGAGATCATTCCCCAGGAGATCGACCGTTCCCGCGCCGGCTGGGATCACCTCGCTCACTTCGTCCAGGGCC
>JANQJH010000147.1 GCA_028281705.1 Verrucomicrobiales bacterium
TTGGCCACGCCTCAGATGAGGAAAGGCCCGACATCAAGGCTGCTCCAGAGAAGGTCCCTCCTGATTAAGGACGATCCGCAGTTCCAACCTCCGGCTCACGCTCAACCAACTCCGTCTGCGGCAACAGCGACGCCTTCGCTGCTGTCAAGAACTAACATGATGCTGGACGCCTCCATCACCAAGCCCCTCTACACGTACACGTCGAAGTCGGCCACGGCGGAGGAGGCCAGTTCGGCGAGTGCCAGCCGCCGCGCTTCCGTGGGTGCGCCACGGTAGCGATCGGCCAGCGCGCGGTAGGCGGCGATGGAATCGCGTTTGTAAGTCTTCATCAGGTCCTCCTCCCGGAGAACGGTGGCCGTGCTCTTGGCCAGGTGCGATGGATCCGTGAGGGCGCGGACGAAGCTGGACTCTGTCAGGGGGCGGGAGAGTTGTTGCACCCCCGGCGAAGAGCAGGAGATCAGGGCTAACGAGACCGGGGCGAGGGCGAGGGTGGCAAGCGCCGGTCGAAGAAGGAGCGATCCAAGGTTCATGAGCAGATCAACGGATAGACAAAAGAATTCGTGATGCAAATCGCTTTCCCCTTCCTTTCCGTCACGTGGGCCGGAGGAAGTGGCTCCGCTCTTATTTGAGCACTCGGAGGAACTTTGCTAGCTCCGGCGTCTCGCCGTCCTTTCTCCAGACTGCTGAGGAGATCAGCGTGGCTTGCGGTCGTTTCAGCTTGGCAAAGACGACCCTGGCGTGAGGCAGGACATTGACGTCCGCCGGCACGAGGGCGACTCCGGCGCCGCCGCCTACCTGACCCAGTAGGGCGGTGAGGCTATCGGCCTTGAGAGTCACGCGCGGCGAGATGCCCGCCCGTTCGAACATCGATTTCATGAGTTCCGGCCGACCGGGGAAATGTTTCTCGTCCAGACTGAGGAAGGTTTCGTTTGCCAGTTCTTCGAGATCGATGGCCTTGCGATCGGCCAGTGGATGGTCGTCGGGTAGAGCCACGGCCATTTTCACCTTGGCGATGGGCTCGGTGCGGTATCTCTTCTTCAGTTCCGGGCAGGCATGGCCTAACAAGGCGAGGTCGATCTCGCCCTCATGCAGGGCGCGTTCCTGCTCCTTTGGAGTCATCTCGTGGATCTCGACGCAGATGCGGTTGTGATCCTGATTGAACCGGCGCAGACCTTCGGCGAGAAATCCCGGTAGCGCGGTGGAGATGTAGCCCACACGGAGGGAAGTCTTTTTGCCGCCCTCGGCAAAAGGAACCATGGCTTCCGTGAGCGCATTGGCTTGGCGCAGGATTTCGCGCGTGTGCGTGAGGGCCGTGTGCCCGGCATCCGTTAGGCTAAGGCCGTGGGAACGGCGCTCGAAGAGGGAAACGCCGAGTTCCTCCTCGAGGTCACGGATCTGGCGCGAAACGGCGGGTTGGGAAACGTTGAGCCGGGAGGAGGCGCGGCTGATATTGCCTTCCTCGGCGGCCATGACGAAGTAGCGTAGATGCCGGAGTTCCATTGGTGGTGGTGGTATAAGAGAAAGGCATACCATGTCAAAGAACAAGGTATTGGTCGACCTCTGAATTGGGAGGCATGCTCCGGCATCATGAAAACGACAGCTGAATTGCCAACCATCGTGAAACGTCCCGCCAACGAACGCGGTCAAGCCAACCATGGCTGGCTCCAGGCGCGGTTCACCTTCTCATTTGCGGAGTATCTGGACCCCGATCACATGGGTTTCAAGAGTCTGCGGGTGATGAACAACGACACCATTCAGCCGGGCGGCGGCTTCCCCATGCACCCGCACTCCGAGATGGAGATCTTTACCTATGTCATCGAGGGGCAGCTCCAACATTCCGACAGCATGGGAAACAGCGCGGTCATCGAAGCGGGCAACCTTCAGTACATGAGCGCCGGCCGTGGTGTGCGGCACAGTGAGTTCAATCCGTCTCCGGACAACCGGACGCTGCTCTACCAGATCTGGCTCCAGCCAAACGAGCGCGGGGGGGAGCCCCGCTATGCGGAGAAGCCGCTGGGGGAGGCCGGGGCCAATGCCCTGACGCTTCTCTTTTCCGGCGATGGCCGGGATGGTTCGACGGCGATTCGGCAGGATGCTGAGATCTTTTTTGGGCGGACGCAGGGGGAGAGAGAAGTCGCCATCCCGGCCTCGGATTCCAAGCCGCACGCCTGGGTCCAAGTCGTCTCGGGCGAGGTCTCGTTGCTGGGGGAGACCTTGCAAACTGGTGACGGTCTCGCCATCGAAGGGGCCGCGGAATCAATCGCTTTGCGAGGATCTGCTGGGGAGAGCCGCGTCCTTGTGTTCCGTCTCGCCTGAGCCCGAACAATTGCCAAGAAGATTTAACTAACTATAAAACCAATCATTAAACCAACAAGTAATCATCATGAAAATCAAACCAACCACCATTGCCGGCGCCCTTCTTGGGGCGGCCTTTTTCACCTTCGGGCTGAACTTCTTCCTCAACTTTCTGCCGATGCCGGCGCCGCCGGAGGGCTCGCTCGCCATCCCCTTCTTCCAGGCCACGGGAGGAAGCGGGTTCATGGCCTTTGTCAAGGTCTGCGAGATCGTGGGCGCCGTCCTCGTTGCCTGGCCGAGGACGCGAAACTGGGGCCTCCTTCTTCTCGGGCCCGTCGTGGTCAATATCCTCGCCTTCAACATTTTCATCGCCGGTGGATCAGCCGTATTCCAGCCGCCGGTGATCGTTGTATCCCTGCTTGCCGCCTACCTCCTGTGGGCTGGGCGAGAGAAGTTTGTCGCACTTTTGGGTGACTAACGTTGCCTCTTCGGGCATCCTCCCGGCCAAGGTCTTCTCGATCTGATCGGAGGCCGCATTGTAACCACCACACGATTACCCTAGACATCCATGAAAGTTCTTTCCTTCGGAGCCTCCACCAGTTCCAAATCGATCAACCGTCAATTGGCCAATTACGCCGCAGCGCAGATTCCCTCGGCGGAGGTGACTCAGCTCGATCTGGCGGCCTACCAATTGCCGATTTACAGTTCCGACGAAGAAGAGGCCAACGGGGTGCCGGCTGACGCCCAGCGCTTTTTGGACAGTATCCGGGGTCACGATGCGGTGGTCGTCTCTCTCGCAGAACACAATGGTTCCTATGCCGCCGCCTTCAAAAACCTCTACGATTGGGCGTCCCGGCTGGACCAGAAAGTGTGGGCCGGCAAGCCCATGCTCCTCCTCGCTACCTCGCCGGGCGGGCGTGGCGGGGCCACGGTTCTCGAAGCGGCCAAGGCGACCTTTTCCCGCATGGGGGCCGATCTTCGAGCCAGTCTCAGTCTTCCCTCATTTTATGACAACTTCAGTGCCGAGAGCGGGGTGGCGGACGAGATCTTTGCCAGTGCTCTCAAGGACGCCGTGGCTCTGATGGCGAACTAGAAGGGGGCGGGCGCCCGCAAGTCGATCTCGCGATGTTTGACGTTCTCCGTAATCGTACTCGGATGCGCTGTCCGTCTTTCAGTCCGGAAGGACGAAAAATGTTAGCCAGTGGTGGAGCAGTGCGGAACCACTGGAGCCTCTTCGCTTCACGGCCGGCTACCATCTCTCGTCCGTCCGGGACGCAGCCAAATGCGAACTAAAAGAGAAGACGCGGGGCGATCGTTCGTGCTTGATGGGCTGGGCAGATTTTGGCAGACTCGTTATGGGGCGTGTCTGGGTGCTATTCTCAAAGACGAACTTCGATCGAGCCATTCAGGGAAAGGGTACTCATATGCATGTGTTAGCGCCGCAGCCACGAAACGAACTCGTGCCCATTTTTTTTAACGTGGATAGTTCCGTGGGCCACAACGCCCAGAATTCCAGCCCGGCGGACATCATGCTGGTGCAGTTCATGATCCGCAAAAGTGCCGAGAGGGACACCGCCGGTATCCGGCCCGATCGCAAGCAGCGGATGATGCGGGTCACTCCGGATGGCCGTTGCGGTCCCATCACGATCGACGGCATTCGCGCCGTGCAGGAAGTGATGAAGGAGAAGCATCCGGGGACCACGGTGGATGGGCGGGTGAGCAAGGCGCGCGGGTTGGAGTATGGGGGTGGCTTTTGGACCATCGTCTCCCTCAGTGCGGCCGTGCGCCGCCGCTTTCCCGAGTCGTGGCCCCGGATTCAAGACCTCGGCGGCTGCCCCGGACTGCTCAAGATGGAGGCCACGAAGTCACTTTGAGGTGGTTTTCGTCAATTGGGTAGGCTAGGGTCGGCCCATCAATGAAGAGAGGATTGCTGTGGTTTTTCGGGGTCTACGCGGTTGGCAAGGCGGTGGTCGAATCGGCGGCGGACCCGGATCTCGTCGATCGTTTTCTGGGGGCCTGCGGCGGGGCGTGGTCGGCGGAAAATCCGGAGGAAGCCCTCATCTGGGCGGACGAGCATCTCCGGGGTTCGCGGCTATTCTACCAACGGCAGCGCTTGCTCAAGGCGGCTTCACGATGAGTCCAAGTGGATACTTCCCGTTGATTCGGGGCCCAGGCTCTGGTATTTCCCAATCTTGAACCTCGATCGTCTCCAGACCGCCTTCCGCACCTCGCCGGCGGTGCAGTTGTTGCGGGCGCAGAACGCGCCGTTCATTCTCGATTTTCTGCACCTGCAGTTCAAGGCGGCCCAGCGACTGACGGTTCCCGATTCGACCCTGAGGGTAGCCCTGCACGATTATCAGGAGGAAGTGCAGCAGCGAGAGCCCGAGGCCCTGACGGATAGTGCGAAGAACTACCTCTCGGCCTGGTGCGAGCGCGGGTTTTTGCATCGCTACTTCCAGCGGGGGGAAACCGGGGGCGAGGCCACGTTTCAACTCACGTCCCATGCGGAAACGGCGCTCGGTTTTGTCGACCGCCTGATTTCGGATGAGGTGGGCTTTGTCGGCACGGAATCGCGCGTTCGGCTGGTCATCGAATCGCTGCGAGACTTGGTGGTAGAGACTTCAGAGGATCCCAAGGAGCGTATCCGGCATTTGGAATCGGAAAAAACACGGATTGAATCGGAGATCGAACGGATCAAGCGGGACGGGACTGTCAAACGCCTCACGGAAGTCGAAGTGCGCGATCGGTTTGGCGTCATCACGGACCTGCTCAAGCAACTGCATGGGGACTTCCGCCATGTGGAAGAGACCTTCAAGGAGATCACACGCGAGCTGCAGCAGCGGCAGTTGAGTGATGAAGCGAGTCAGCGTGAACTTTTGGGATTCGCCTTGGAAGCGGAAGCGTTGCTTCAGGATGAGGACCAGGGGCAGAGTTTTGAGGCCTTCACCCGCCTCATTTTTTCGCATCAAGGTCAGGAGGAACTGCACGAGTTGATTGCCCAAGTGACTCAACTGGTCGAACTGGCTTCGCAGCGTCGCGGCCTCCAGGTCCTGCGGAACACGCCGAGTCAGCTTCTGGCGGAAGCCCAGAAAGTCATGGAGACGACGCAGCGCTTGAGTGGCTCCCTGCGTCTCTTGCTCGACGACCGGATCTCGGCGGATCACCGGCGGATCCGCAGTCTGTTAGGGGAAATACGCGAACTCGCCACCCGGGCGGCCCAGGAACCTCCGGCGGAACGCGAGATTGGATTGCAATTTGATCCCGGTTTGCCTCCCTTCCGGTCGCCGCTGTCGAGGGACTTTTTCAAACTGCCGGAGCAGATCGAGCTGGTCCAAGTTCAGGAGGCGGCGGAGCCGGATGAGGCGGCGCGCGAGGCGGCCTTTCGCCACTATGCCGCCATGGCCCGGCTTGACTGGGAGGGCATGCGGCATCGGATCCGGGAGATGACCGCCGCCGGGCGGCAGGCCAGTTTGCCGGCGCTCTTGGAGAGGTTTCCTCCCAAGTCCGGGGCGATTGAAGTCGTGGGCTATCTGAGATTGGCACGCGAAGACGGGCACCTGATCGACGGTGATGCCGAGGACGTGATTTCACTTCCGAGTAGAAGGACCATGACCTTGCCTCGCGCGGTCTTTCTTCCTCGCCAAGCGGGGGCAGAATATCGTGAGGTGCCGTAGCAGCAGAATTTGATGGCGGAAGATCTCACAGAGCTAGAATCAAACCGGAAGTACGAGGATTTGCCGGATTATCGTCCGTGGAGTCTTGCGGCGGTGCGTCTATTGCAGGACGTGGTCTATTCTTCGGACACGGCCGTCTGGGGCGAAATCTTGGCCTCGCAGAACAGACTCCGGGATTATTTTGCCCGCATTGGGCTCACCCTGGTGGTTGACGAGTCGAACAGTTTTGCCTACCTGCGCCAGCTCGATCTGGAGCAGGAACTCGTTCCCTCGGAGTACGCCGAACTCCCCAAGCTTTACCGTCGCACACGGTTAGGCTACGGTGCATCGCTGGTCTGCGTCTTGCTCCGTGAAGAGCTGCGCCGATTTGAAAGTGAAGACGTGGACTCGGACATTTGTGTCGTGGAAGAAGAGTTTCTCTTTGATCAATGGAAGGCATTCTTTCCCGTGCGCACGGATGAGCAGGCGCAGTATCGCGAGTTCAGCAAGGCCTTGAATTCGGCACGCGATGCCGGCTTTGCCAAATTGTTAAGCAAGGATCCGCCGGCGTGGGAGGTGCGGCGTATCATCAAAGCGAAGCTTGATGCGGCCACCCTGGAGCGATTGCGGGCCGACCTGCTGGCCCATGTGGAGAAAGGCGAAGATCAGGGAGCGGAGTGATGGACGACTTTTTCCAACAGCCCTCGACGCGCCCGGGTCTCCGTCTCCACAAGCTGGAGCTCTTCAATTGGGGGACATTTGATAGTAGTCACGGTCGCGTTTTCACGGTGCGCCCGGACGGCCGGACGACGCTCTTGGTGGGGCAGAACGGCGCCGGTAAATCGACCCTGGCCGATGCTCTCTTGACCCTTCTCGTACGGTCGAGCACGCGTAACTACAACGTGGCCGCCGGAGCGGGGAAGGTGGGGCAGAAGCGCAATCGAACGGAGCGTACCTATGTCCGTGGGGCCTACGATCATGGGGGCGATGGCGGGAGCACGGCCCTGCGTTTTCTACGTCAGGGAGCGGGTCTCTACACGGCGATTCTCGCCTCTTTTTGCAACGAAGACATGGAAGGGGCTGATTTCACCCTGGCGCAGATCCTCTACCTCACGGGTGACGAGAAAGTCATGAAAGTCTATGCCTTCGCCTCGGGGGAGAAATCCATCGCCGAGGATTTGGGTGGTTTCACCTCCTTTGAACGGCTACGGCAGCAGGTGGAGCAGCGCGGCTTTCAGGCGACGACGACTTTCTCGCAGTATGAACGCTGGTTCTTCAAGGCGGCGGGATTGCGTCCCAAGGCGATGGATGTCTTCAATCAGACGGTGGCGGTCAAGGACATCGAGAGCCTCAACGTCTTCATCCGTCAGCACATGCTGGAGAAGCGGAGTTGGAAAGAGAAGATCGAGCGCGTGCTGGCGCATTTCACGCAATTGTCAGAGGCCCATCGCGTGCTCGTCCAAGCGCGAGAGCAGCTCAAGTTGTTGGAACCGATTGTGCGGGCGGCCAAGGCCTATGAGGCGGTGAGTGGCGAACTCAAGCGCTTGCGCGCGGTCAAGGCGGCGGTGCATCCCTGGTTTTCTCTGCGCAAGGTGGCGTTGTTAGAGCCGTTGATTGCGGAGAATGAAGGGCATCTGGAAACGGAGAATGCGCGCAAGGGCGAGTTGGAGCGTCAGATCGCGGGGCGGGAGGAAACCATCCGGCAGTTGCACAATGAGATCGATCGCGCAGGCGGTCCGCGCCTGCAACAGTTGCCCGGTCTCATCGAAGCGGCCGAGGCCCGTGCGGCTGAGAAGCGGGGGCGGGCGT
>JANQJH010000156.1 GCA_028281705.1 Verrucomicrobiales bacterium
GGACGGTCGACTGGCGCATCGCTGCCCGGCTCACCGCAGACCAACACGGGCGCGTCGGTTTCGGCAAAGGTCTCCATCTTGGCCGCTTCCTGGAGAAACATCCTGCTCGATCCCACGATCCCGTGAGATTCTAGCAGACGTTGAAGTCTGGCGTGCTCTTTCGTTTCCCGATTGGCCTCGCCTTCTTGTCGTGCCGCGTCCAGGGAACGCCACCACCAGACTCTGGGGACGAGGCTGCTCTCCCGGATCGGCGTGACCACGAAATCGGTGATCCCATCCTGAAACAAGCCAATCACCTGATCGGAACTAAGCCGGTCGGCCACGGCGATCAACGGTTGCCGTCGCGAAGACGAGCGCAGACAGCGGATGCACTCCCGCCCGCGATCGATCCAGTCGTTGCCGAGGAGACAGAAGATCAGTTCGGGACGCAGACGTGTTAGAGCGCTGTCCAGACGACTCCGATGATTCGGTTCGAAGTCAACCGTCTTGAGCTTCAACTCCAGGCGATGGCTCTCGTCGACGACGTTCCCGAAGTCCCATCGCAAACGGGAATCGGAACAGGTGTCGATTACCAATGACTCTCTCACATCCTCCTCCCTGGTAAGCGGTGAATAGTATGATCTTGGCCACCAAAGAGCGAGTAGAATCTCCAAATTGAATCGGAGATGCTAAGTTATCTGTTCATCCTAAAGTTTTCTATGGCTGGCTATTCAGAGAAAGTGAATAGGTTATTGGTTAGCAGGCCGGGCGGACAAGCGTGTCCGCATCACTGGGCTCCGCTTGTCACCGCCAGACGGACAAAGCTTGCGCCGGATGTTGTCGCCGACTGCCGGTAAGTCTCCCGGATCTTGCCGTTGGGAAGGTTTTCAGAGCCGACGTTGGCAAAGTCCGCCGAGGACGACCACACTCGCAGATCGCTGGAAGTCTGGATGGTGAACTGAATACCTGAGGCCTCCGCGCGGCGATCGAACTGCAATTCCACTTCTCCCGAAGCCAATCGCCTGAGCTCGAGGAGTGAGCCCTCCCGGTTGGGGACGCTGTCATCCGTGCCGATGGCGTACTCCAGGAGGGCGCTCAGTCCGTCCTTGTCATTGTCTGCCACGGGATCGCCCTGGAATCCCGGCGACCCGGTGACCTCGCCCTCGAAATGCGCTTCGGCGAGTGGCGACCAGCTTCCGAAGAGGTTGCGGGAACGGGCTTTGACGACTTGGGTCCCGGAGACGGCGAACGGTTCGGTGAAGGGTTTGGCTGACGGAGCGATGCCTTCCGTTCCTACCTTGGTGTAACTGATTCCGGGCAGGGCGAGCAGGTCATTGCTCGTTACGCTGTTGTTCAGGACGTGGATGGCGAGCACATTGGCTCCCGTTTTGAAGGCGTCGCGGTATTCGGAGATATCGAAGGATCGAACCTCCAGGGCATTGCCGTCGGAACGGTTTTCCGTAGCCTCGGCATCCCACGAGGGTGTGTCCGGGGCGTTGCGTGAGGCCACTTGGACGCCGTTAACGTAGGCGATGAAACCATCGGCGTAGTGCATGTGTAAGGTCACGGTCACCATGCTGTCGAGGGCGGCTTGATCGGCGAGGGTAAAGGGCACCCGCACGTAGGCGGAGGCGTTCACTCCTTGCATCTCCCGAAGATCCACACCGATCTTGGAAGCGAATGGCCCGTCAGGCACATCGTAGCCGACTCCGCCGACACCGGATCTCCAAGCATCGTCGTTGGGGGGTGGCGCCGGCCCGGTCCATTCTGGCAATGTGAGAGCGGGCCCGCCGTTATCCGCCGAGGGCACGAGCGCCCTGGTCTCTGCCGTTGATCCGTCTAACAGAACGACTTCATGCGATCGCGACTGCCTGGGATCCGTTCCATCGGTGGTGTAGTAAACATTTCTACCTTCAATGCTGATGAGGGCATCGTCGCCCAGAGTCCCGCCATGTTGCGGTTGGCCATTGACGGCGAACTCGGGGGCGGGCAGCAGCGGGTAGAGATTCTTGTCGGCGAACTGTTGGAGGACGATGTCATTGCGCACTGCCATGAAGGTCTCCTCCATCCACTGGACCTCGTCTTCCCACTCGGCGTCCCGCGTGTAGGGATTGCCGCGTTGGGCATCGCCCCAGCGGGCGGACTCCGCCACCACGGCGTCTCTGATGGTGTCAGCCAGGGTCCGCCAGCGCGCTTGGTTGTTCTCCGGGCTCATCACGCCGCCGTTGAAGAAGTGCGCTTGCAGGCGATCGGCAAAGAGGACCTGAAAATCCTGGTTTTCGCGCAGAGCGGTGTAGATCCGGCCGGGCGAGCCCGCGATATCGACATCGGAGAGATCGAAATCGGTATTGCGGTTCGAGCGATGACCTTTGCCCATGGAGAGTTCGCCATCCCAGACGAAAAACTGCCAGCGATCTGCCAGGGTTCCGTTTCTTGTCCGGCGCAAGGTGTACCAGTTTTTGTTTCGGTTCCCGGTTTCGGAGATCGAGGTGGCGCTTCGGAGCCAGTCGATGTCCCCAGACCAGATGCGGACGATCATGTTGTCGATCAAGCTGTCGATGTCGATGTATCGAAGCATTGTTAGGTAATCCACGGGATCTTCGACGCCGTCGTTGGCCAAGGATTGCAGGGCGTTCCAATCGTCCTTGTTGCCGTCGACAACGGCGTTGCTCGTTTGCATCACGTCATAGTCATCCTCGCCTCCGCCGAGATGGGAGGCTCCGAATTCCTTGTCGGGCCGTTCGGAGATGAAATAGAGTCCCCAGTACTCGCCGTTGAGGTAGAGATGGCAGGGGCGGCCGCGGGGAGAGAGATTGCCCATTTCCTCGTGGGTCTGACGCAGGAATTGATCCCGGAGAAACGTTGCCGAATGGGCCTGGGCGGACGTTCCCGATCCGTAGGGGCTGGTCCATCCTTCATGGCCGCCGCCTCTCAACACGAGTTTATCAAACTCATCCACGCCATCTCCAAAGAGCGGGTAACGCAGTCGACCCTCACCATAATCCGACCGGAAGTAGAGTTTGAAGGGCTTCTTCTTGTGATTGCGGGCATCCGCTCCGTGGATACGGAGACCGGCATTCAATTGAAACTCCTCGCTGCCATCGGCGCTGAAGAATTCGGCGGAAACCTCGCGTTCGGCCGCGATGCCCCGTTGGCCTGGGTTATCGTAAATGCCCTTGCTGCCAAACAGACTGCCGTCAGGCGCCACCAACGATAGCGTCGGCACGGCTTTCAATCCTCGATCGAGGCTCGACTTGTAGGGCTCGGCCTCCACGACCTCGGTATCCATCTCTTCTTGAGTGACAATGTCAGAGGTGAAGAGGTAGGTCTGCGTGTCCACATTCGAAGGCCGATGGCCGGCGAGGGTGGCGGCAGCGCGCAGGGTGGTGGTCTTGCTGATCGCGATCGGTTCCGTGTAGAGTTTGGCGAAGATGCCGCGCGGAACGGTACCGTCGAGACTGTAGCGGATCTGTGCGTCCGGCGTGTCCGAGGTGATCGTGACCATGATGGGTTCGGTGTAGAAACCGCGATCATGGCTGAATTTGGTGTCCGCGACAAAGCCGGCGAATCCATCCCCGTTGGCCTCACCGGGCGAGGGCTCCTCGAGAAAGCCCGTGTCACCCTCCGCGCCGTGGATGCCGTAGGAAATGTCGGATCGCTGCGGTGGGTAGGAGGGCGCGAATTGGTAGGCGATGGTTAGGCCATCGGGCTCGACGAGCGCCAAGTACTCACCGTCTCCCGAGAGCTTGAAGTTGGCGTGCAGCTCCGATTCCGCGTGAGCGCGATCTTTTCCCGAGGCGAAGACGATGAGGAAGCTGTCAGGATCGAGCGACACCGAGGGGAACTTCCATCGGCCGAGCGCGTCGGCGTCATCGGTGAGGGACCATCCGGCGAGATCGATGGCCGCTTCCGTCGGGTTGTGGATTTCAACCCAATCCGATGTCTCGCCATCCTCGTCCTGCAACCCGCCGTTATTGCTGGCGACGAATTCGGAAATGGTGAGCCCCTCGCCAACGGCCACCGATATCGCGATCACCGGGGCCAGAACTAGGCCCAGGATGAGGCGGCGCCATGAAGTGAGTGGTCGAGAGTTCAAGGTGTTTGTCCCGTTGGAGATTGGTTGCTCAGTCCACTTCCACGTCGTCGAGGTAGAATCCGGCTTCACCTCCATCATCGACGAGGAGTTCCCATTCGACAATGATCGGTTGATCTCTTGCCGCTTCGGGGATGGTCAGGCCGAATTGGGTCCACGTATCCGTCTTGCCCCAGAGGATTTCATCCACGGGGGTCTCATAGAGTGCCGTATCCCCGGTCTCATTGTAGATATTTATCCGAACGCCCTCGGCGGCTTCCGTGGTATCGACATAGTAGAAGAAACTCAGCCGGGGACGCGCCACGCCGGTCAGATCGATCACGGGCGAGCGCAAGGTAGCTTGGGTGCCGGCTTCCAAGAGACCATCGAGATCGGTGCCATAGACCTGCTCACCGCTCCAGGCCTCCATCAATCCCTCAACCGCCGGCGTTCCAAGTTCCCACTCGCTCGTGCCTTGATTGGTCGTGGCCACCCAGCCCTCGGCGCCACTTTCAAAATCTTCGAAGAAGAGCGGCGGCGGCGGGAGCATGGCGACGCGGAAGTAGGCAGCCGGAGCTTCAGGTCGAACAGCCGTTAGGTTGAAGAGATCGTTTTCCGACGTGAGGGTGGCGTCCTGCACCACCGACCAATCGTTCGCCAGCAGGGTGGTGCTCATTTCCAAGAGATGATCCGAAGTCGGGCTCGGCGTGGTGAAGTCGATGCTCACCATATCATCGACACGGATGTCAATGATCTGCGGGCCGGTATCGAGCGTGCCGTCGTCGAGCAAGAAGTAGGTGAAGGAAACGGAACGGTCTTCCGCGGCCGTGTTGCCGCCGGTCTTGATCATCAAGCCGACGCGGCTGTTGTCCTGATCGGAATTGAACATGGCGAGCTCGACCCACTCATCCTCCGCTTCCAGTTTGTAGAACAGCGTGTATTCATCTGTGTCCCCGCCTTCGACGATCTCGGCGCGGAGAAAGGCCCTCGAAGGGTTCCCCACATCGTCTTGCGCGCTGATGAACGGCATGGCGCTATCTCCGACCTCCGTGCCGCCCAGTCCCTGGACTTCCACGCCACGGTTGTTCCAGTCGTTGAGCCCGAAGCTAAAATCGACACCGGCGTTCGATCCGCCAACGCCATCTTCATCGGGGTAAAACACAATGCCGGCGACGCGCTGAGTGCCATCCTCGGCGCCGTTGTAGACGACCTCGGTTTCCACGGCCCAAAGTTCACCCACCGGCAGGTTCGGATTGGGGGCCCAGGCGATGGGGGCGTCCCGTCGCTCGGTCCACATGTCCGTATTTCCATGGGTTTCGATGACAAGCTCATTGTTGACCGGGTCGAGCCGAATCGTCGCCAGATCTTCGTTGGGAATATCGAGCTGCAAGGGCCACGCGCCTTGACCGATGGTATTGGCCGGTACGCTTGCGGGATCCGAGGGGTCCGTGCCCAGAGCAACTTCGGCTGCGTCCCTGGCGTTGTCGCCATCGGTGTCCACCAGAAGCGGGTTGGAGCCGGTGTCCTCTTCACTAACAAACTCCCCGGTGTTCGATTCGGCGCCGTCCAACAGGCCGTCACCGTCGGTGTCGGCATTCCAGGGATCGGTGCCCGTGTCTTCGGCGCTCGTCCAGGTGCCCGTGTCGGTTTCGACGCCATCCAAGAGGCCGTCCTCATCGGCGTCGGCATTGTTGGCGGGCAAGCCCAAGGTGAATTCCTCGAAGTTGGTTAGGCCGTCGCCATCACTATCGAGGTCACGGTCGCTGGGATCGTTCGGATCCAATCCGTTCGCCGTCTCGTAATCATTACTGATATCGTCGCCATCGGCGTCGTCGACACCTGAGAGGACGGTGAGGCTAAAGTAGGTGAAGGAGACGGAGGCGTCGTCCGGGGCGGTATTGTTCCCCGTCTTGATGAACATGGCGACGCGGCTGTTGTCCTGATCGGAATTGAACATTGCCAGCTCCGTCCATGGGTCGGCCTCCTCCAACTTGTAGAAGAGAGTGTATTCGTCCGTATCCCCGCCTTCTTTGATATCGGCGCGGAGAAAGGCTGCGGAGGGATTGCCAACATCATCCGCGGCGTTGATGAAATTCTGACCGCTATCGCCAACCTGCGTCCCGCCGAGGCCTTGGGCTTCGATGCCACGATTGTTCCAGTCATTGAGGCCGTAGGAAAAATCAATTCCGCCGTTGGAGCCCCCGATGCCATCCTCATCGGCATAAAAGACCAGGCCGGCGACGCGTTGGTCGGCGTCTTCCAGGCCGTTGTAGCGCACGAAGGTCTCCACCGACCAGACAGCGCCCTGGGGCAGGTTGGGGTTGGCGGCCCAGACGAAGGGAGCGTTGTTCCGTTCGGTCCACATGTCGGTGTTGCCGAGAGTGTTGATGTCCAGCTCATCGTTCTCCGCATCCAGTACGATCTCCGCGAGTCCATCGTCCGGGATGTCTAACTGAATGCCTTCGATCAGACTGTCCTCGGTGAATTGGGTCACGACGTCGAGCGCGGAACCACCGCCGCCGCCCGTGCCGTCGTCGAGTCGAAAGTGGGTGAAGGAAACCGAGCGATCTTCTTCAGCGGTACCGCCGCCGTTCTTGAAGAACAAGCCGACCCGGCTGTTGTCTTGATCGGAATTGAATTGTGCCAGTTGCGTCCACTCATCAGCTTCTTCGAGCTTGTAGAACAGGGTGTACTGATCCGTGTCGCCGCCTTCCTCGATGTCCACCCGCAAGAACGCGGCCGGTGGATTGCCGATGGCATCGGCCGCATTGATGAAGTTCTGGCCGCTATCGCCGACCTGCGTCCCGCCGAGACCCTGCGCCTCCACACCGCGGTTGTTCCAGTCATTGAGGCCAAAGGTGAAATCGATGCCTCCGTTGGATCCGCCAACGCCGTCGTCGTCGGCGTAAAAGAGAATGCCGGCGACGCGCTGGTTGGCGTCCTCGGCGCCGTTGTAGCGGACGAAGGTTTCCACCGACCAGACGGAGCCCGCGGGCAAACCCGGGTTGGCCGCCCAGGCGAAGGGAGCGTTGTTCCGCTCCGTCCACATGTCCGTGTTGCCGGTGGTGTTGAAATCGAGTTCATCATTTTCCGTATCAAGCACAATCTCCGCAGCGTCCGAAGAGGGAATGTCTAACTGAATCTCGGGCGGGAGGCTGTCCTCCGAGAATTGCGTGTCGATGCCGGAATAGGCTATGGTGTGCCCTAGCAACAAGGAAAGGGCGGAGGCTAGAATAGCCGGGAGTGTGCCGTGGCAGGGGAGTGGTCGTGCTCTCATGATGTGTGTGGGGACGGGTGTGTCGAGGCGGGCTGAGCCATCGCCAGGAAACGCAGCGAGAACCAAGAATGGTTCGGAGGCGTCATCGTGGCTGGCCTTAGGGTTTATTGTGATTGGGTATTCTTTCCCAAGGATCGATCGCGGGAAACTTCAGGAGAATCTACGCTGCAAGTGATCGGCATCATTGAAAATGGACAATTTTCCCTTAATGATGGATATTTTTTCCCACAATGCATCCAGGGCAACCCCGCGCCTCCGCGGAGGAAATCGATGGGGAAACCGGCGAAGTTGACTAACTGAGCGACCTTCGCATGACTCGCTTCTCGTTGGTCGTGCGCCTCTTATGGAGACTCGAAGCAGAGTTGCGGACGAGTCGCTGTGATGGGGGCGGCATGATTTTGGCTTCGGTTTGCGCGGGTGGCGTGTAGAGTGGAGACCACTCATGGCCGAGAAAAAACTGAATTCAGAGCAGTTGGAAGCGATGACGGATGCCCTCGAGGGAGGCCGCAAGATCGAAGCCATCAAAATCTATCGAGAGGCGACGGGAGAGGGGCTGAAGGATTCCAAGGAATTTGTCGAGCACCTCAGTCCTGGAGATGGACGCCGGTAAAATGACGACGCGCATTGGGCGGATAGAAGCGTCCGCATCACTTGGCTCCATTTATTTGGAAGCCGTTTCCCCACGAGTTATTTCAATTGGGAATAGAGTTGATTGATCCTCACCGATTCCCACTTTTTGTGGAACGACGGGCGGTCGAAAACCTCGGGGTTGACGACGTGTTCCGGGTGATCTCCCCTTGCGAGATCGATCAGGCTCTGGGAGGCCATGGCGCCGATGTCGCCAAACAGTTCGCGGGTCCACGCGATGTTGTGACTGGCGAGGATCACATTTTCCAGCGATGCGAATCGGTGCGGTGCGGTGACGGGTTCGTCGGCGAAACAATCCAATGCCGCGCCGGCGATTCGTTCATGCGTGAGGGCTTCGAAGAGGGCGTCTTCGTTGATGATCCCACCGCGGGCAGTGTTGAGGATGAAGGCGCTCGGCTTCATCAACGCCAGCTCGGGAGCAGAGATGAGATTCACGGTGTGTTCGTTGAGCGGGCAGTGCACCGTGACAAAATCAGCCTGTGCCATCAGTCGGGGCAGGGCGACCGGCTCGCCGCCGAGTGTGGAAATGATGTTGGGATCAAGAGCCGGGTCGTGAACCAGAGGCGGGCTCATCCCGAAGCCGCTGAGCAACTCGAGCACCGTTCTACCAATGCCACCAAAACCAACAATGCCGGCCGTCTTGCCATGAAGACCGCTGCCCATGATGCGGCCGCGCTCGTCCCAGCGGGCCTCACGGAAGAGCCGGTCCTTGGTCCGCATTCGGTAGGACAGGGCGAGCATCCAGCCGACGGCTGCTTCGGCCACCGGGCGGTTGACCGCACCGCTGGTGATGCAGAGGGCGACGTCGTTCTCCGTGCAGGCGGCGACGTCGACGCTGTCGTACCCGACGCCGAACCGGCTAATGGCCAGCAGTTGCTGACTTTGTGTAAGGCTGCGTCGCGTCACGCGGGGCGTCAGGACGATGACGCCGTTGAGGTTCGCGAGTTGGTCCGGCGCGATCTCCTCGCGATGCTCTTCAAAGACGGCCAACTCGATCCCGGGGTCGCGTTCCAGTGGCCCGAGATCGAAATCCGGATAGACCGGTTCACCGTCCGCGTAAAAATCGCCGGTGAGGCCGATGCGAAAGGCGGCATTTGCTGCGTTGTCGTTCATCTAGATGCGTTGGCCGATGGTCGCCCCGCTCGAAGGGCTGGTTGAGTCCGTAGTGTATGCCGGGGAGCTTTTTTGCGTCGACCTTTGATACGGCAATGGTGAGTCGATCGCCTGATTTGGTGGCCCGGAAAGAAAAGACTTGCCAGGACTACGAACGTAGTCCATATATGGATTATATTTGTAGTCCAAAGATCATGGCCGAGCCGACACCGCAACCCGATTCCGACACTCCGCGCATCTCTGATGCGGAGTGGTCCGTGATGCGAAGCCTGTGGCGCCAGGGTGAAACGCGTGCCGGGCGGATCATCGCCGATCTGACGGAGCGCACCGACTGGAAGCCCAAAACCATCCAAACCCTGATCCGGCGGCTGGTACAGAAGGGATTGATTACTTACGAGCAATCCGGGCGGGAGCGCCTTTATCGTGCCGCCTTTTCCGAACAGGAGTGTCAGTTGCAAGCGAGCAAGAACTTCCTGGAACGGGTGTTTGGGGGCGAGTTGGCGCCGTTCCTGGCCAACTTTGCCGGTCGCGGGCGAAGTCTAACCAAGGCCGATATCGCGGAGCTCAAGAAACTGCTGGAGGAATCCGAAGACGATGAGTGAGTGGATCGAACAAGCCGGCCGCTGGACGTTTCAGAACTCGCTCGAAGGGGGGATTCTCATCCTGCTTCTGGCGGCAGTCGCAATCGGAGGACACCGTTGGCTCTCTCCTGGTCAACGCAGCTTGATCTGGGGACTAGCGGTGTTGCGGCTCGTCCTCCCCCATGCGCCCCAAAGCGGATTCAGTCTGTTCAATCTCCTCCCGGATCTAGGGTTTCCCGTGGCGCACGTCGAACGATCAAACGATGCGATTGCCGCGTTGTCTGAAGCTGATTCCCTCATGGAGATCGTGGCGATGCCGCAAGTAGTGATGCACCAGTCGCTCGACCTTGCCGCTGTCCTGGGAGGTCTGTGGTTGGGCGGGGTCATGGCTGTCCTGGGGTATGCGCTGGTCCAGCAGTTTCGAGCGCTACGCTTCGTTCGTCAGCTGCCGGAGTCCACGGATCCCCGGTTGTGTGAGATTCTGCGAGATTGCATGCGCCGATCGAAAATGGACGAGTCAGACATTCGGCTCGTGGAGTCGCCACGCCTCGGCGAGATTGGCGTGTTCGGGATTTTGCGTGGTCGTTGTCTCGTGATTCCGAGGAATATGATGGAAGAGTACTCCGAGACCGAGATTCGCGGTATCTTTCTCCATGAATTGGCTCACGTGCAGCGCTGGGATCTCTTGCGCAATTGGATGGTGTTCGTCATCGAGGCGGTGCATTGGTTCAACCCCCTCTCGTGGTGGTTGGGTTCGCGCCTGCGGGGCGAACGCGAGGTCATCTGTGATCAAATGGCGCTTCGAAAGCTATCGGAGCCTGAGCGCCATTCATATGGGGAGGCGCTGCTCAAGACCCTTGAGTATGGCCTTCGCACGCCAGGAAAAGGCCCGGCTTTTGTTCCCTTGCTTTCCAGTAAATCCGAACTCAAACACCGACTAACCATGATCAAGAAACCTCATCTCAAGAACCGCTCGGGCGCCCAGGTAGTCATCCTTGGCGTCGCCGTCGCTGCCTGTGCCGCCACCTTCACCTCCGCCCTCGCAAGAGAAGTAGAAGAAGGTGAAGATGCGCGGAAAAGAGATGGTTCACGCCGGGGGCCGGAATCGGTCGAAGGAAAGGCTGTCGACCGAATTGGGATTCCGCTGGAGATCTACCTCAACAAGCGTGGAACCTACGTCAGGGGCAAGCGGCAACGGCCAGACGATTTGGCTGCCATGGTGCGACGGTTGGCCGGTGATGGTGTCGTGCTCACGGTGGAGGATGGCGTTTCACATGAAGCGGTCGGCCGCACGGTCGAGAGCATTCGCAGTGCCGGTGCACGGGAGATCAAACTTGAGAGTCACACGCCCATCGATGGGAAGCTTGCGGCGGTGGAGAAAATTGAATCCCGGTTGGAAGGGACCCAAGGCCCGCTCGGGGTCTATCTGAGCAATCGGGGCATGTGGATCAAAGGGACGCGGCTTCCGGCCGGCTTTCTTTCGCAGTTCGTTCGCGATTATGGCAGGGAGGGCGTCGTCCTTTCCGCCGAACCCGACGTACCGCACTGGAAGGTAGAGGAGTTCATCGAGCAGATGGACGAGAGCGGCATCAAGAATGTGCGAATCACGTCGCCGCCCAAGAAGAAAGAGAAGAGAAATGCGGCGCGTCTTTCCAATGATTTGAGACGATGAACTCACAAAATTCTAACAAGCGGTCGATTGCGATTGGCCGGCGGAACTTTGTCCAGAGCGGGATTGGGTTGGTGGGATGTGGCCTCCTCGCGGAAACATTTTTCCCGGACACCACCCTGGCCGAGGAAGAAAAACCGCCGGTGGCCGACATCATCGGCACGCAGATGATTCTCAAGGGACTGGATGGCATGAGCCGGTCTACGGCCAAGGGCAAGAATCCCTTTGTCGATGGCCACAACGCGGCCGCCGTAATGGCCTCAGCCTTTTTTTGCCGGGAACAGCACGTTCCCGACGAGGCGCAACGGGAACTCCTGGCATTCATGGAGAAGGGCCTCTTGCGCAACCGGATCTACGAAGCACGACCGAGGGAGGAGCCGGTCGCGGACCTCGAAGGCGGGCTGCTCGAGGATCTCCACGAAGGTATCGGGGACCTCAGGAGGAGTGGTCACAACATCATCTTCGGAGTGCTCAGCTTGAAGGCGCTCCGCGCCGTGCCCCAGGCCAAGACTCCCGAGCGGATGGCGGGCCTCCGGGAAATGATCCGGAGTTTTCGGACACCAGACCGGGGGATCTTTGTGCCGGATGACGAGGAACTCGCGGATCTCGAGGACGAGAAGGCGTTCATTCGCTTCGTTTTCCGGGAGTATCTGAGTGCCCTCGATCTCTACTTGAACGGAAAGGGGCACCATGGCTTTGCCGGCCACACCTTGACCGTGGGCCACGCCTTGCTGGAGCTCTTTCGCATGGGATACAAGGAGACCGCGCGCAAGGGCGTGAAGGCGTTCTGGCAATTTGTGGGACAGGCGCGGAAGGGAGCGAACCGCGGAGGGAAGAAAGTCGCGGACGGGCCGGCGAAAGCGCCCACGGCGTTGGATGACGACTTCTGGGCGCACTACCGGGAGAGGCGTCCGAAGGAACTCGTCAGCAGCCACCTCATCAAATACCCCTACAGCTATTATGCCTTGTTGAGGGAGCTCGATGACCGAGTGTTGAAAGAGCGCCTGGCCGAGAACCTGTTTCACCTCCGGGCTCTTACCTGAGCGGGGCGGCCAGTCAGTTAGCCTGGAACGTCCGAAAGGTTTGGCAGCCGGCGCGGTCGCTCTACGCCTCGCCTGCCCCGAGTGCCGTGTAAGGAGCAGGCCGTTTCGGATAGGCTCTAGCGAAAGTCCGACGGGCGGCTGGGGTGTCTGCAGAAAAAAATGACACACGATGTCCGATCGCAGGAGTGGGCTGACGATTCTCATATGCAGGCCATCAAGAAGCTTGCCGCCTTTTTTGGACGCCGAATTTAGAACCTTGACTTCATCAAACCATGCAGACCCTTCATCTCCTGAAACTCATCTCTATCCTCTCTTTGCTTTTTCTCCCCCTGACTACTCGGGCAGATTCTGAAACGCCCTTTGTCGATGCCGAGGAAGGCTCTACGGTCGCCGGGGCCTGCTATCTTCTCGACGGTGGCGAGGCGGGCAAGTTCATGGCCTTGGTCAGTTCGGACACGGAAGAGCACTTTCTCGTCATGGCGACAGCCAAGAAGGGGATCGTGAAGAACGGCCAATTGGGCCGCTTGGTGAAAGTGAAGGCGCGCGTGATCCAGTCGGGCAAGCCTCTAACTCGAATCGAGATCCTCAAGGTGACGCGGATGAAACGTGGTGAAGTGGTCGAGTGAGCGCGGAATACACTCACATTAACTAACGCCATATCGAATGCAGGCGGAATGAGGACGTGTAACAAGAGTCAAACTTGGATTGTCCGATGCCGCCAACGGGGCGACGATATGGAGTCGAGACTTGCTCATGGAGCCGGATGAACATCTTCGAGCCTTTGCTCGGGTGCGTGACAACCAGTCCTTCGAGGCGCTGGTCGAGCGCTACAGTGGGCTCGTCTACGGCATCGCCTTGCGAAAGTCGGGCGACCCTCAGATGGCCGAGGAGATCACGCAGAATGTCTTTGTCATCGTGGCCAAGAAAGCCGTTATCCTCGCCAGTCGCCCGGCGTTCGTCGGCTGGCTGCATCGCGCGACCACGTTCGAATGCTCGAATTTTCTGCGGGCCGAATCCCACCGCAGACGCACCATGAAATCGTATTCCGATCAACTTGGACGTAGCGGCGGTCGTCGCCATGACGATGAAGATCTTCTGGGCGCCGTAGACGATGCCCTGGTGGACCTTCCGTCAAGTGACCGCCTCGCCATTCTCTATCGCTTTTTTGAGGGGCGGGATTTCAAGGATATTGGGCGCCTCCTGGGCAAATCGGATGCAGCCGCGCAGAAACAGACGCGACGCGCCCTGGAGAAACTCGCCGGGATTCTGCGGGAGCGTGGGATCGTGGCACCGGTGGTCACCTTGACCAGCGTCCTCACAGCGGAATTCTCCAGAGCGGCGCCCGCTGGAATCAACGCCTCCATTTCCCAACAGGCCGCCACGGCCGCCGCGAATTCTAACTTCAACTTCATCACCTTCATGGCATCCAACAAAGCGATCATCGCCGCAGGCATTGTGCTCCTGGTCTCTCTCGTTCCGTTGTCGCGGCAGCACGCGGAGATTCGTCAACTCAGGGCTGAACGAAACGCGCTTTGGTCCAATCACGCTGGAACTTCGCGTTCAGCACTCACACTGCAACGACGAACCGTTCCAGTCTCGTCCTTGGGTAGTGGAGCCCTTCCGGCCGTGGACTCGTCCATGCTCGTCAAGGCCTTCCTCAGTGACAGCGGCAAGTTCGCCGGCGTGCGTTATAGCACTGGGATGAAGCTCGCCGAGGCGAGCAAGACCTTAAAGAACCTCAGCGCGGAGGAACTCTGGACAATGTTCGATGAGATCGGTGCCGATCGCGCGGGCGGCGACGTGAAGCAGGGGGTGCGCGAATGGCTCATCCGCGATCGACTGGCAAAACTCGATCCCTCCGGCTCCCTGGATGCCGCGATTCAGTTTGCCATGCGGGAGGAGATCTTTGTGGAGGTGATGCGTGACTGGGCTGCTGCCGATCAGACGGCCGCGCAATCATGGTTGGAGAATCGGAGAGCGGGGAATACGCTGGAAGTGCAACGGCTCGACGGCGATCCACCCCTGACGGCCCTGCTCAAGGGCTTCACAGAAGGCATGGCGGAGACCGACTTGGAAGCTGCATTGAGATTCGTCGAGGTGAACTTGGAATCCGAAGACGCGAGCGCTTTGGTCTCCGGATTGGGACGGGCTTTGAGACAGCGGGGTGATCACGCCGCCTATCTGCGTCTGGCCTATTCCTTAAAAGACGGGGGCGATCGCTGGAGGGCTCTGTCAGACTATCATGCGGGGATCCTCATGAAACCGGGACCACCTGAGAGAGCGATCGAGGCCGCGCGGGAATTCCTATTTCATTCGGAGTTTCTCGACGCCGACCGGGAATCCGTGCTACGCGAGGTGGCCCACCAGATGGCCCTCACATTGGAGCGAGGCGCGGTTGGAGCTGAAAGCATGCTGATGTGGATGACGGTCCGGACGTCCTCTCCACGCGGCCGTGACGGCTTTGCCTTGAGACACGTCCCCACAGAGGCGAAGCGGGAGGCGCTCACCAATATCCTATTGCAATCGTTTGACGAAGAATCCGGCGGACGACTCGACCCCGAGGTGACGCCGGCGAAATCCGGTGACGAACGCTCATGAAGTTGGCTTCACCATATCTCGCTCTAGTGATTGCCTTCATCTTGGCTGGGGTCGCTCTCTCTTGGCAGCATCACACCAAGAAGAAACTTCAATCGGAGATCGAACTGCTCACATCAACCACTTCGCGCGAATCGCATGTGGGCCCGCTGTCGCCCGGGTCCACTCAATCACCAGCGATCGACGGCAAGCGCATTTTCACTCGGATTGCCAAGCCGATGTTCGATGCCGCGGAGATCTCCGACAAGGACGGGGCGGCCAAACTGATCCCCCAAATGCAAGAGCAGATTGCCCGCCTTGGGACGCCACAACTGATTGCGCTCGTGGAGCAGGATCCGGATTTCTCATTCCGCCATCACTACATTATCGGCAGAGATACCAGAGATTGGATCGAAGCGCACATCATCTACCGCGCCCTTGATCGGCTCTTCAAGCTAGCGCTGCAGGAGGGTCTGCGATTGACCATCGATTCCGGAGCCGGAGGGCCGGCCGACAACAATGTGTGGGTCCACAGATTCGTCTCAAACGCGCTCTCCCGCTGGGGGAGCCGCGATTTTGAAGCCGCTTGGGCCTGGCTGGAATCCCACGAAGACCGATTGTGGGAACCACAGAACAAACGCTACGCGACTCTGAGTGGACTTGTGGAGACCGACATCGTGGCCGCGATGGCCGTGGTGAGGGAGAAAGGCATGTTGAGCGATGAGACTCTGCTGCAACTCAGCGCTTCTGTGGGTATGGGAGAGGAACGTGCCGCTTTCTTTGATGCCGTCGATGACCTTCCGGACTCTGTCAGGCGAGAGAGCTACTACTGGGCCTACCTCGAACGCCTGCACAACGTGGAGGGTTTCACCGCCGCCCGCGAGTTTGTCGAGTACGCGATCGTGAAACTGGGAGACGCCTCGTGGGACAATGAGATGACGATGCGGGTCGCGATGAACCACGTCATTGATGATCCCGCGGCCAAGGCGGCATGGCTCGCCGAAGTGTCAGCTCCGGAGTTTCAACGGGCGAACCTGGAGGAATTCATCGATCGTTGGGTTCGCCGGGATCCACGAAGCGCCGCGCAGACACTGGCCCAAACATCCGGGGACGCATTGCCGGATCCCGTGCGAATCGCACTTTCGGAGAGGCTGGCACACCAAGTGCGTGATCGATAGCGTCGCGTAGCGCTGTCGCACTCTTTCCGAATCTCGGTAGGGTTCGATTGGGAACTGGAAGAATGAACCGCGCGTGATGCGCAATCTTGAGAATTCTTCAAGAGAGGACGGGATCATCTGACAGGAGCGTGACAATTTAGTCAGAACTTGCGTTCTCCTGAGATTCTAGGTCGCCGCGGAGGATTTTTTCGCAAAGTTGAGGGATGAATGTCCCCACGACAGTCAGGTTGGTGAGCGTTTCTCTCAGTGTGGCAGCGCTCCTTGGAATCTCGGCCACGGGCGATGAACCCAGAGTGCCGGAAGGTGGATCTTCGAAGGCGGCGTCGGGGCCGCCCGCAGGGGATCCTTCGGCCTTTGGCCCGTTGGATTTCAGCGCGCTGCCCTACGATCTGGAGCCGGCGAACAGCGGCACCTTCGAGGGAGGGGAGACGGGGACCAAGGCTGATGCCGAGGTGAACAATGTGCTTCCGGAGGCGTTCCTCCAGGAAAACGGTCGATTTGATGTGCCGACGAACGGTGCACCCAGTCCGCTGTTTGGCGCTCAGGCGTTCACCCAGCAGATCCTCCGGTTCGAGGAGTTTGGGACCGAACGATTGAGTTTGCGTGGGCGGAAGCCGCGCAACTGGGCGGAGCTTCCCGCGCCTCCTGATGTTCACAGTGTTCCCGATGCCCGTGAGGTGGACCGTTTCCTCGGCCAAGAGATTTGGCCGAAGCCAAAGAAGTTTTCCAATGTCGTCGAGCGCAATCCCTGGGAACAGATGATTGAGAGTTATCTCGGCCGCGATTTGGCGCATCCGCCAGCCGAGGGACGTCCCTCCGGCGAGGGTTGGTCGCATCAGCGGTGGGACGAGTTCACCCCGAAACGGTATTTTCAGACGGCGACGACGGGAGCGCGGCGCAATGGAGGCCTGCGGGACCGCCTGCAGGATCACCGCTACGAGCACGGCGAATTTGCGCCTGGAGGACTCTATCATAACACTGTCGGGGCGGCTGGCTTCGAGGGAACGACCGAGGGCATCCCGGTGAAATTTCACCCCAATCTCCCGGAACAGGAGGCAGAAGCGCTCTGGACGTTTGACGGAACGTTTCCGCCCAAACTCTTGCAGGCACGCTATGGTGAGCCGCTCGTGATGCGGCACTACAACGCGCTGCCGATCGATGTGTCCGCTAATCGGGGATTTGGCGTGCATACCATCACCACGCATGAACACAACGGTCACAACCCGGCGGAGAGCGATGGCTATGCCAATGCCTTCTTTTTCCCGGGGCAGTTCTACGACTATCGCTGGCCCATGATCCTCGCGGGCCATGACTCGGTGAATCCTCGCGCGCGGGATCGCCGGGCGGGCACGCCCAACGGACGTGGCGGCATCAAGCGCATCCCGGGCGACTATCGCGAAACCATGAGCACGCACTGGTTTCACGATCACATGCTCGATTTCACGGCCCAGAATGTCTACAAGGGCAACGCCGCGATGATGAACTATTACAGTGCGCTCGATCGCGGGAACGAGGGCATTGACGACGGCGTCAACTTGCGCTTTCCCAGCGGCACGGCCCTCGATTGGGGCAATCGCGACTATGATGTGAATCTGATCCTGGCAGACAAGGCCTGGGATGAGGATGGCCAGCTGTGGTTTAATCCCTTCAACCTCACGGGTTTTGTCGGAGACGTGATGACGGTGAACTGGCTGGTCAAGCCCTTCATGGACGTCCGCGCCAGGCAGTATCGATTTCGCATCTTGAACGGCTCAGTCTCACGCTATTTCAAGGTGGCACTCGTGGGTGAGGCGGGTTTTCCCGTGCCTTTCCATATGATTGCCAATGACGGGAACGTCATGGAGCATGCCGTTCATTTTCCCGATGGGATCTTGCCGACTCTGGGAATTGCCGAGCGCTATGACATCATTGTCGATTTCAGCCAGTTCGCTCCCGGAGAGAGACTCTATTTTGTCAACATATTGCAGCACCGGAACGGGCAGGCCACCGATAAGGCGATTCCGTTAGGGCGTATCGTGACCGGTGCTTATGCGCCGGAAGCGGTAGATATCGACGGCGATGGGGCGGCGGATCATTGGGTTAATGGCGATCCCGTGGTGGGAAAATTTCTCGAATTCCGGGTTCAGGAGTATGAAGGGGTCGATCAAAGCATGGATCCGGCAGAATATGTCGAGGGCGGCAAGAAGATGATTCCTCTGCGCCGGCCCACGGAAGAAGAGCTTGAGAACGCCTTGCATCGAACGTTTGAATTTGAGCGGCAGCAGACCGACGAGACGCCGTGGGTGATCGAAACGGATGGCGGCAAGGGATTTGAAATGGATCCCCAGCGCCTTTCTGCAGCACCGACCAAGAGTTCGGAGGGGCTTGAGGTGTGGCGCCTGGTCAACAGCGGCACCTGGAGTCATCCGATTCACATTCACTTCGAGGAGGGGATCATCCTTCGAAGGAACGGTGTCGAACCTCCACCCTGGGAACGATGGGCGCGCAAGGACGTGTATCGCATGGGACCGCAACCGGATAGTGGAGACGTCGTGGAGATTGCCCTGCGCTTCCGTGAGTTTGCCGGGACTTACATGGAGCACTGTCACAATACGCAACACGAGGACCACGCCATGTTATTGCGTTGGGACGTTGAGCACCCGGGTCAGGTGAAGTTGATGCCGACGCCGATTCCTTCCTGGGATGGTGTGGGCTACGCCCACTCCGTGGCCCTGCCCACGGCTCGGACCGGTGACGATGTGGGCGAATTCGGCCCGGACCTCGATGAAGAAGCGGTGGAGATTTGGGTTCAAGGAACGGAAATCGAGGAAGTGGATTTGGTCCATGCGGAGATTGGCGACGCGCTCCATCCGACGGAGGACGAACGTTTGGTGGGCAAGATTCCGCTGCAGGTCGGGATCAATATCGACAACGCGGGAAACCAGCGGGAGGTGTTTTTTGTCTGGCATGACGTTTCCGACGAGGAACTCGCGGAAAAGTACGGCGTCGCCTGGGCCGGTCGTCTTGCGGAAACGCCGCTGGCGGCGACCTCCGAGGCCATCGTGGACGAGTTTGGGTGGACGTTCTTCGGGGATCTGCCCAATCCGGTGAAGCGTGTTCATCCCGATTTCGTGCACCTCAACGACCCCAACGCCCCGGAGCAAAGCGATGACAACGATTACTCGCCGCTCCGGCGGGTCACCATCGATGGCAAGGATGTTGTTGCGAATGCCTTTTTCATCAAGTGGGGCGAAGAAGATTGGGAGCATTTGCGTATCGATGCGAACTGTGATCCCACGGTTCCGGGTACCTTTCCCGACGATCCACCGAATACGAGTTGCCGCTACAACGGAGTCAACTGGGGCGGCGACACCGGTCACGTGGTGGAGATCAACACTGCCTCCGCGGAGCCTTATGTGCGCATGAAGTTGCACAAGTCCTGGACGGAAAACGGCGATTACTTGCCCTACTACATCGTGGTCGATTCTTTCCCCGCGGGTCCCGCCAACAACATGGGTGTCGTCTACGTGCCCAAGCATCAACATCTGGGAACCACGGCCGTTCCGTTAGTGCAATTTCTGCCTCCGACGCCCTTGCCCGGTGGGTATCCTCCGACCAGCGGACCGACGGATTTCACCGGCGGTCAATTCATCACCCATCCGAATCTTTCCGGTGGCGGTCCCCTGGGCGGCCAGATCGGTTTGCCGTCCTACTTCATGCCCGAGAAGGAGTACAGCCCAATGTGGCATATTGGATTCACCCACTGGATTGTCGACGACCCTTCCGAGGTGGTCGTGGTCAAGGGCCTGGAGCAGCTCCAGGAGCTTCGGGAGGAAGGCAAGCTCATGGTTCATGAATGGCCTGGGATTCGCGTTTTTGAGAACGACTACGATTTCGACCATCCCAATCCGCCGCACGTGGTCAACTGCCCGACGTCGATCACGATTGACGCCGTCGTGCACCGGGCGAACAGGGCTCTGAAGGATGCGCTGCCCTATGATCCTTCGCACTTTGATGAAGATGACCCGGAGGACGAGGGCAATGACGACGGCTTCGATGACCTATTCGATGACTTCGATGATCTCTCCCGTCCCGCGCAGGAACGGCTGGCGTTTGTGATTCGGCTCATCCAGCTCCTATTTCAGGTCGGCTGGTTTCGTTAGAGCATCGATCGGACTCGAACGCGACGACCCAGAAAGCAACATGGAGCCCATGCGTTTCTTTTTCCGGCGGGTCTCCGCCCTGGCCGCACTGCTGCTGCTGCTGCTCGCGCTTTGGCTCGCGCCCAGAGATGCGAGAAGCGCCACGCCCTGGGGAAGGGATTATTTTCCCAACGTTCCCTTGGTGGATCACGATGGGCGTGAAGTGCGCTTCTTTGATGATCTCATCGAAGGCAAGGTCGTGGCAATCAATTTCATTTACACGGGGTGTCCAGACACGTGTCCGTTGGAAACGGCGCAGTTGGTAAGAGTGCAAGAGTTGTTAGGCGACCGGTTGGGGCAAGACGTGCACTTCTATTCGATCACCCTCGACCCTGATCGTGATACGCCGAAGGTACTCAAGGAGTATCGCGAGAAGTTCGGAGCGCGTTGGACATTTCTCACCGGAGACCTGGAAGACATCTGGTTGTTGCAGAAGAAGCTCGGTCTGTTCCTTGAAGAGATCCGGGATGGTCTCAACAACCACAATGTCAATATGATCATTGGAAACCAGAAGACAGGGCGCTGGATGAAGCGTTCGCCGCACGAGAATCCCTATGTCCTGGCGGACCAGATCGGTACTTGGCTCGACGGGTGGAAGCGCCCCTCGGAACTGAATACCTATGGTGAGGCTCCCGAACTTCGTGATGTTTCGCGTGGCGAACAACTCTTCCGCACGCGTTGTGCAGTCTGTCACACCATGCAGGGCCGGGATCCGGAAAGGGCACTGGGGCCCGATTTGTTAGGGGTGACCCTGCGCCGCGAGCGGCAATGGTTGCTCGAATGGCTGCGTGCGCCGGATGAGATGCTTGCCCGGAAGGACCCCATCGCGATGGCCCTCTTTGAACAGTACAACCGGCTGCCCATGCCCAATTTGAGATTGAACCGCCAGGAGGCATTGGACGTGCTCCAGCACATCGCCGAGGAGACGGACCGGTTGGCCCCCGTCGCCTTCAAGAACACGGACGCAGATGAGGCGGGTAACCGTCAACCCTTGCCCGAGGAGGAGCTGTTGGTGGTCGATCGTGCGGAGATCCAAGCCGCTCATACCGCCGCCAAGGCGCAGACGGGTTATCTCACCTTGCGCAACCCTGGCGATCGGCCGGTGGTCCTGGCGGGAGTCATCAGCGAAGCCTTCGGGGAGATTCAGATCCACGAACTCCGTCGACTCGAGGGCCGGATGAGGCGTCACGAAGTGGAGACACTGGTCATCGCGCCAGGCCGCCGGATCGAGATGCGCCCCGGGAGCATGCAGTTGATCTGCCGGGAGCGGCGCGAGGCGATTCCGGCGGGGCAGAAGATTCCGCTCACCTTGCAGTTTGAACGCGGTCTCCAACAGACGACTGTGGCCGAAGTGGTGCGGCGTTAGGAAAAACGTATCAGAACTTAGAAGACGTTTCGCAACTTACGTACTTGGATTTAGATCTCTTCCGCTTTCCCGCAGTTGTTGATCAATCTGCGGGCATTGAGGTTGCTGACTGCAATTGCAACAGAATCGCCAAACTCCTGACGATCCAAATCACAAAGGATGTATCCTGACGTACATAATTAATCGTCTAGCTTTCAGGAAATCTACGCGGCGGTCAAGCTTGCCGAGCCTTCAACGCCATGGCCGATCGGACCGGGACTATCAAGGGTCAGGTCACTGCATTCGGCATCACGATATCGGCAAGATTGATGTGCTAACGATGGTCTAAGAAAATCTGATCCAGTTTTTCCGTGGCGTCTTCGGTGAGCGTGCTCAGGATCGCGAAGCGATTGGCTCTTTTTATCTCGGCATTGCCGCATCGCTCTTGGTGTCGTCCCGAAGGGACGAGAGATGGTAGCCGGCAGTGAAGCGAAGCGGAACTGCCGGAGATTTTTTCCTGTCACGTTTTTCTCCTGGCGCGAAGTAGTGGTATGATGCCGGTGCCGTTTTGCCATGGAAGAAGGTGATCGAGAATTGCTCAACGCGTATGTCGAGTCGGGCCTGGATCGACTGTTCGATGCCTTGGTTCAGAAACATGCGGGCATGGTGTTTGGCGCGGCTCTTCGTGTGACGAGGAACCGGGAGCTGGCCGAGGACACGGCTCAATGGGTATTTGCGATCCTCCATCGAAAGGCCCGTGCACTGGTCGGTCACCCTTGCCTCGCCGCATGGTTGCACAAAACAGCGACCCTGGAGGCTTCTCGGCTCATGAGAAAAGAACGCAATCACCAGCGGAAGTTAAAAAGGCTAGCTGCTGCGTCTGAGGGGGAACGGTGTTCGTGCGCCGTGGCTCATCCTGCCCTGGAATATCTCGACGAAGCGATGGCTATGTTAGGATCAGGCGACCGGCAGTTATTGATGATGCGTTTCTACCAGGGCTACAAACTGGGAGAACTCGCCTCCGAGCTGGACAGGTCCGAGGTGGCCATTCGGAAGCAATCGGAGCGAGCCATCGCCCGGCTCGCCAAGATTCTGAGCCGGCGCGGTGTCGCGCTTTCGACAACGGCCTTGGCAGGTGTTCTCGCCAGCGCCCTGGTCGAGTCCTCCCCGGCCGAGATTCTTGCCTCGATCACCCATGAGGCGGCTGTGGCGTCGGCATCGGTTCCGCAAACCACACTCATCCTAAACACCCTACAAACCATGACCTACGGAAAGCAAATCGCTCTGACGGCGGCCGCTGTGGCGCTCCTGGCAGCCATCCCCATTGGAATCCAGAATCACCGGCTTGGAGAAGCGAAAGCCATGCTTCAACAAGCGGAGGCGGCGATGATCTCCATGCCCAGCCCGCTATCGACGTCAAAAAGGACGGCTGCTTCATTTCTGCCGCCCCAGCCGATATTGGAACCGAATAGTCTCCGGGCCCAAGCGGCCGCTAGCGGAAGCACCGACGCAGATTTCCTGCGCGACTTACTGACTCGACAGGTCCGGCCTCGCCTTGAGGATATCGCGGCCTTTATCGGAGAGAACCGGTCGCTTCCGGAACTGCGGTCGATGTTTGATGAAGTGGTGGATCTACCTCTGAGTGAACACCAGCGATCCGCCCTCCGGAAACTGGTGATGGAAATCGGCCGGCACGACGGCCAGTACGCGGTCGAGTTGGCCTCGAAGTCAATCGAGGCGACTGCCTTGCGCCATCATGCGGTGGGTGCCGCCTATGCCGGCTGGGCATCCCGCGATCCGGCCGAGGCGTGGGCTTACGCGACTGCGTTGCCGCCGAAGAAACGCGCTGGACATCCCTACTGGCAGATCATGATGGGCGCCGCTGAAGGAGAGCTCAGCGCAGATGAATTCTATCACTTTGTTGAATCTCATTCCCCTGGGGTGCTTCGGCTCTCGAGCGGCCATCTCTGGCATGCCCTAGCATCGGTCTACGATCACAAGGATTCCTCCGGCATGCCGTCCTGGGTGGAAGGCCTGCCTTCCGGTCCGCTGAGAAACCTGGCCAGTTCGCAACTGGTGCAACGCTGGGCGCTCAGTGATCCCCCGGCGGCAAGAGCATGGATGGATGCCAATGTGAATCCCCACGATCACCCCGAGCCCACGCTGCTACTGGCAAAGGCGTGGGTTCAGGTCGATCCGCATGCTGCCATGGATTGGCTAACATCGCTCCCACCTGAATTGCAAACGCAGGAACAGTACAGTGGCGCTCTCGAGAAATGGCTGAGCTACGATCAGATCGGCGCCGCGAACTGGCTGGTCGGGGCGGAGCCGACGCCGTTCCTCGACATCCCGTTCGAGAGATACGTCGACCGGGTACGCCACGCGAATCCCCCCGAGGCGATGACCTGGGCCAAGTCAATCACCGATTCAGAGCATCGCCTGCGCGTCATGAAAAAAGTCGCCACCGTGTGGCGAAGAAAAGACCCAGCGGGCCTGGAGCAATTTCTCGCTACCGATCCAGCGGGAGAGAGGTTGCGGTAGTCGGTCTGCCTTCGCACTCCAGGCCTTCCTGGCGGAAGGCCTGGTAGACGAAGGCGAGTGTCAACAATGATAGCGGATGAGTCTATATTTGCGCATCAGTAGGACTATACCAAGCGCCATGACAAATTTCCATGATGCGAACCTCGTAGCAGAAGCGGTGACGCTTCTTCCGTGGAACACTCACGCGTCCCTCTACAGGGGGCCCGAAGGAAAATAGTGATGACGCGAGGACGAAATCCGAAAACGCAGAACTCCTATTCCTCCTTGAGTTTCGCGTTGGCGGTCGCTGGGGGATAGTTCTTCTTCAAGGCTGCGATCGCGGTCGCAACGGTGTCGACGCTCGCTTTGGCATTTTCGAGCTTGCGGGCTGAATTGGCTTCTTTGATTTCGCCTAGTGCTTTGACGACTGCGGCGGAGCGATCCGCCACGACCTTTTGCTGAGCGGCTGTCAGATCGTTTGACTTCTCGGGAAGAGCGGCGGCGAGAATGGGAAAGGCATCCGTCACTTCATCGAGCGCCTCATAGGCTTTGTCCTTGTACCCCTCCTTCAGTTCGAGATGGTGTTGGTTCAGTTCCGCCCAAAGACCGTCAATGGAGTTGGGAACTTCGATCTCTTTGCCGCTGCCCTTGTTGCCGCAAAGGCAAAGCCACTCGATCCTATCGCATTCCCCACAGCTGATGGTGTAATAGTGGAGCCGAAAGGTCAACGCGGAGGCCTTCTTGCTCTCCTTGAGCCGGAAAACGATGAAGTAATCATCTCCGTCGGGGAGCGGTCCGGCGACGAATTTGTTATCGATCTTCTCGGCAGTGAGCCGCGTAGGGTTGCTGCGCGAACCTGCGATGACCGTGAGACTCTGGTCGGTGAGCGGAATGCTCTTGCGCTTCGCGTCGAGGAGTTCGATGTGCGCCTTGTTGTCATTCAGGGTGAATTCGACATTCGGCGTGGTCGTCGAATCGATCATGAGGAGACGGCCGCCATTGGGCCCGATGGTGATGCGTTCGTGTGCCGAAGCGGTGAGACACAAGGTGAATGCAAGGGTGCAGATGAGGGCAGTTTTCATGGTGTTGTTTCGGTTGTTTCGGTTGTTTCGGTTTGATGATGTTCGGTTTTTGATGTGTTGGGGTTACTGACAGGCTGGTGCGTCCAGCCGCAAAGCTTTCTCGGCCGCGCCTCTTCCGATGAGCCAGAAGAGCGCGGGCGTGACCACAAGGTCGAGTAGGGTCGAGGAAACGAGCCCACCGACGATGACGACGGCGACGGGATGCAGGATTTCCTTGCCGGCCTCACCCGCGGCGAGGACCAGCGGGATCAGGGCCATCCCCGCCGAGAGCGCTGTCATGAGGACCGGGACGAGCCGCTCGAGCGTCCCTCGCGTCACCATCTCACGGTTGAAGGTTTCCCCTTCGTGCCTCATGAGATGGAGGTAGTGCGAGAGCATCATGATGCTGTTTCTGGCGGCGACACCGGCCACGGCGATAAAGCCGACGAGGGTTGCGATGGAAATGTTATTGATCTGCCACCAGGTGAAGGCCAGGCTTCCGATCAGAGCGAGAGGGACGTTGAGCAACACCTGCACCGTGAGCGAGGCACTGCGGAAGTAGCCATAGAGCAGCAGGGCGATGATGACGAGCACGACGGCTGAGAGGAGGGCGATTCGTTCGGACGCCTCCTGGCGCGCTTTGAACTCGCCCTCGAAACTGACAAAATAACCCTCGGGCAAGTCGAGCTGGTCGCGCACCTTTCGCTCCCACTGGTTGACGAGGGAAACCAAATCTCGCTCGTCGGTGTTCGCGGAGACCAGGACGCGGCGGAGGGTGTTCTCGCGGTTGATCACGTTCGGGCCTTTCGCTTCGCGAACATCGGCCACGAGTCTGAGCGGCAGGCGTTGGCCATTGCCCGTTTCCACGAGCATTTCCTCGATTCGCTTGGGCGAACTGCGCCAGCTCTCGGGCAAACGTAGTACGAGGTCGACCGTGCGCTGTCCTTCACGCAACTCTGATAGCGTCGAGCCCCCCAGGAGCGTGGTGAGCTGGGCATTGAGCTCACCGGGCTGGAGCCCGTAGGCGCGGGCTCGATCGCGATTCACCTCGATCTTGAGCTGTGGGATCGGTACCTGGCGTTCCATGTTCACGTCGGTGAGACCGGGGACGGTCTTGCCGATGGCTTCGATGTCCTCCCCAAAGCTGCGCAGCTTCTCGAGGTTTTCTCCATACACTTTCACGGCAATCTTGGCCGAGACGCCGCTAAGCATGTGTGAGAGACGATGACTGATCGGCTGCCCGACGTTGACGAAAGTGCCAGGGATGGTTTTCAACTTCTCGCGCACTTCGGCGAAGACTTCCTCCCGGGAACGGCCGCTTTGGTGGAACTCGACATCGAATTCGTTGACCGACACCGGCATGACGTGGTCGTCCTTCTCCGCGCGACCGGCGCGCCGGCCCACGCTCTTCACCTCGGGGATGCTGCCCAAGAGGCGCACGCCGACATCGCCGATCTCATTGGATTTCTCAAGCGAGGTTCCCGGGGCGCACGCCAGCGAGATGGTCGCGCTTCCCTCGTTGAACGCAGGCAGGAACTCTTTGCCCATCATGGGGTAGAGCATGAGCGCCGCGATGAGAAACATCCCAGTCACCGCCAGAACTAGCAAAGGCGCTGAGAACGCCAGGCGGAGGAAGGTGTTCTTGACCAGCACCTTCGTGCCCCGCACGAGGAAGCCGTCCTTGTGTTCCTTGCCCGCTTTGGGGTTGAGCAAGAACGAGCAGAGCACTGGGATGACCGTTAGGGAAACGAAAAACGAGGCGGCCATGCTCGTGATCGTCGCCACCGCGATGGGCGTGAAGAGGCGCCCCTCCAATCCTTGGAGACCCAAGAGGGGAAAGAACACGAGGATGATCAGGAGGGTGGCATAGAGGATGGAATTCCGCACTTCGCCCGAAGCCCTGGCAATCACCTCGAGTCTCGGTTTGGGAACCTCGCGCCCGGCATTCTCGCGCAAGCGCCGGAAAACGTTTTCCACGTCGACAATGGCATCGTCCACCACCATGCCAATGGCCACGGCGAGCCCTCCGAGAGTCATCGAGTTGACACTCACCTCGAGCCATCTGAAAACCAGGATCGTGATGGCGAAAGACAATGGTATGGCCGTTAGCGTGATCGCGGTGGTCCGGAGATTCAGGAGGAAAAGGAATAGGACGATGGTGACCATGATCGCCCCATCGCGAATGGCCTCCTCCAGATTGCTGATCGCGTGTTCAATGAAATCGCCCTGCCGGAAGAGCACCTCCACCTCGACACCATTGGGAAGCGATGGGCGCAACCCATCTAGTGCCTTCTCGATCTCCTCGGTCAGCACCAGGGTATCGAACCCCGGCGCCTTATCGACACTGAGGATGACGCCCAGGGATTCACCGCCATCTCGAGCGTCCTCGGGAAAGAGCATGCCGGCGTCGCCTCGCATCGGCTGCACGCCGTAGACCACCGTGGCAACGTCGCTGACGAGCACCGGGCGTTCGCCTACGGTCTTGATCACGGTGCGTTCGATCTCTGCTAGTTCGGCGGTCATGCCGAGGTTGCGCACCATGATCTCCTGAGTCGGGGTCACGAGGTAACCACTCGTCGAGTTGTCCGCGGCCTGCGCCACAGCCTGTTCCAACTCGGCAAAACCCACATCGTGGCTGGCCATGCGATAGGGTTCGGGCTGGACATGGATTTGCTTCACGCCGCCACCAATGGTGAGCACCTCGGCGACACCGTTGATACTCTGCAGCCTCCTCCTGATCGTCCAGTCGGCCAGGGTCCGCAAGTCCATGAGGGGCATCTGTGAGTCATTGCTCCGGACGCCGACGAGGAGGATCTCCCCCATCAGGGAGGACACCGGAGTCATCCCGGGTTGGACGCCTGCGGGAAGACTACTCTCTGCCATCTGCAGTCGCTCCTGCACCAGTTGGCGGGCGCGATAGATGTCTGTGCCCCAAGCGAACTCGGCAAAGATCAACGACAGGCTGACATCGGAGTTCGACCGCAAACGGTCCAGACCACCCACGCCCTGGAGAGCCGCTTCAATTGGCTGAGTCACCAGCACCTCGACTTCCTCAGGCGCGAGCCCAGGACATTCGGTCAAGATCGTGACCGTCGGTTTAGTCATGTCCGGCAGTACCTCGACCGGAAGCTGCCGAACCGCCTGGAAACCAAAGGCGATGACGAGGATCGCCGCCGCCAGGATCAACGGGCGGTATCTCAGAGAGAAACGGATGAGCGCGTTGAGCATCTTCGGTGGTTAGGCAGCGGTTGGCTTCCGGAGGAAGAGGCTCAGAATCAACAGAGTGAGCAAGAGGAGGCTCGTTCCGGCGAAGAACAAGGTGAGTTTGCTCATCCCTCCATCGTCATGGGAATGCCCGGCCTGCCCACCGACTGAATCGGCCGGCCCGCCTTCCCCGATCTCGCTTCCGTCTTCGTTGTGAGGGTGGCCATGGGCGGCATCGAGCGCCTCCTTGAGACTGACACTGCCCTTACCGGCAAAGGCGAGCGAGTAGGCTCCTTTGGTCACCACCTCGTCACCGGGAAAGAGGCCTTTGACGATTTCCACGTAGCGCTCGTTCTGTTCCCCCGTTGCCACGGGGACTTTCACGAAAGCGTTCTTGAGTTCGTAATCTTTGATATAGACAAACCGCCCACTCGAATCGCCCTGGACGGCGCTGCGAGGGACGGCCATCACGTCCTCGCGTCCCCCGACAACAATGGAAAACTCCGCTCGCATGCCGGGGCGCAACAGCTTCTCAGGGTTTTCGACATGGAAGCTTGCCTCAACGGTTCCTGTCTCCGGATCAGCGAGGGCGCCGAGATGGGCCAAAGGGGCGTCAAATTGCTTGTCCGGATACGCCGGCGCCGTGATGTGGGCAACTTGGTCCAAGATGAGTTTGCCGGCGAGATGTTCCGGCACGCTGGCGACGGCATGCACCCATGACAGATCGACGATTTCGATCAAGGAATCGTCGGGACTCACCGGCTGCCCGACGGCGGCATTGACCGTGGTCACCGTGCCGCCGATCGGAGCCACCAGCGTGATGGTGGGCGGTGGGTCGCCTGGCTGTCTGCTCTCCACAGTGATCAATTCCTGACCAGCGACCACCTCCACGTCCGGTTTGGCGGCCACGCTCAGGGCTCGCCCCTGAATGCGGCTACTAACAATCGTCCGGTTGCCGGGTTGAATCTCAAACCGCCCCAAAGCAAAGACCGTCTCTTCAAAGGTTTGCTCTTCCGCCTCCGCCGTCTCCAACCCGAGGTTGGCAACGCCGAGGGCGTCGAGGATCACAGTGCTGTCTTGGCGATCGGTTTGCCCCCATAGCGGGAGTGAGACTAACAAAAAAGCGGAAATAAGGAGTGGTCGGGTCATGGGCTGAGTAGCAACGGTGTCAGGGAAGATTGTTGCCGGAAGCCGTGCGCAACCGGACAAGGGCAAGGGCCAGGTTGCGCCGTGCGTCCAGCATTGCCTCTTCGAGTTTCAGAACCTGCTCGCGGGCACGCAAAACGTTGAGCAACTGCCCTTGCCCAGTTTTGTAGGCGCCTTCCTGAGCCGCCAGATTCTGTTCCGCCAGCTCCCGGGTCTCGACGAGTTCGCCGCCCAGCATGGCGCGGTAGGCTGCGACTTGCGCACGGGCGGCGACAAGTTCGCTATGGACACGCTTGATCACGCCCTCCCTGATTTCGGCGGACTGGTCGCGACTCGCCTGCTTCTCCGCCACCGCATGGCGGTTGTCGTTCCACCATGGGAGAGGAATGGAAATGCCAACGCCGGCAAACCAATCATTACCGCGTCCGGTCGGATCGTCCTGCATGCGCTCATTGGCCACCGTGAAGCCAACTGTCAGGTCATCCCATTTCTTGGCCCGCTCCAAGGCGATCTCGTGATCGGCGATCTCAATTCCCAGCTGCGCTGCCCTGTAATCTCCGCGTCGGCCGAGGGCTTCTCCCAAACTTGAACTCACCTCCCCTAAGTCGGGAGTCCCTTCAAGCGCGATCTCCACTTCGGCCTTGCTACCAATAAGTCTCTTGAGCGACGCGAGCTTTTCTCCACGCTCGATCCGGAGACTCGCAATCGACTGCTTCACGGTACGGGCTTCCAACTTTGCCTGCAGGAATTCCGCCAGGCTCATTTCGCCCTCCTCGTGCCGTGCCCCGATGAAGGCCGCCAGTTCCGAAACAAGCGCCGCCTGCTCGTTGGCCAGACCGATCTGCTCGGAGAGTGAACGCACTTCCACAAAGAGTCTTTCAACCTCTCCCGCCACGAGCCGTTCACGGTTTGAGACTTCGGCTTTCGCCGCCTGAATCTGAACGGAGGTTACCCGTTTCTCCAAACTCAGACGCCCGGTGAGGGGAAATTTCTGAGATAATGTCAGGGATGCCGACATCTGCCAGTCGGAACCATAGAGCGGATCGTCGTGCGACATCTCGGTAGCGATCTCCGGATTCGAGAGTAAACCGGAGCCGCGATGGCGCGCTTCGGCTTTCGCGATCTCGTAGCGAGCCACACGCAAATCCGGATGATTGACCATGGCCTGCGCCACCAGATCCGACCGCGTCAGCCCGCCCTGAGCGGACATGGCGAGGAACAGGATGGAAACGCATTGCCAGAAGAAGCGGGTCACACAGATGACAACGAGCCCCCTGCGAGAACTACGCAAAATTAATGGGCTAACGCTCCCAGCGCTCGCGTAGGCGCCGCCTTGCCCGGTAAACCCGGGATTCCACGGCGCGATGCGAGAGCGAAAGAATCGCGGCGGCCTCCTCGGAGGAAAACCCTTCCAGGGCCACCAGAACCAGCGGTTCGCGAAGCTTGGCCGGCAATTCTCCAATCATCGCTTTCAGTTGAACCAAATCGTCCTGATTCATCAACTGACCCATGGTGTCCGAGGCCTCGGGCGGCGACGAGGACTCAACCGCATGCTCCAGTGGCACGGTCTGCTTCCGCTGCTTCACCCGCCGGCTCTTGGCGTGGTCCCGGCAGAGATTCAGCGCTACCCGAAACACCCAGGCTTGGAATGGAGCGCGCGGCTCCCACGTCCCGATGGATCGGTAGACGCGCACGAAGGTCTCTTGAGTCAGTTCGCATGCATCCTCCGCATTCTCCACATGGCGGTAGATGAACGCGTGAACCGGGCCGCCAAGACGCTCCATCAACCCCTTGAGGGCGTGCTCGTTCCCTCGCTTCAGATCTAAGGCAAGAGCTTCAATGGCCTCCGAATCCGTCATCGAGAAAGGCGAACTCAATCTGGATGCGAGTGCGGGACTCCACGCAACGCATCGGTCATCAGGCCGAGGAGATTTTCGAACTGCTCCTCGGTCAGATGCTCTTTCATCTCGAAGAAGTGGAGAATGGTCGCCTCCTGGATGGCTTTCTGCCCCTCGTGAATCCGATCTAGAATAGCTTCGACCCGGGGGGTCTTTGCCTTGTCCTCTTGCATGGCATCGCCAAGCTCAGCGTTCGCCTTGCGGATACGTTCCTTCCAGAGCGCTCGCTTCTCCTCAAAATCCTTTTCGATCGGTGCGAGGGCGGTGTCCTGCTCTGGCGAAATCCCCAATTGAGCATGCATCCATTCGTGGTAGTCGGCCACCATCCCGGCTCCCCCATGCGCATGAGTGGAGCCGCCCGAGGTGGAAAGCGACTGCACAAACAGGCAGGCGCAGGCGCCCAGCAAGGCAGCGAGGATCAATGGGAGGAAGGCAAGCCAAGGTCGTCTCATCGATCCGCAAGCATGAGGGTAGCAGGCAGATCGGGAGAATCGGCCGAGAAGATCGCCATGGGAGAGTTCGACTGGGCCACAGGCCGAGGCTGCATCGGCCGCAACCACCCCACCACTGCACCGATTCCCAGGGTCACCGCCAGGGCGACCGTGAGGGAAGTGTAATTCAAACTCAAATGAGGCAGGAACAGGTCGCGCAGACCGAATCCTCCTTCGGGCGTCGCCCCATGGGTACGCACGCGACGCATCACATCTGTCTGCCAGTTCGGGTCGATCTCGGGGCAGGGCTGCGAGGCCAGCCGGGAAAGAGCTTCATCGAGGTCAGAGCGCTTCATTTCAACCAGTATAACGACGTTGTGCGGCAACCCTACTCAAAGATTCTCGCTGCCAATTCCAAGGCTAAAAAAACCTCTTGCACTTCCTACTGCTGTAGGATTTATTTATTACATGAGTAAGAAAAAAGCCGAGATGCCAAAGATCTCGGACGCGGAGTGGGTCCTGATGCGCGTTATCTGGCAGCGGAAAAAAGCGACTGCCAATGAAGTCGTGCAGGCACTGGAAGGTCAGCAGGATTGGAAGCCCAAGACGATCCACACGCTGCTTCGCAGGCTAACGGATAAGGGCGCACTCGGGTATGAAAAGTCCGGGCGAGAATTCGTCTTTCATCCGCTCGTTGAACGTGAACAGGCAGAGCGCGTGCACAGCCGGTCCTTTATCCGCCGCATCTTTGAAGGCCAGGCGGTGCCATTCCTCGCCCACTTTCTCGAGGGTGAGGAACTTTCGCCCGAGGAGATCAAGGCGCTGAAAGCAATTCTGGAAAGGAAGTTGAAATGACCCTGGAACACCTCACCTCCGGATTCGAGTCGCTTCTTCAGACGTCTCTGGGCGCTTCCCTGCTCATCATCTGCGTCGTCATCGTCCGCGCCGTCTTTCAGAGGTGGCTCTCCATGCGGATCTTTTACGTTCTTGGCTTGCTCGTGATGCTTCGATTGGTGGTCCCATTTTTTCCCACCAGCGAGTTCAGCCTGCTGCACAAGGTTCAGCAGCATTCCGTTCAACCGTTGTCCAGTCCCATTGCGGCCGCGTTGAGCATCCCGAGCCTTCCTGCGGATCCGCCGGCGTCGGCCACGCTTGAGGCACTGACCTGGATGGAGGGTGCGGCGATGGTGTGGGCCGCCGGGGTCGTACTCATGTCGATCTTTGTTCTCGGAAGCTACTTGCGCCTTCGGTATTGGCTGCGCTATCAACCGCGTGTCACGGATCCCGAGTTGCTTCAGCTCATGGAAGATTGCAGGAAGCAAGTGGGTGTCTCCAGTTCCGTTCGCTTGCACATCGTCGACCGGTTGCGAACGCCGGCAGTCTTTGGATTCCTAAGACCAAGGATTCTCATTCCCGAGCCACTTCTGGAACTGAAACACCGTGATCTCAGATACATTCTCCTCCATGAGCTGACACACATCCGACGCCATGATATGTTCATCGGAGCCTTCGCAACCTTGGTTGCGCTCACTCACTGGTTCAACCCGTTGGTCTGGTTCGCTTTCCGACAATTCTCCGCCGATCGTGAGATCCTCTGCGACCGCAGTGTCCTCAAGACGCTCGGCAGCGTCCCCAAAGAGCAGTACGCCTACGGGATGACCCTCATCAAAATGCTCAACTTGCTGGCGACTCCCATCAATCGATCTCCGGTGCTCGTCCCACTCATGACCAACAAGGGAGAAATCGAGAGACGCGTCACTTTGTTAGGTGCGCCAAGCAAGGCGCATTGGACGAGCCGTATGGCGGGGCTCGTCGCCTTCGCCCTCCTCGTTTTCGTTGGTTTCACCATCGCCGCACCATCGGGACACACGCGTCCTCATAGCAAGCCGGGTAGCGACTGGGAAAAGGGGCTCACAGATGTGTTCATCAGCGAAGAATACACAGACGACGATCTCACCGGCAGCCACATCGCGGAGCACTCTGTCTACTGGAATACCGAACATAACCGAGAAGACGAAGAACACGAACACGGGGAAGAAGGAGATCATCATTCTACCCACTGACCCAAGTTTAGCACTCACCGCTTGCTCGCCTCCATTTAGAGAACCGTACCATGAAAAAAAGGCCGACTCCTGTCGGCCTTTTCCCTTTCTTCCAGCAATGGGATGAGATCTCAAGATCCTCGAGAAGAAAAAATGGATTCCTTCTTGCACTCATGATCAAGTTAGGTAGCTGTATCTTACACGCGTAAGATTTAGATTGAGCAGCATTGTTCACACGATTTCTTTTCGCGACTCGGGAGTCGATCCCACTGAAAACCAAACAGAAAAACAACATGACAGTAAAACCAACGCAATCGTTAGGCCGACTACTCGGCATGGCCACCATGACCGCACTTACATTCGCATGCTTCACGGCAATGGCGCCCGCGGAGGAACGAAGAGATAGGAAAGAAGAGCACGGCGAGAGCGAACGCGGTGAGCACAGCAAGAGAGAACGCGGCGAACACGGGAGCGAGAAAGGGGAAGAAGCCGGAACCGACCTCAGCCTCAAACAAAAGTATGACAAGGTCAGAAACGGAGCACGATTGATCTTGGCCTACAACGGCAAGACCAATTCATTTGAAGGCACGGTGGAGAACGTTACCAAGAAAACCCTGGAGCGCGTTCGTGTCGAGGTCCACACTTCGAATGGAAAAGAAATCGGGCCCACGAAACCAAGGGACCTTAAACCTGGTAAGAAGATGAGAGTCTCTCTCAAAGCCAAGAGTAAGAACTTCGACAGCTGGAGTGCTCACGCGGAAGTCGGAAATGAGGAGCACGGGGAAGGTGCTGAAGGCGAGCACGGCAAGAGAGAACGCGGGGAACATGAGCGCGAAGGAAAGGGGAAGGGCGAGCACCGATAGCGATCTGGGTAAGCTTTTCCTAAGACAACGAAAATGAGAAAAGGCCGGGAAATCCCCGGCCTTTTCCATTGGTTTTTTCCCTCTCGACACCCACCCTGGGGAGGCAAGAGTCTGGATTTCTCATGATTTTTGAAATACGAGTCGCCGCGGCCTCCAGGGTAGGGAGCTCGACCGAGACGATGGTCCTGCGCGCCTCCTGGCCCGCCGCCGTCCAGTTGAGGAGACACCACGGTGCCGGGAAACCACTTGGGCTCGTGGCTTGCGAAGGCGCTTCGATCCCTCCTAAGCTCTGTGTTCCCCGCATTCCATCCTTCCGTTGAGTTTTCGGGCCGAACGCGGATCCCGAATTTCCATTTTCTCTGTCTCAGTTTGGTGGGGAGCGGCAACCGTAGTCGAAAGATTCTTATGATGAAGATGCCCATCCTATCCCGTTTCATTGTCACTTTGTCTGCAGGTCTTGCCCTTGCTGAGGGTCAGGTCGGCGTGTCCGTCGTGGAGTCTTCCATCACGGATGCGGACGCCACTACCCACGAATTCGAAGTTGTTTGGACCAGCCCCTCGGGAATCGATCCCACCACCCTGGGGGATGATGACATTCTCCTCGGGAGATCGACCCTGTTTGATCTTCAATTGGGATCGGGGGCGATTCTGGCGACGTTCATTCGAGCTGAATCTGAAGATGACGGTAAGCGAGTCACCGCGACCTATGCCTTCGACCGGCCTGAAGACGGCTGGGGGAGTTGGGGCATCTCCAGGCTTCTTGTTACCGTTGAGGACGACTCGGTTCGCGACCATTCAGGGGCGGGGGCTCCCTTTGCCGGAGTCGCGAGAATTACCATTGATCTTGACGAGGTGCCGCGCATCTCATTCCGGCTCATGCAGACACCGATTGTGACTGCGGAGGAGCCGGCGGTTGGATTTGGCGTCGTCTACACGACCAACTACCCTCTCCTTTCCGAACCCTTTGAAGACCATCGCATTCAGCTGTGGGCGTCTGTCCCCCGCGGAGATGACGTTGACCCCGAAGCGACGGAACAAGGTTGGATCGACGGGGTCGATTCCATGCATCTTCAACTCGATGCCGTGGCGGAAACCATTTCGCCGGACGACAGCGGCCAAACGGTCGTGGTCACCTACCGTGCGGAACGACCCATCGGCGGATGGCGAGGTGCTGACGAACTCACCGTCGTCCTCACTCCCTCAACGTTGGGGGAGAATTATAAGCTGACTCTCAACCCCAAGAGTTCCAATGTTCTGGGATCGATTCGCATTGCCCAGGCTGACACGGTTTCCGCTAGCGTTGTCCCGCATGACCCCGTACTGTTTGACGCCCAGACCATTTCCTTCGATGTCTCCTTCGTCTCTACTGTCTCAGCGATCGACTTGGATAGTCTAGGCCAGGATGACCTCGGCGTGGGCCCGTTTACGCCATTCGAGACGGGAATCCAGTTGTTTGCTAGATTCGAGGACGTTGTTTCGATTGAAGATGAAGGCCGAAGTGTCACCGCGCGTTATTCCCTGGACCAGCCGTTGGGAGGTTGGCGCGAAATTGGAGCTCGAGCAACGCTCCGGATCGATTCCGTAAGTGGCGGCGTCGCCACGTCCGATTTGGCGACCCTCACGGGCGGACATATCGGTAATATTGTCTTCGACACCTCCGAAAAATCGATCGCGGGCCAGTTGGTTGCCTTGAATCAGTGGATCAACGATCTGGGGGAGGTGATCGGTGAAGAGGTGACCGAGACCTCGGATTTCGACAAGGACGGCATGGCTGACATGCTGGAATACATGACCGACACCGATCCTCTTGACGCTTCCGATGCCGCGCCTCTGAGAGTTGATATTGTTGAGGAAAACAACGTCCAGTACTTGCAGTTGGAGTTCAGTCATCGAGTTAATCTTTGGGAATCCTTGGTGACGGTCGAGGGTTCGGTCAGCGGTGAGACATGGGCTCCGATAAGACACCTTTTGACTCCTCATGATCCGGAGCCTGCGGGCGCGGATGGTCTCCGTGACGAAAAGCTTCGCGCAAAACTGATCAAGCCCACGCTGCCTTACCAATTATTCCGTTTGCGCCTGGTTCCAGCCCATTGAGTTGGTCAAGGCGCGAGGGGACTTTCTACCGCAACAAGAGGATGACTGATGACGAACTGCTTGAGTCCTACGTCGGCGATGGAAATGAGACTGCCTTTGCCGAACTTGTCGACCGATATCTCCCTCTGGTGTATGGCCTGGCGTCGCGAGAGATCTATGATTTTCGATTGGCTGAGGAGATCGCGCAAAACGTTTTTGGAGCGCTTGCTAGACAAACTCGCAAACGTCGAAAGCCGGATCATGTGTCTGCATGGATCTATTGCACGACGCGAAAACAGATTGCCCTTACCATGAGATCCGAACGTCGTCGGAAGCGGCGCGAAGAAGCCGCGGCCCTTGAATCGCGGTTGGAGCCCGATCACTCGGAAGGGATGTGGAATGAATACATTCCGGACCTCAATGCGGCTTTGGCTGACATGGCGCTCTCGGATCAAAGGATTCTCTTTCTGCGGTTTTACCAAGGACTGACGCTTCCCGAATTGGGGAGAAGTTTAAGGATCAAAGAGCGCGCGGCACAAAAGCGAGTGCAGCGCGCGGTCGAGCGATTGCGAAAGCTCCTTTGGAAACGGGGGGTAACGCTGGCCTCGGGGATGTTGGGCAGCGGCATCTTCACCGTCGGAGGAGCCGTGCCTCCACCTGGTCTTTCAAGACAGCTGAAAGGACTGGCATCTCCCGCCTCTTCGCCAGGATGGTTGGCAGGATCGGGAAAGATCATCGTGACTTCGGCCTCGGCCGTCATCGCGATCAGCATACCGACCTTCCTAACCATTGCGGTCAAGAAATCAACGAACGAGACTGAGATCGTCGGCAGTGGAGCCGGTACCAGTGTGAATTCTGAAAGGAGTGGTCCAGAAGCGATCGCCGTGGATCACATTGAAGCCATCTATCAGCTTTCCGGTTCGGATCGAGAGAAAATGCTCGATCGCCTGCTGGGGCATCTGGTTGAACCGCAGGCAGAGCCCTACTTGAGAGATCTCTTCAGTCGGTGGAGTAAGCTTGACTACCGGCGTCTGGCGATGGCGCTTGTGGAACTGCACGATCGAATGGCAGACCGCCCTGAAGACGCGAAGCAGATTGGTCTCCTCATGCCGATCGCCTTTCAGCCTTGGATGGAGAATGATGCCACGGAAGCCTGCGCCTGGGTGAAATCCTTGCCCCGGTCAACTTACGCGGAAGCCTACGCCTTCGAGGCGATTCTTGATGAGTCGGAACTGGACGATGCCTGGTTCTTGCTGGCGCAACGACCGTTCAACCGTGACCGGGTGTTTGAGATCATCTTTGACAAAGCAGTGGGTGCGCTTGGACTCCATGGCGCTCTTGGTTGGATGGGCGCTCTATCTCCGGATCCTTCTCACACTGATCTTCGGACGGAAGTTCAGTCGTTTTCTGTTAGTCAGTCTGCCGACAGATCGCGGAGGAAACTGTGGATGCATGCCGTCGGTCAATCCTTTGCCCATGACCGGCAGGCGGTTGCGGACTGGGTCGTCGGCCTGCCGACTTCAGATGCCGCACGTGGAGCGCTTGAGGCCTTCGCCGGTGCCTGGACGTCAGAAGATCCTGGGAGCGCGGCGGATTGGTCGTTTGGCCTGACAGAGCCCGCGAGAGTTCCGGCGCTTCACGCCGTGGCCCGAGAATGGGCGCAGAGAGAACCCCTCCCATGCCTGGCATGGACGCTCGATATCGAAGAGGAGTCCCTCCGATGGTCGGCCACCGAGCAGGCATTTCAAGTTTGGCTGAAGGAGCCGGCCGTGCACCCGGATGCGGCTGCCTGGCTCGTTCCGCTGAGTGATTTGGACCGCGCAGCACCCTTGTTCCGCGACCTGACCCAATCATTGGACCCGGCTGCAGCCGCCTCATGGTCCATTGCTCTGCCTGTAGGCAATAATCGTGACCTGGCGATGGATCACAGCTTTTACCGTCTCGGGCAGACTGACTCTGTCACCGCAGTGGGTCTATTTTCGGGGCTAGACGAAGCGGACAAGCTCCATGTGGTTGAACTCATGAGCCTTGGATGGCTTGTCGCTGGAGGGAGGCGAGAACTTCATCGCTGGCAGGCTTCGCTGCCTGCGGCCTCCGCGCTCTTTTATTTGTCGAAGAGCGCCGAGGTCGATTTGGTGGCAGCATTCGATCCAGAGCGGGCCGAGCGATTGGTCGCTTCATTTCCCATGAGGCGGCTGCGCGATCCGCTTGTAGTGAAGCTTATTCAGCGTAGCCGATGGCGTTCTGCCTTTGATTCCGGCTGGATCACGGAGATTGTTGATGAAGATACTCGCCTGTCGATGCAGCGCCTGGTCCAAGGCGCCGCCAATGACGAAGTCGTCACACTTCCTGAGATCGGACGGGTTGATTTTGGTAAACAGACCTTGGAACAGTTGCGAATGCGGTTGGATTATGTGTCACGCCAGCGAAGCAGTGCTCCTTAGTTAGCACCCCAACCCTACGGATCTCATCTCGGAAATAACGAAGGGACTAAAGTCCCTGCCACTTTCCCGGAATGTGGGAGGGACTTCAGTCCCTCGGTTATTTGGAAGAGAGGTGGAATCGACCACGAAGAGATCACCGGCGGCCGTACCGGCGATTGCTACGGGGGCGGCGAACGTGCAGAGCAACGGCTTCCTCGCCATTGCCACTCTCGAGAAACTCGCGGTTCGGTGCAGAAAGAATCTCGCGCACCACCTCGCGCATGCGAGCGTTGTCGTCGACGATGAGAACTTTCGAGTGCTTGTTCATTGACGCCACTCTCCCGCCCCGGGCCCGATTTTCCTATCCGTGCACCTCAGTATATCCGTCTAAGTAGATCTCGGTATCTTTCTACGTAGGCCCACGGATGCCGAAGATGGATCGAGCTTCACTTGGCGGAAGATTTTTGCCCGGAAGTCACAGCGCCAGGCCATCGTAGTTGGGGAACCTCCTACGGGCCGGGCCGTCAATAAGAGAAAGTGTTAGTCTAGGCAGCCAAGCGGAGAGCGCGACAGAGAGATCCGAATCCTGAAACAGGAGAGGGCCGGCGAGGCTCAGGAAACTGAAAAGTAACCAGAAACTTGACACGGTGACGCAGCATCACCGTTGAGTTGTATCTGAGTTAGGCCGTGACGGACTCGTAACCTACAAGGGCGCGCAATTCTTTGATGTGCCTCTTACCAACCTCGCGAGGGGAGGCGCTGTGTTTCTTGCACAGGGCGGCGGCGTAGCCGGTAGCGATGCCCATCTGCCCGCAGGTATTCATCACGCGTGGCCCGCAGAGACCGATGTGCGAGCAACTGAAACAGCGGCCCGCCATCATGAGATTGGTGATATTGCGTGAATAGAGGCTGCGGAACGGGATGTAGTACATCTTGGTCCGGTGAAACAAGGCTTCGGAAAGAAAGTCCACCGGTGATCCCGTGAGGTTCAATTGATAGTGGGCGTCTACCGCTCGTTTCTCCTCGACCACCGTATCGGGAAACTTACGGCTCTCGGTCATGTCCCGCATGGTATAAATGTGATCACCCATCAGGCGGCGAGATTCACGCTTGCCAGCGATGTGTGCGGCCCATTTCAGGGTAACGCTCGCGTTCTTGGGATGCTGCTTGGCATTGGCAAAGGACCCATAGATCGCACGCAGGATATGATCGCGAATCTTCTCCGCATCGTGGATCTGATGCAGATCGTTGTCCGAATACTCCCAATACCATTCCCCTTGAATGGCCTCGTGCTTCTTGGCCACTGGCATCGCCCAAGGGACCTTTGGAAATGTCGAGCGCTCGTTCGTCCTCTCGGAGTTCCACAATACACTTGCTCCCATGACGCGGTTATCGGCCTTCTCGGGACTCCAGAGTTCGCCGTGCCTTTCCCAGGCTTCACCAAACTCCGTGTGCGCTTCCCGGCCGTAACGATGATCGGCGCCGGCCCAGTAGCCTAACCAACCGTCGCCCGTGGCATCGATGAAGACGGGCGCGCGGAAACGTTTGACGGTACCCGTGGTGACTTCCCGCGCTTCCACGCTCACAATGCGATCGCCTTCTTTCGCCAACCCGATGGCCATGTGATGGGTGTAGCGGTCGACGCCAGAACCCCTCATCGTCGCTTCCCGTTTCGCCTGATCTTCAATGGCTTTCGCATCACCATTCGGATAATGTTCCGTGTCTAGACTCTTGAGAATGTCGACGCTCTTCCCGTGAACACCGAGGGTGTGGACGCGGATCTCGGAACTAGCATTCCCTCCAAAGATGGGCCGATCCTGAATCAGGGCCACTTTCAAACCCTGAGAGCGGGCCGCCAAGGCCGCCCCACAGCCGGTCATGCCGCCACCCACAATGACGACATCGTAGTCATGCTCGTCAATCTTGCTTCCCGAACGGCCCGTTAGCGTATCCTTCCATTCTGCCAGGGCCACGAGATCATCATTTGGAATCTCTGGTGCTTCCTCCTGGGAGAAATAAATCGCATCACAGCGACCATCGAATCCCGTGAGATCTTCTAACAACACCTCCGCGTTACCAGCCTTCTCGATTTTGAGAGATCCACCGGCTTGCCAGTGCCACGCTTCGCTCTCCGCCCCGAACTCTGGCTCGAGAACCTGACCGTTCACATGCACTTTGAATCGCCCTGGTGAGGCCCAATCCCCCGGGCACCAGTCGCGGGTCCGCACCCACACGTTCCACGTTCCCGCCTTGGGAAGGAAAATGCTCGACTTCGCAGGCGCGACGGGCTTGCCCATGCCGTGCGCTAACAAGTAACAACCGCCCATTTGCTGATAGTGCTGGGTATCGAGCTTCCAACCGCCAAGATCTTTGAAAGCCGAAGCCTCCAAGAGGATACCTTGGCGAGCGGGGGCCCTGTTGGCGAACACGTAAGAGGGGGCGAAGGCCGACGTGAGGCTAACGCCTCCGACCACACGGATGAATTGTCTACGATTGGTAGTCATTTTGAAGGACACTGTTAAAACTATTTGCCGACCCGGACGTCATCGATAAACCAGCCTGGTTCACCATTGGGCCTACCGTCCGAGCCTGAGAGGAACGAGAACTGAATTCGGAAGGGGCGCACAGGATCGAGTCTTGGAATGGCAAAGATGGCTTGCGTCCACTCCGTGGTATTGCCGTCTTCACCCCCTGTGAAGAGCGGATCAAAGTGCTCAATGAGATCCCCATTCTCTTCGATCAAACTTACCTGACCACCTTCTTCGGCGTTCGCACCCAGGTAATACCAGAACTCAAGATTGATTCTTCCAGGTAAATTGGTGGGATCAATCACCGGGGAACGCAGAATCACAGTCGTCCCGTCTTCGTAGTCGGCGCTGAGTCCGGTCCCGACCACATTCGTTCCGCTCCTCGCGAAACCGGGACCGTTGGTAGCTTGGCCAAACTCCCAGGTTGTTCCCGTTTCCGTTCCATTGGGAAACAGGCTGACTTCCCAGTCACCCTGGCCCTCTTCGAAACTCGTTTCCAATAAAGGCGGGGCGCCAACTTGCCGAATGCGCAGGAATTGTTGCCTTCCATCAGCGCTACCTGGGACCATCGCCACCGTGTCCATGCTAGGATCGGCGTTGGCTTCGATCGCTGTTAGCTGTGGCGTCCAAGACTCCAGATCGATTGAGGTTTCAACTTCGAAGTAGGTGCCGGGCACGGCGCTCCACGAAATGTTTGATTCGTTAGTGATGTTGTTATGCTCATAGCCGGTGATTTCAAAGGGGAAGTCAGGTGGAGGCGTGCCGTTGATGAAGCGGACGTCATCGACGATGTAACCTGGCACGTTTCCCCATTCAGACGTGAAGCGAAAGCTCTGGATCGGTGCCGTCGGTACACCATTGCGAAATCGCGTGATGCCTTCGAGACGATGCACGAGTGTCACGCCGCCTGGCTCGGAGAAGAGGATGTCATAGCTAGGCGATTCGCCATTCCACCCACGCCCAACGACCCGCATGAAATAGCGCTCTTCCGCCAAGACCCCAGGCAGATCCAGAGCGTCCCCCCACATATCGTCATCGGTAAACGTGTTCCACGCGCTGCCGTCCTCGATCGATCCTTGAATACGGATGTTCACCTCGCTACCCGGTGCGTTGAAGACGAGATTGAATGCGCGACCGCTCGTCTCCAAGAGTTGGAAATAGAAATCCATATACCACTCACTCTCCGCATCGACCCGCTGTAGGAGCCGCTGGCCTGCATCCAAAGACGCCGCCTTGCTGGATCCAGGGGCAATCCCAGCAGTCAACATCGGTTCCCCAACCAATTCCCACTGGACGAAAGTGGTGGGATCGGTTTCAAAGTCACCGTTGTCAATCAAGTTCGATCCGGCTGGTCTCGGCACGCGGACTTGTAGGGGCAAAGATGTTATGGGATTGGAGCCGTCGTTCGAATCGATCGCGAGGATACTGTCAAACGTGCCTGTGGTGCCTGCATCATCAAACTGAAGTTCGATATCCTGGCTCTCACCCGCGGGAATGGTGAAAGGCAGCGCCGTTAGGATCGAGAAATTGGCTGCATGCGCTCCCGTGATGGCGGAGCTATCAGCGACTATCAGGTCCTGGGTCGCACCGTCATTGGTCACCGTCACCATGACCTTCACCGGGTCTGGATTGCTGGTGAGCTCAATTCCAGCAAAGGGGTTCTCGATAGCAACAGTGATGTTCGGATCATCTGCGATCACAGGAGCCTCGGCGATCGAGGCATTGACGCTATCAATGTCATAGCCCTGATTGCCGCCCCACTTTGTGCTGAAACTGAAGGAACCGGCCGGAGTGACATTGGGATCCCCGCCCTGGTAGAATGTCAGCCCGTCTACGGAACTCGTGAATTCCGTACCGCCAGCATCCGACACTTCGACGCCATAACTTGCCCCTCCATTTCCCCATCCTTTCGTGGTTACCCGCACACGATACCAAAGGTCAGGCTCCATGACGGGCAAGTCGAGCGTCTGCCAGCCATCACTGAAGACGGCCCAGCCATTCTGATGCCGAAGATTTACCGTTGGTGCATCCGCCGATACCAAGGGGTTCGTGCTCACCATGAGGTTCAATTGCCGTGTGGCCACGGCTTGAACCCTTGCGTAAAAGTCGATCGACACATCCGCCGCGCCCCCGTTGCCATCGTCGAAGCTTGCCCCGATAAGACCTGTCGTGGCGTCGAGGCTCGCATACTTTGCGGACTCTTGGGCGCCCTCGCCCTCACTGATCGAAACCCCATCGGTGCCATCCCAATCCGCGTTCAATGAAGCCCCTTCGAAATCGTCCACCACCACGGAGGCGGCCTGGATTAAGGGAGTGAGCGCCACGCATGTGGCCAGGAAAGGGAGGGGAATGATTCGCATCTTGGGGTAGAGTGGCATTTTCACTCGAGGTTTTGTCGTGTGGCTCAAAGGTAACACCGCTCATTTTGAAAAATTTATTGGTCCTGAAACTTGAGTGCTACCTTGGCGCAATCATGACAATCACGGGAAGACCTGTTCTCCCACCGACGCGCATGCACTCTGAACCGAATGATGATGAACATAGCTCGATCAAGAGAGCCCAGCGAGGTGATCTGGCGGCCTTCTCCGAACTCGTGAAATGCCACCAGTCCATGGTTCGCGCTTTCTTGGCCGAGCGATTGGCCACCCCCTGCGAGGCCGACGATCTCGCGCAGGAGGTCTTCATCACGGCCTTTCGGAGACTAAGACAGTTTTCCACAGACCGCCCTTTGGGACCGTGGCTTCGCGGGATCGCTTACAATCACCTCCGCAACCACCGGCGGAAGTTCCGCGCGCTCCCCATCGGTGGCAATGTCGAGTTGCAGGACATGTTGGATCGCGAATTCGATCAACGCGCGAAGTCAGCCCAGGAGGCTCCAAGAGTGGATGCTCTCCGCCGATGCCTTGCCGAACTCGACGAAGCCTCTCGGGCCATCCTCGAAGCCCGGTATGTGGATGGCGAAACGGTACGCGAGATTGAGAAACGCACAAAACGCGGCTATTCAGCCCTCACCATGCAACTGCATCGGATCCGGACGCGTTTAGCTGGTTGCATCGAACGCAAGCTCGCCGGTTCGGCGCCCGCGTAAACCTACGGATCTCATGGTACCTTCCGAGAAACAAGAACTCCTCGCCAAAGCCGTTCAGGGCGACCTGGAACAAGCGGAAAGCAAAGCTTTGCTAGACGCCTGCCGCGAGGAACCAGAGTTGATCAAGACGCTGGCCGATCTGTTGTCGGTGGATCGACAGCTTGCCCAAGCTCTTGAGTCGGATCCTGATCAGTTCGCCAGAGAACTTCATCGTCGCATGACTTCCGAGGCCGATACGGCAGAGGGCAACGCTTTTGTTGATCGTGTCGTTCATCACGTCCAATGTCGCCATCGAAATCGTGTCCTGCTGGCCTGTGCCGCTGGGTTGGTATTCGTCCTGTCCATCGTTGCTCTCATCGTGCCAGACCGGGCAAACGAGCCACAGGCCATCACGGTTGCCCGTGTCGCCCGTGCAGAAGCGTCCACATGGCAGACTCCCAAGACCGGGCTGTTGGTGGGAACGAGGGTCGTGTTCAACGAGGGGCTGATCGCCTTGCGCTACGACAAAGGTGTGGAGGTTGTCTTGGAGGGGCCTGCCGATTTCGAAATCACCAGCGACTCAAGTGGTTACCTCCACCGGGGCAAACTTGTTGCTGAAATCACCGGCGAGAGTGCCACGGGGTTTGTCATCGATGGTCTTCATGGTCGCCTCGTTGATCTGGGAACCAAGTTTGGCGTTTCGGTGAGCAATGCTGGCGAGATGGAAGTTCATGTGTTAGAAGGCGTCGTCAACGCTACTTCCACAGCAGATGGGTCCACCACGCAGCTTCGTGAGAACGAGGCCATGCGCATGGGTGCGGAGAACGCGGCACGCCTTCCCAAGGCCAACGGCGCGGCTTTCGTTACTCAGTTGCCACCCCACGACCAGCGGGCGCCACGATACGTGCGCTGGAGTTTCGAAGAACCTCGTGGAGCCCGTTTCGCCGATTCCGGCCGTGATCTGGCAAACCCAGAGACGCATGCCGAGATCAAAGGTGCCGTCGAGCGTATCACGGGATACTACGGAAATGCGGTGAGCTTCGATGGCAAAGCCGCCTACCTGGAATCCGAGTTTCGAGGCATCGTCGGTGCGGGACCCCGCACGGTCGCGTTCTGGGTCCGGGTACCCGAAGACTTTGGCGAACGCGAAGGGTTCGGCGTAGTGAACTGGGGCACCCACGAGCGCGAAGGCGCTGCCTGGCAGATCTCGATCAATTCCCATCTTCCTGAAGGCCCCATTGGCCGCCTCCGTATCGGTACTAACGGCGGTGAAGTCATCGGCACCACGGATTTACGTGACGGCCAATGGCACCACTGTGCCGTGGTCATGTATGGCGATCTGCTAGCGACGCCGAATACCTCCACCCACATCCTCCTCTACGTGGATGGTCAGCTCGAGCCCGCCGCTCTCAAATCCATCCGCGCGATCAACACGAGTACGACGATCGATCACGGCGTGTGGATGGGCCGCAACCTTGGGTTCAGTACCGACGGCGGCTCTAGCGGCGGAGAATACGGTCAATTCTTCCGAGGCGATCTCGATGAAGTCATCATCTGCGACACGGCATTGAATCAAGTGCAGATCCGGCGCTTGATGACGGAGAACGAGATGCCGTGACCGTGACGTGGATTTCTGAGCGGATGGAGTCTAATGATAGTATCTCGGATAGCCTCTCAGAACTCATTTCGTATTCCGTTTGATCGTGATCTGAATCAATCCAGCAATGAGCAACAGCACGCATCCGAATGTCAGCAAGGTGGCGCGATCTGAGCCGCCTAGTATTCCTAGCAGACTCATGCCAAGTCCGATCACCAAGTGGCTGCCCATCACCATGCGCGCAGGAAAGGGATCGAATTCGTAAGGAGGCCCTGAAGACTCCGTCTCTTCGCTGTGGCCTTTGTCCGGCACCTCCATTGCCCTTTCGTCGGAATGATCCTTTGTCCACTCAATGAATCCCAACATCACCAAAGGCAACACAACCCCGACGAGCACTTCGACGTTCTTGGTGTTCTCCGCCAGGTAGCGTGCCAGTGGCCAAAGGCGATCGCCTTCCTCGACGAAGGGGTTGCTGGCGAGGCCGAATCGTAGCGCGAGACCGATGGCGAAGCTTGTGAGCGCGACGAGGATCATTTCGCGGATGCCAATCTTGCGGCTGAATAGGCCCCACAGCGTTGGGGCGAAGAGGGGAACGACGAGGAGCGAGTTGATCGAGATGATGAGTTTCTCCGCGCCACCCATGTGGGGGACGAGGATGGCGGCAGTAACTAAGAACGCACCCAGGAGGAAGGTGAACACGCGGCCGGTTCGGACCAAAACACGTTCGGAAGCCTGCGGGTTGAGAAAGGGCCGGTAGAAGTCGTTGGTGAGGACGCCGGCGAAGACGTTGAGCTGCGAACTCACCATGCTGGCCGTGGCGGAGAACATGGCGGCGACCATGAGGCCCAGGACGCCGGGCGGGAGCACCGATTGGGCGGCGAGGATGTAGGCCTGTTCTTTCTCGATGCCTTCAACTTGGCCGCGATAGAGCAGCGGCGGCAGCAGCCAGAAGAGCGGGGTGAGGAGATACATGGTGCCAAAGAGATAGGACGACTTTCTAGCCTCGCCCGGATTGCGCACCGCGAGAAATCGCTGCACGAAGGCCCATTCGGCACCGATCATGAAGAAGTGGATCGTCACCCAGCCCAACAGGAAGAACCATCCATACTTCCCCGCGACTGGAGAGAAGAAGTGCTCGGGGACTGCATTCGTAAAGGCTGCCCATTCCGTTCCAGCGATCATGAGAATGGCCACGAACAAGACGGCCACCGTGAGGACGAAGAACTGGAGGACATCGGTCATGAGCACGGCCCAGAGGCCGCCTTGCATGGTATAAATGACCACAATGACTCCAAAGAGAATGATGGCCCAGGTGAGATCGAGTGGCATGAGGGCGACCAACAACACGGCCAAGGCATAGAGCGACACCGACACCCCGAGGATGCGCTTGATCAGCATCGTCCAGGTAAAGAAATGCAAGCCTGTCTTGCCGAATCGTAGCCGCACGAATTCAGCGGGCGTGGACACGCCTAACTGATTCCAGCGGCCTGCGACGAAGTAGCCGACAAGCAGGGCAGCGATCCCGTAGCAGGTGTTGATCATCACGGCGACGAACCCAAGTTCGTAGGCGATGCCGCCCCAGACGACAAAGGTGCCGGCCGAGAACATCGTCATGAAGCCGCTCAACCCCGAAGCCCACCAGGTCGAACGCCGTCCGGCGGCGAACATGTCACTCTGGCTCTTAGTGCGCCTCGCCGAAACGGTGCTGATGACAAAGATGCCAGCGATGTAGAGCAGGAGCGTGATATAGTCGGGCGAAGTCATGCCGGGATAGGCGTCATGTGAGAGCGCATGACCTCCGAAGGTTCTACGCCTAAGCCTGGTGCGTTTGGAATGCGGTAGACGCCAGTGTCACACTGCAACAGCTCGCCGGTAAAATGCCGAAAGGGTTCGAAGATCGAATGTTGGAACTCGTGGGCCTCCACATCGCGCAAGGCCGCGCTTGCCTGCAAGCTCGCGGCGAGAAAGATCCCAGAACCGATCGTCGCGTGAGGCATGATGCGGAGATTATGCTCCTGGGCATAGCGTCCGATGCGCATGAACTGGGTGATACCGGTGTGGCCGATCTCGGGTTGGACGATGTGACAGGCTTCACGATCGATCCGGGCCCGGGCGTCGTAGAGCGTGCGCCATTCTTCGCCCACGGCAATGGCCTCACCAGCATGCTGAGCCACCCAGCGGAGATCTTCGATCTCTTCAGTCGCGACGGGTGCCTCGAGAAACCATGGCCGATCGGACGCCATCGTGTGTGCCAATTGGACGGCGTCGGTCTTGGAGAGAGACCAATGGAAATCACAGGCGATTCGCGCATCCTCTCCAAGGACTTTGCGAAGAGCCCTAAGTTCGGCGGAGGCGCCTTGGTCGGCCACAGGGAGCGCAAATTTGAAGGAATCGAATCCGAGCTCTTGCCAACACTCTGCGAGTGCACAGCGTTCGTTCAATGTGTTCTCCGGCAGGCCTGACACGTAGGCTGCTATGGACGTCATTTTGCTGGCGCCTAACAAAGCGGCCACGGAAAGACTGGAAAGCTTGCCGGCGATGTCCCAGAGCGCAATGTCCACGGCGGCGAGGGCATCGAGGTAGAACCCGCCCGTGTAGCCGCGCACGCGCATGAGACCGTAGAGTTCATCATGCAATCCCTTACGGTCGCACGGGTCCCGACCGATGACGAATCCCGCAAGGAGATCATTGATGATCTCCGCTGTCGCCTTGGGAGCCACCAATCCGTAGGTCTCGCCCCAGCCGATCACGCCTTCCTTGGTGGTGAGTTGAACAACCAAGGAGCGATTCGCGCGGGGATACACGGTGCGATTCCCATTCCGCACGAAGTAACCCGACGGATTGACGGACTCGCCATCACGGAGCTCGCCGAGATAGGGTTTATCCTGACGAAGATCTACAACGAAGACCGCGATCCGCTCAACGACATCTTGGGACATCTTCAGGCGCAGGGGAAGGCTTTAGAGAGCTCGCCGAGCATCTGGTCAATATCTCGCTGAGCGATTTCATCTAGTTCGGGTAACGGTGCTCTCACCCGTTTCGCGTCGGCAATGCCGCGCTTCGCCAAAACATATTTGGTTAGGCGCATGCGATAGACGGTCTGGGAGACTAACAAGGGCAAGCTGAGCCTGTAGAGCTCGCGCGAACAGCCGCGATTGCCTGCCTTCTCCGCCTCGTAGAGCGCCACGTGCAGATCAGTCAACTCAACAGCAGGCATGGCGCCAGAGGCACCCCGATCCAGTTCATCGATGATGTAACGCGCGCCGCCTCCACCAAAGACACCTTTCACGTGAGGAATGCTCTCACCCAACAATGCCGTGATTGCCGGCCCGGAGGGAAGCGTTTCCTCCTTGATGTAGGTAATCGACGCATTGGAGCGCGCCAATGACGCCATCGTTTTTGCGTTGAGACCAGCGCCGATGGGCGCAGGTGCATTCTGCAGGATGATTTGAGCCTCAGGCAAAGCTTTGGTCACGGCATTGAAGAAGCGTGCATGGGCTTCGAGGTCTTGTCCTAGCCGCTGCGGCGCCATGATCATGAGGTGCCCAATGCCGTGCCGCCGGGCCTGCTGCCCCGCCTCAATCACCCCATCAGTATCAGCCGCGCTCGCCCCGCCGATGATGGGAACCTTCCCATTCACTTCCTCTACCAATAGACCGATCAGTTCATCGCGTTCCACTGGACTCAGATGGTTGTACTCGCTCGCCACGCCAGGGAATACTACTCCATGGCAATCTGTATCCAACGCGAAGCGGATCACCTTGCGTTGAGAGAGTAGATCCAACGTGTCGTCGTCGGCAAAGAGCGTGGGAATGACAGGGAAGATACCAGCGAGCATGATGTTCGTAGGTTGTCACGTGGCCTGCTCACTAGCACGGAAAAGATGGGGACGGAAAGATCGGGACGGAGTATTAGGGAGAAAAGTTGGGAAAAAGATGGGGGCGGGGTACTAGAGGCGCTGGGCGGGGGACGGAAGATTTGGAAGCGGGTAAGGTGGTGGTCTAGTGACTCGGCGGTAGTGGTCGGAATTTCCGAAAGGGACTCGCACGGCGTCAGACGGTGAGTGAGCCATCGAGCCGTCCTCGGGGATCAACCCTCTGAGCGGATCCCATTGCCCTTCACGCAGATCCACGGTATTCTTCTCGTTTGATGGTCATGAATCTAGAAACCGGAGCCCGATTCTTGGCGAGCCTTTTCCTTCTGGCCGCACCGATGTCAGCCGCGCAGTTCGGCCTGTATACCTACGAGGTGGTGGGGGACACGGTCACCATTACGGACTTTCCTGAGGATGCTGTTGGGCATGCAGAGATCCCCACAGAGATTGATGGGATGCCGGTCGTGACGATCGGCGCCGGAGCGTTCTGGAAATGCGGGCGTTTGACGAGCGTCACCATTCCCGAAAGCGTCACGAATATTAGCGAAGGGGCGTTCAGTGAGTGTGTAAGCCTAACGATCATCACCATTCCTAATAGTGTCACAACGATCAAAGATGAGGCCTTCAGTAAATGTACTAGTCTGACGAGCATCGCCATTCCCAACAGCGTGACTACCATCGGCAACGAAGCGTTTCGTCAATGTGGTCGTCTGACCAAGTTCACCATTCCCACCAGCATGACTACCATCGGCGAATGGACGTTTCACGGGTGCCATAGCCTGACAAACGTGACTATTCCCGACAGCGTCACGACAATCAGCGAAGGGGCGTTTCACGAGTGCGGTAGCCTTGGGAACGTCACCATTCCCAAGAGCGTCAAGACCATCGGCGATGAGGCGTTCTATAAATGTAGTAGTCTGACGATACTCACAATTCCAGAGAGCGTGACTTACATTGGTGAAAGCGCATTTTCCTACTGCACCCGCCTAATGAGACTAACTATTTACTCTAGTGGCGGCATGTTGATCGGCGACAAAGCTTTCTTTGGGTGCTATAGCTTGCCACGGGTGACATTCCTCGGTGACGCTCCGAGATTTTCTGGTGCAAAGAGGTCTCATGGAGTTTTCGGGCAATCTGGCCCATTACACTATGATCTTCGATTGATGTCCGTCTCTGATGTTAGTGAACTTCCGGTTATGGGAAATATGATGACAATCGTTGCTTGGGTGGGGGACGACCTCCACATACGGATCTTTGACGCCGATGGTAGACAAGCGATTGATAAACCCGAGGTTGAGTTGCTGAAAGCACCGTGGTTTTCCGACTTGAAAAAAATTCGTGAAGAGCACCCTTCTCTTGATGAATCTACGATGTCTCCTGAGAGAGTTAGGGCAATCGTCGATATGGCTTCAGGAAGCTCAGATTACGGTTTCAGGGTTTACTACCTTAGTAGTAGGCAGGGATATACATTGCAATGGAAGGAGTACTTTTCAAAGCGTTCTGTCGTCATGATGGATGAAGCCGCTTATCCTGCCGTCCCATGGTTGGTTAGGCATGGCTTGGCCTACGACACGAATCTCCACCAAGAGGGGTTACTCATGGCCTACGCGCTGAATTTCAGTCCTCACAGTCGCACTAGCCTGCTGCCGGAACCTATCATCGATCCTGCCACAGACACCTTGAACCTGAGCTTTCATGCGGCCAGCCCCGGGATCACCTACATCGTCGAGTCCAGCGCGGATTTGCAGAGTTGGTCCACGGATGGCGTGCGCCTCTCGGACCTTGGCGCTGACAACAAGAGGACGGCGATGGTTGACCGGGACTCGGGGAACCGATTCTTGAGGCTGCGAGTTGATCGCTGACGACGGAGCATCGTAACGACTTGGCCGGTTATTCGTTGGGGCGATTGCTGAGATTGGTCCGGATGACGTAGAGGACAACGAGCATTGGATAAATCAAGAGAACCTCTTGAGGGCCGATGTCTTTAGCAACGCAATCATGGAGCGACATCCGCAATCCGCAAGCAGTTAGGTCAAATCCACAACCTCTGCCTCGTGAGCATTCCTCTGTACGCTCGCCATCCCTTTCTTCCCTCCCGCGGTACTCGCATGGCAGTCGGAGCATGCAATCCGGGATGAACCTTGATCTTCTGGTGCATCCTGATTATGATGTTCAGACTCAGGCACTGCGGATTCCAATGAAATCTATCACACTCTTGTTGTTTGCGAGCTTCTTTGTCCTAGTGGCATCTGCTCAGGAAGATCCTACCAAAACTCTCGATAGATTGAAGAGATCCTACGAGGCGACTTTGGTGAAGGCCATAGTCCCGATTCAACAAGAGTATATTCGGTCCCTTGTGGAACTACAGCAGTACCATGTAACGGCAGGCGACCTCGATTCTGCGCTTCACGTGCGCGAAGCCATACGGCTCGCTGAAACTTGGAAGGATTTCCCAATAAATCGCCTCAGCGACCATTCCAAGTATCTTAGGAAGAAGATAAATGGAATGACTGCCTCCTTTGAGGGGCGATGTGGATTCGTGAAACTGCGATTTCATTCGCAGTACGTTCTCTACGTTCACGAGAATCAAGAACGAAAGCTTCATTACTCCGTCACTGGAGACAAGTCTCTTACGATTCATGGAGGCGAGGAAGGGTATGATGTTAGTTTTTCTTCTAATTTTCAAAGTGGATCACTCCGCTCCAAACTAGGTGAATATCCGCTCGTGATTCCGGGAGAAAGCCGCGGCTTGGGCAATAGGGAGAGTCACGAAGCAAACGCAGCGCATGAGTCGGGGCAGAAGTGAATCCCTGCACCGCCGCTCGTCGAGCTGGTAGCGCGTTTCATTCAGTATTCAACTGCGACTCCAGGCGCTCCGCCTCCTCAAAGATGTGCCGGTATCGCTCGTTGAAATTCCCCCATTTCAGTGGACACGAGGCGCGCAACTCGCAACGAATAAACTAACATGTCCACTTATAGAAATTATGATGAAGAGTTCCGTCGCAACTGCAGCCAGATCCTGGGCGACGTCATTGTGGAATACAAGGCCACCCGGGGTTCCGAATGGTCAGAAGGGTATTTGCTGACTTTCCGTTGGGCCACCTTGGCGGGGACAGGGTCATTTGGCTGGTCCTGCTTGGTCGGTGACGAACTTGGGCTAGAGATCGGCTATGTGAGAGTTGTCTGTCTCCAACTGGAGACAAGCGTGGCCTCTACCATTCTCCGGCTAGTTGAGAAGCATAAGCGTCTTACTGTCCGATGCTCTTCGAGATGAAAGTGTGCTGACTTCGGAATTCTCGAGAAGCGCCAGGAACTCATCCCCAGGGATCGGTTTCGAAAAGAGGTAGCCCTGCAGGCGGCAAATGCCAAGTTCTTGAAGGATTCGCTTTTGTTCTTCAGTTTCCACACCTTCGGCTACTGTTTCCATCTCAAGTGTTCTGGAAAGTTCTTCGATGGTCTGGACGATTCGACGGCCCCTGGCCGTATGTAAATTGCGGACGAACTTTATGTCGATTTTCAGTTCTTCCACAGGCATCTCATGCAAACTTGCAAGTGACGAATGCCCTTGCCCAAAATCGTCGATCGAAAGATGGAATCCGGCGGACGACAGTTCTTCTAGCCGCTCGGTCTCGGAATGGATCCCAAGCAGGGCCTGACTTTCAGTCAGTTCCAGCGTCACTTGATCGGGAAGCAGGCCAAATTGTTTCGTCTTTGCCAATAAATCTAAGGTGAAGTCCGATCGCAGGAGCTGCCGGAGTGAGATATTGATCGACAGGGGAATGAAAAAGCCGTGTGCCTGGCAATTCATGAGGAAACGTAGAGCCTTCTCTTGCATTTGTCGGCCCAAGTCTTCGATTAGCCCCATATTTTCAGCCAGTGGGACGAACATTCCAGGAGAGATCCAGCCATATCCCTCTTCGTGCCACCGAGCCAGTGACTCAACCCCACAGATCGCTCCAGTGCGGGCATCGACGATCGGTTGGTAGTGAACCTTGATCCGTTGGTCCGAGACGGCATCGCAGAGTAGCGCGCGGATCGTCGTATTTTCCTTAAATGATTTCAATTCTGGGGACTCCCCAAAGACGATAAGCCCGTTTCGGGCCCGCCTCTTAACCATCAAGAGCGCTGCATCAGCGGCCTGCAAGAGTTCCTCTTGGTCCTGGCCATCATCGGGATAGATCGCCGCTCCCATACTCATGGTCACGAAGACTCCGTGCTCCGCGGCAATGGTCTTTTGAGTCCGCTCTTTGATTATTCTGCAGATGCTACGAGCAGACTCTAAATTTTCAATGCCGGGGAGAAGGAGAATAAATTCATCGCCGCCCCTTCGAGCCACGGTATCGGTTTGGCGCACACTTTCGCGCAGTCGCTTCGCAACCATCAAGAGGTGCTGATCGCCCGCTTTGTGTCCCAGCCTGTCGTTGATTTCTTTGAAACGATCTAAATCAATGAACGCCACGCAAAGCTTCGTCCCATCGCGCCTGCAGCGTGCCAGTTCTTGCTCAAAACGTTCATCCAAGAACGTTCGGTTTGGAAGTCCGGTCAACCCATCGTACAGAGCCAGCTTCTGCGCTTTGTCTTTGAGTCGGGTCAGTTCGCGTTCGGCCTTTTTCAAATCGGTGATGTCGTGCCCGTAGAGGTAAACGTAATCTGCATCGCGAATGGGCGTCACCGTCAGCGAATAATGCCGATCCGAATCTTCGAGTTCAAAACCAGTGGTGCGGTTCTGGGCCCGCGCTTGATCCATTAGGTCACAGAGGTAGGTCGGCAAGCACTCGCCAACCTCGATCTTGAGTTCGGCGAGGATCCCAGAGCTCGCAGCATTCGCATAGAGCAACGTTCCATCAACGCCTATCCGCAGAACAGGATTTGGATTCTCTGAGGAGAATCTTCCGAGCAATTGGAGTTGTTGTTCAATTTTCTCCCGTTTTGTTTTCATCTTACACTGGCGGTTGAGAACCCGGAGAACAACTTCCTCGAGATCATCCATGCTCGCAGGTTTCAGGAGGTAATCAAAAGCGCCGGCGCGTAGACAATGGATGGCTGTTTTGGTATCGTTACTGCCCGTCATCATCACGACGGCGATCTCCGGCGATCTCGGAGCTAATTCATCCAGAAGGGTTAATCCTGACTGGTTGGACAAGGTGACGTCACAAAGCACCAACTCAATGGCAGAGGTCGCAAGAATCGCGCGGGCTTCATCGAGATTCGCTGCTTGAGCAACCGTATGTCCCCTCATTTCGAGCATCATCGTTATCACGCGGCGGATCGATTTCTCATCATCGAGCACCAGGATAAAAGCCGACGGTTCACTCTGGGGGAATGTATCCTTCATCGTTTGTTGATAATTAGGTGGACCCAATCTTACCGACATTGTGAAAATTTCAAAAAATTATAGATATTTTTTAAATGTGTTGAATTTTTACCTGAGTCGCGGGGCGAGTTCCACGGCGGCACCGGATAGAAACCACTTCGAAATCAATGGCCTCTGTGAACAAGGAAATCCTCATACTCAGTTGGCTGGACGGAAGCATGAGATTTGTTTCCGGCCAGAACGGCGAAGCCGTGTCCACCTGGGAATGCCCAGGTGAACCGGAAGATCTCGGTAAGGAATCCTTCAACTTGCCCTCTGTTCTCAGAACCGCAGTCCAAGAGACGGGCTTCAAGGGGAGGCACATTGGCATGGTTTTGGAGCACGGAAAACTAACCCAGCAATTGCTCTCCACGCCGCCGGCGAAGGGCCGAGATCTGGAGCTCTACATTGCCAGGCAGGTCGATCAGCTCAAGGTGGTCGACGAAGAGGTGAGTATGAGTTGGGTGGAGACGAATCCGATCAAGGAATCCAAAGGGCTTGTGCTCTATCTCTTTCCCAAGCCTCTGAGAGAGAAATTGATCGTCGATTGCCGGGAGGCGGGACTCCATCTACTAATGCTCGTAGCGCCGACTGCCTTGCTCGGTAGCGATCTAGCAGAGCTTCCGATTGCAGATGACGAGATCGCCATGATTGCCGCACAGGCGGGACAGACTACGGCGATTGTGATTGGCGGTAGGGGAGGGGCGTTCTTTCTCGCGCGATCGCTGCGATGTATTTGGAATGACTCTCCAAGAAGGCTGAACTCGGAACTTAACCGGAGCACCATTTTCCTGCGCCAACAATACGGCAGGGACATTGATTCCGTCTGGCTGGTGGGTGACGGAGCAGAGCAGCACGCGCAGCAGATGAGCTTGGGAGACGATGAGAGCGTCGAACAGATGCGCTCCGGCACAAGGTTCTCCATTAATGTGAGTCCCGCCAGGTTTTCGCCTTACTATTGGGCCGAGAGATTGCTGGCGTTTTCGCCAGAGAGTGACGCCAATGTGATCGATCGTGAGCAACGGAACGCGCCCCGGCGTAAGATGTTTGTTCAGATCTCAGGAGGAGTTATCTGTCTGCTCCTCGTGTTGTCCTTAGCGGTGGTGGCACTTGTTGAGTTTCAGATCCGGAGCGCCACCAAGGAACTGGCGGCGTTGCAGTCCAAGGATCTAAGCTTGAAAGGACGAAAAGAGAAGTTGGAGCAGCAGCTTGATCGTCTTGAGGAAGAAAAAGAAATCATCCGTCTCGTTGGGGAAGAGCAACTTCCCCCAGTGTCTGGCTGGTTCTTGAGCCATCTCGCGGGCGTCCTACCGGAAGAACTTGTCCTCACCAAGGTCGAGGTGCACCGAGTTGACCAACTGACGGAAGAGGGAGCAGACAAGGCTCCGCCTGAAGGCTCGTGGGAGGCTCGACTGGAGGGCTTTGGCATCGTGACTTCCGAAGCCCCACCGGACAAAGTGAAGGGAGCTTACCAGAGCCTTTGCGACGAATTGGTGGCTGGCCCATTCAACTTTGAAATCACCGATCGTACCGATCAGTTTGCCCCTCGATCGCTTGAATCCTGGATTTCAACGAACGGCACACCAGCGGATAACGCGAAGCAATTCTACATCCAAGGCGTGATGGGAGGGAACACCATTCGATGAGACTTTTCTTCGAGCGGCTACCGAGGTGCCTCGTATTGCATTCGAAAGGGCGTTTGCTGATGGTGCTGCTAATCGTCGTTGCCATAGGATTGCAGTGGTTTTGTTGGTCCTATCGCCATCCGACGGTCACACAGCGCCGGGCAGAAATACGTGATGTCAGCCGGCTTGAAGACGAGGTGGAGAAACTGGAGAGGCGATGGTCTGAAGAAGATGCTGCCGAGGTCGACTCTCGTTTGCAGCAGGTACGACAACATCTCTTTGTCGGCGCCCCGGAACCCGGCGGTTGGAGCGAGGAAGTCGAGCAGCCAGACAGTCCGATGGCCATGGCTGCCCGAGTATCCCTCGGGGATCCGATTCCGCACCCTCGGCATTCCAATGATCTGTTGATCGTGCCTACAGAATGGACCTTGGATCTCAAGAGCTCGAGGCACCCCGACTATTCGGCGATTCTGGAATTCCTCCAGAACCTGACCACTGATCAGGCCAAGCGAATGGATCTGGTGAGTATCACCGCCAGTGGTGATGGCAGAAGTCTGACGAATGTCGAGTTGGGAATAGATCTCTGGTTTCAAAAAGAAATGAAGGACACGCCTTAGCACTTCCCTCCGAAACGAATCTCATTGATCCCATTTTTAGTTGTTCATGAATAAGCCCCTACAGAATCCATACATTGTTGGAGTGCTTGCGATTGCTGCGCTCGTTATCGGTTATCGAAGCGCCTTCAAGAGGCCAGTATATGCGGATCCGCCTGTGGTCGACGAGCGATCGCGAAAAGACGGGCGGGTGAGCCCCCTTTCTGAAATGCTGAAAAAGATAGACATGACCCGTGTTCAGTGGGAGTCGATGCATGAGCGCAATCCCTTTAGTTCCGGGATCGAGGAAATTGGGGACGCCACGGAGGGAGTTTCAATGAACGCCGTCTCGGTGACTGACGCCGGGCCTCCGGAACCAGTTCGCCTAGTGCCTAGATTGAATGCGATATGCCTCGAAGCCATTCACCAGTTTGCCGTGATCAATGATCAGGTGGTCACTGAGGGCGATCGTATTTTCGGATATGAGGTGGAGCAGATTCTCCCCGACCGAGTGATTGTACATGGCCCCACCGGTTACGAAGAGATTAGATTCTCTGAACAGCAAGATCCTCCGAGTGTAGAAGATCCTCCGAGTGTTGAAGATCCTCCGGGTTTGATTCCGCAAATCGCGAACAGTTTGCCCGTGCTGCTGGGATTTCCTTCGATCGCGTCGACAGAGACTGATTGAGCGCGCATCAGGGCCTCTTGACTCCTAGTGGGCTGTCAATCTTGAAACGATGGGTAGGTATTCACCAACCAAGCAACTAGGAATCAAGAAGGATTGGTACGGCTGTATGAACCAAGGTGAGACAGGCGTCCCGCCCATGGGCGTTAGGTTAACAACGCGAAAATGCCGTAACACGCTTAACGTCAATATTTTACAATAAATCGCTTGACCTAACATGGCCCCAAATACGTTTTGGGTGCCTAATCTTCTATCACCCTCTGTCGGCGCCAAGAACTCCCTCGAGCTCTTGGCGAAGGAACTTGGATGGCTCGTTCGTAAAGAACGAAAGCTCCATCCTCTTCATCTCATCCAGGCGCTCGTCGCTTGCGTTGGCTCGGGCTATTGTTCGCTGCGCCAGATTGCCATTTCAGTTGGCTTGCTTACGGGATCGACCGTTTCCAAGCCCTCCGTTCACGCACGCCTCAATGAGTCCTTTGTCTGTTTGTTGAAGGAGTTCGTTGCCCATCATCTTCAGCTCGCCATCGAATCGGTGGAGTCCTTCTCGTGTCGCCGGCTCGCTGGTATCCAGAGAGTTTTGGTTGGCGATTCCTCCGTTCTCACTCTGCACAAGTCATTGATGGCAGAGTTTCCTGGCTCGTCCAACCAGCATGGTGTGAAACCGCGCAGTGTCGTTTTCAGCTCACCCTTGATCTTCTCGGTGGTCGCTGGTTAGACGCCAAACTCGATGCCTACCAGCGTAATGATCGCATCGCCGCTTCGGACATTGTGGCCTCGCTGGTCAAGCCTGGCGATCTCATCATTCGAGATCTCGGCTACGCGGTGATTAGCTGCTTTGAAGCCATTGAGAAGAAAGGCGCCCACTTCCTGAGCCGCCTTCAAAGGGCGACGCTTTTCGACCTTCATGGCAAGAAGATCGACCTTCTCCAGCTGGTCCGAGCAAAGGCGCCGATTTGCGGAAACCGTTTCACGACCACTGTTCTCTTGGGAATGCAGAATCGATTTCGATGCCGCTTGATTGCCATTCGCGTCCCCAAAGAGGTTGCCGAACAGCGTCGCCGCCGATTACATCAGGAAGGTCAGCGTCAAGGCATCAACCATCAGGACTCCTATCTAGTTTGCTCACGCAAAGCAAACTAGAGCCGACTGGGACCAATGACGTGGTTGAGACGAGTATCTTTAAAGCGATCGAGAGGATCATCGAATGGACATTGACGGACATTTACCTCCAAGGGGCGGCACGAAGCGTCCCTCGCCTCATTGAACTGTGGATAGAGCAGCACGCCTACCATGACCACTACGAGAAGCGGCGACGAATATCCCTCCCGAAACGGCTCTCAATGGCCCTGAGCGGCTCCGAATCCGAAGTTTTAACCTAACGCCCATGGGTGGGACGCCTGTGTCGAATGGATGATCTCCGGCGAGACGCCCGTTTCACCTTGGGCTTCACCATTGAGTGAAGGTCAATCGATGGATCTTGCACGCCCTCTTGAAGATGCTTCGTTTTGCCAAAGTACAATAAAACATCGTCTAGATATCCATCAAGAATTGATTGTTCATCTACTTGTGATCTATCAATTTGGAAATGATGGATAGGCGTACACTGACCAAGAATCTGGAAATCAACAGACGTGAGAATGGCAGCATGGAGTTGGGGTGAGAAACCCTCATCGTGGCGATGAAGCGAGTAACGATTGCGAGCCAAGGAGGGTAGGAAGGTGAATGCGCCATGAACGAGGCATGTGATTGAGCACACGAGAGATATTCAAATCCATCGTAGTCGTAACCATGCAATGGCTCTAACATCGAAGCTCGATCAGAATGCTCTATGCCTAAAGCTCTACCGGAGAATGCCAGTTTTCTGACAAACAAGGCCTCGGAGAGGAAGCGGTGACGGCATCTCTCTATTCGACGATCCAAGGCGTCAGAAAGATGACTAATTCTGTCTGATTTTTCGAGTCAAAATTACCTCTAAACGCCCTTCCGAGAATGGGAAGGCTCCCTAACACTGGAATGCTCCTCTCCGTCCGGGTGGTCTTTTCCTGGATCAGGCCGGCGATGACGATCGTCTCTCCGTTCTTCACGCGAATCAGCGAGGAACTCTGTTTGACATCGAGAACGGGCGCCGTGGTGATGTTATCTCCCCCGGGAGTTTCTACGTCCACAAGACTGGTGATCACCGGCGAAACATCTAAAGTGATTTGGTCATCGTCGGAGATCTGAGGCGTCACGGAAAGGATCGTCCCTACCGTGATTGTCTCGTAAGATGTGTTCTCGAACGTGCCGCTGGGGCTTCCTCCAGTACCTGCAATAAAACCACTGTTGCTGGTGAAAAACGGTCGCTCCGTTCCGACCTTAATGACAGCCATTTGATTGTTCAATGCCCGCAGCCGGGGCTGCGACACAGCTGTCACGTTTCCCTGTTCCTGCAACGCTGCCAAAGTGGCCCCGATTTGCCCGTTGTCATTCCTCTTCAGTATGGTGGCGACGATCGTTGGATCATAGGGAACGATTCCTCCCGCCGGCGTTTGGACAATCGTGCTCGTGTCGATGGCTGAACTCCAATTGAGATTGGCCTGTTCAATGATGACGGACCAATCTACTCCCAGCTGAAATTGCCGATTCAGCCTGACTTCGTAAATCTTTGCTTCGATGTCAACCTGGCGCCGAACGCGTCTCTGCATGTGGAAGAGAAACTCGTGGATGTTGCTGAGCACTTCGGGGCGGTCTGTCACCTGGATGATTCCGCTCATCTTGTCGATGATCATTCTTCCATCCGGTGATGTGACCTGCCTGAGTTTCAAGTCGAGTTCGGTCCAGAAATCGATCGTATCACTCTGAGTGATCGACGTGCCACCGCCGCCCTCAGAGCCACC
>JANQJH010000157.1 GCA_028281705.1 Verrucomicrobiales bacterium
AAGCCCGGTTCATCCGCCGGCCACCAGAGCGCCTGGACCGCCCTGGCCCGCGTCCTCCTCAATCTCGACGAAACGTTTCTCCACCACTAACAAAGCCGCACCTGTTGGTTGGTTGGCCCCATAGAAGCGCAGCCAAGTGGACTAACTTGCCGCACGTATCCGGCCCTTGCGCGGACTGAACTCGACGGCACCGAGTCGAATGAGATAGAGCAGTTCCTGCATCCGGTCCTGATAAGCCGCCATGTCCTGCCACTTTCCCTTGGCCCGGATCTCTTCCAGAAGTCCCTTCATTTGCTCTTCAAGCACCGGATTCTCTGGGATGCGGCTATGGAAACAGTGCCAGGCTTTCAAAAACTGCAGGGGCGCGGCGAGAAAAAGCTGCCCCAGCACGTAGGTTGGGGCCGTGACCCGTTGCGCATAAATGTTGGACATGACAGCTCCTCCGCCGACGGGCTCGAGCTGCACATGCAATCCCGATTCACCGAAGCCATAGTGCCCGCGTCCCCGTTTCCCGCGGATCCACCCCACGACCATGACCAAGAAGGCCGCGCCGCCGGCAATGCCCAGGGCGACACTGTGCCGGTTCTCCACGCCCAGATTGCGGAGGACGAACCACGATCCGCCGTAAAAAAACCCGGCCGTGAGAAGCAGTGCGACCAGGCCCAACATGGAAGCGATCACTCCCTTGACGGTTTGCTGTTGGTTGAAGCTGGCAATCATGATTGGCACCCAAGTTACGAAGGCATACAGATGATGGCCATTGATCACTCTTCACCATCAACCACACCACGCTTGGCACGCCACCCACGCCAGGCATAAGCGAGGAAGCACGATCCGATGGCGATCATGAAGACGGAGTAGAATTGCCCCCGGGTCATCCCCAGGAGGCGTTCCGCATCCGGCTCTCGGAAAGTCTCACCGATCATGCGAAAGATGGCGTAGAGCACAAAGAAGAGCCCGGTGAGCAGCCCATAGGGGAGGTGTTTCCACTTGAGCCGGATGGCAATGAGAATGGCCGCCAGAAGGAATCCTTCAAGGAAGGCCTGATAGAGCTGTGAGGGATGCCGTGGCGTCAAATAGTTAGCCAAGATCGGCAAGACCTCCGACACATCACGGGCCGCCTCAATCACCTGATCGGGATAGGTGATGACCGCATTGGGAAGGGCCGCATCGACCTCACTGATCGCCTGCTGCACGGTCAAGGGCGAGAGCCCATGCTCCGGCCCCAGTTTGAGTTCCTCGGGAAACTGCACCGCCCAGGGCACCGTGGACGCCCGGCCAATCAGCTCTCCATTGATGAAATTGGCCAGTCGCCCTAACCCAATCCCTATGGGGGCAATGGGAACGAGACAGTCCCCTAGATGGGGCCAGGAGTGCCCGTGCCGGCGCGCGTAGTAATAAGTAAAGCCCACGATCCCGAGGATCCCGCCGTGGCTCGCCATGCCGCCCTCCATGAACTTGAAAAACACCATGGGATTGGCCAGGAACTCCTGAGGCCGATAAAAAAGAAAATAGCCCAGCCGCCCCCCAATCATGACGCCGAAGATGGCGGTGTAGACGATGAAGTCGGTCACTTTCTCCTCGGGGATCTGACAATAACCCCGACGCGAAAGGAAGCGAAGGAAGGCGATTCCCGCCACGAACCCTAGTAGATACGCCAGCCCGTACCATCGGGGGCCAAAGGTCTCCGTGATCCGGAAGATGTAGGGGTCCATCCGGTGTATGTAGTAAGCGAGAATCTCCATGAACGTCAGTCAGGGCTAGAGCTTGGAGGGCATGACGCAAAGTTCAAGCCCCGGATCGGATGGCCCAGGGCGGCCATTCCCCCCTTAACCATGGCGAGAGTCCGCCGCCCTCGAGCCCCGGCGCTCGGAAACCATTTGTCAGAACGCGCAAGACCTCGATAGATATGGCCCTCATGACACCCGAAGCCGCCCAACAACGGATCGACGAACTCTCTCGCCAGATCGAACGTCACAACCGGCTTTACTACCTGGACGCCACCCCAGAAATCTCGGACAAGGCCTACGACGAGCTCTACCGGGAACTCGGGGACCTGGAGAAAGAGTTCCCCCAGTTTCTTCAGCCGCACTCGCCCACCCAACGCGTGGGCGGCGCCCCCCTCGAGGGATTCACCACCGTGACTCACCTGGAGCGGATGATGAGTCTGGACAATACCTACAGCGAGGAAGAACTGGCCACCTTCTACAACCGGCTCCTGAAGAATCTCGAGCGCGATCGCCTGCCCGTGGTCATCGAACCCAAGATCGACGGCGTCGCCGTCTCGGTCGTCTACCGCGATGGCGTCTTGCACCGGGCCGCCACCCGCGGGGACGGGCGTTCCGGCGACGACGTGACGCAAAACGTGAGGACGATCGAGTCTCTGCCGCTGCGCCTGCCCGCCGATGTCCCGGGCGACTTCGAAGTGCGGGGCGAGGTCTTCATGCCGCGAAAGGAGTTCGACACACTCAATGCCCAACGCGAGGCGGACGGGGAGGCCCCGTTTGCCAACCCGCGCAACGCCACCGCCGGCACCCTGAAACAGCTCGACCCCAAAATCGTCGCCCAACGCCCGCTCGACCTCATCTTTCACGGCTTCGGCTGGCTGGGTGACACTCTGGAACTGGCAACCCAGAGCGAATTCTACGACCATCTGGACCGCGCCGGGCTACGCAGGGGCGAGTTGATCTGGCATGCCGACACGCTGGAATCCATCCTCAAGGCCATCTCCGAACTCGATGAACAACGGCACCAACTCGCCTACGAGACCGATGGCGCCGTCATCAAGGTGGACGACCATGCCCTGCAACGGGACCTCGGAGCCACCTCCAAGGCGCCGCGATGGGCTATCGCCTTCAAGTATCAGGCGGAACAGGCTGAAACCCGCGTGCTCTCCATCGAAATCCAGGTCGGCCGCACCGGCGCCCTCACCCCGGTGGCCAACCTCGAACCGGTCTTTGTCAGTGGCACCACCGTCTCGCGGGCCACCCTGCACAATGAAGAGGAGGTGAAACGCAAAGACGTGCGCGAAGGCGATGTCGTCGTCATTGAAAAAGCCGGGGAAATCATCCCCGCGGTGATCGAAGTCAAAGTGGACCAGCGCCGCGGCCACGAAGTGCCCTTCGAGATGCCGCAAACATGCCCCACCTGCAACACCCCGGTGGAACGAGACCCCGTGCAAGTAGCCGTGCGCTGCCCCAACGAGGCCTGTCCAGACAAGCTCAAGCGCCGCTTTCGCCACTTCGCCGCGCGGGGCGCCATGGATATCCAGGGCTTGGGAAGCGCCTTGGTCGATCAATTGGTCGACGGCGGACTCATCAAACAGCTGAGCGATCTCTATCAGTTAGACGCCCTCAAACTCGGTGGCCTCGAGCGTATGGGGAGCCGCAGCATTCAGAATCTGTTAGATGGAATCGAGGCTAGTAAGCAGCAGCCCGCCTGGCGCCTTCTTTTCGGCTTTGGCATCCTCCATGTGGGAAGCGCCTCGAGCCAGAGCTTGATGGATCACTTTGGGAGCATCGATGCGGTGGCGGAGGCCAGCCTCGAGGAACTGGAAGCCGTCCCCGACGTCGGTGGCGTCGTCGCCCAGAGCCTCCGCGATTTTTTTCAAGATCCGGACACCCGCGAAGAACTCGAGCGCCTGCGAACCAACGGCCTCCCCTTTGGCGCCGCCGAGCCCTCCGCTGAAAACGGCGACGCCGGTCCGGGCAGCGATGCCCTTGCCGGGAGCACCTGGGTCATCACGGGAACGCTGAGTCAGCCGCGCAACCACTTCGCCGATCTCATCAAGAGCCACGGTGGGAAAGTGACCGGCAGCGTCTCGGCCAAAACTTCCTACCTCTTGGCCGGAGAAAAAGCCGGAAGCAAGTTAGCCAAGGCGGAGAAGTTAGGCGTGGCCGTCCTCAACGAGGAAGATTTTCTCGCCA
>JANQJH010000165.1 GCA_028281705.1 Verrucomicrobiales bacterium
TCGGCGTCACGAACCGGTGATCCGGCAATTGCAGAGAGCGAAGCGATACGAATTCGGCAAGCCTTCCGATGACTTGGTGGCTGCCCCACTGTATCCGTCTGCCCTGGACTCACTTCGTTAAGTTAGCCGAGAGGCTTTAAGCTTCCTGCCTGAAAAAAAACTTAAACTTGCACTTAAACTTCAACATAAACTAATCCCGAAGTTTGAGCACACGTTTATGGAGAGCCGATCTCAGAAAGCATTTCGCCTCCGGGTTTCAGGAGGGGGGAACCGCAGACGAGCGCCGATGTTCGCCGAAGCAGAGCCTGTGGTCGATTGTAGTGTAACTCACTGATATAAAGAGCGTGTTACGATATTTCAAATACGCCCGATCGGAGGATATTTAGGGGTCTGGCAGGCTCAAGGATTGAAAAAGAGAATCTTTCTTCGTACTTTTCGGCCCGAAATGGAGTTGAGCGATTGATGGCTGTTGAGATTACGAATCGGATTGCTGGGACGCCGACCCGGGGGAAGTTCTACACCATTGTCTCGGGGGACACGCTCCTGGGGGTGGCGGGAAAGGCATTTGGTGCAAAGTCGGGGACGAGTGAGCGCCTGGAGGCGGCACGGGTGATCAATGGGAGTAGCTACAATGATCGCTTTCGCGGCGGGGCGTCGAATCTCTTTCCCGAGGGGCAGCTCTCGTTCAATCCAAGGTTCGTCAAGGATCCGAATGCCCAGGCGGCAGCGACCGGCGGCGCCTGTCCCAAGGGGCACAGTTTTGCCACCTTGTGGATCCCGAGGCATACCGGAGATGAGCCCAATCTGAATGTCAGAGTGGACTTCTTCCCCTTGAACTTCGACTTGGAGGAGGACTCGACGGAGTATCTCGATCCGACGCTCTATCATCTTGGTGAGGAGTTGTTTCGCTACAAGGTGCAAACGGGAGACACCTTGGAATCGATTGCGGATGCGCTCGACATGGAATGGCAGGACTTGGCCATCATGAACTTTGGGACGGATGACGTGGAAGAGATCAATCATTATCTGGAAACCCACTTTGTCTGTCAGCAGAAGGAGGGCGAGAACTACGTTTTCACTTCGGAGGATGATCCGGGCATCCTCTTGCTCCCGCGGATTCCTGATCCGAACATGCTTCGACGCCGGCGAATCTTGCGAGCCAGCCGATTTCAACGCCGTGGCTAACTGAACTGACGCAGATAGCTATGGGAGACAGAATCAACAACTTTGCCGATCTTTGGTTTGCCGAGCAGGAAGTGTTTCGCGCCGGCAAATCCCCCAAGGTGCTTCCGGTGGATGCCGATCCCGAGTGGTCGCAACAGGTCAAGGAACTCTATCAAGCGCCGCCACCGGTGAAGCGGAAATGGGGTTATGTCTTTTGGTCCGAGGGGGATACCTATCAATTTACGAAGGACAGTCCGCGGGCAAAGAGTCAGTGGGGGCGACAGCACATGGCCGTGCGGCGGAAGGACGGTGAGCCGCCGCTGGAAACGGGAGAGAAACCGGAGCACGTGTGGCGCGAACTGATTTTTGATGACACGGGAAAGTTCAACTGGATCGATCTCGGGCGGGGACCCTCGGGCGGGGGAAGCGAGCTTTGGAAGCAACCCCACTGGGACCGTCCGGAAGTCGATGCCGCGACCGTGGCCACAATGCGGGTGCCGCTCTTTGTCGACAAGGACGAGTCGAGGCCGGTACGCTATTACTTCTTTCTCTCGCCGGTACGATTGGGGCCGAAGGCACTGCAAGCGGCGCTGAAAGACGCCGACGCGCTCAGTGTTTGGATCCCGCACGACCGTTCGAACAAGGCGCCGACACCGGAGACCTTTGTCGAGTTTGTCGGGCGAAAACTCGTCCCGGGCTACGCCCCGGTGGCTGATCCCTATGCCATGGCGGATCAAATGTGCCTCTTCTTACAGGGCATGTTGCGGCGGCACGCCGAGATGCAGGACGCCCTGGCGCATGGCTCGTCCAAGGATTTCTACTTTCCCTACGCGAAGAAGGATGCCTTCGGCTCCGCCTATCGCGGGACGCCGTTTGACGCCTATTTCATCGCCAAGACACTCAAGGCGGCGAAATCCACCATCAAGGACGGGGACGTGAAGAACATGGCTTGGGACGAGAAGTCGGCCAACATGGTGATCTACTGGGTGGAACGGTATCTCCGGGAACATCAGCGCACGGTCGATACGGAGGCGCTCTGGCTCGTCAACTGGCTGCAGAGTCCGGCGCACCGGATCGTTGACATCGCCATCAGTGAGGATACGAAGGGTGCCAAATCGGTGGCGCAGAAGTGGCGCGCCGCGGAGGATCGCGCCATTGGCCTGACACATTGGTTCCACGTGACGAACTACCTCGGTTTCACCGCGCAGGGAGCCCGGTTTCTCGCCCGGCACCGTTCGAAACCGACCGACTGCCCCGTGTGGAAGATTCTTTTGCCCTACATCGAGAAGGGCAAGAAACTCGACGATCCCGTGGATGAGATGACGTTTGTTTTTGCTGCGGAGGTCATCCCCGACATGGCCATTCGCTTTCTTTTGCTCAGCTTGGGAGAGTCGCCTAACTTGAAGAAGGCGGTGGGCGATATCGCGGAGCTGATGAATAACATCAGTTATTTCGCGGCGGACCTGGGACGGATGAAAGTGCCCAAATCCATGCCGGACTCGGTCACTTATCAGGGCAAGATTCAGCAGTTGATCGGCGCCGAACTGTTTCTCATCGATGAAGGGTTGAAGGGAGCCGATTGCCTGCTGCAGAGTGTGGCGGACAACAAGTACGGCAAGATCAAGTCTCCCTATCTGGTCGAGCTCATTGAAGGGATGGGTGAGACCTCGCTCGGGGGACGCGTGCTGCAGAACTTCAAGAACAATCGTCAGGATATTGATCGGCGTTTGGATTCCACCAAACTGTTTTTCAGCACGGTCAACTTGATTGTGGCTTATGCCGATACAGCATCGAAATTGCAGAACGACTACAGTTCCACTCAGGATCGGATTGAGGCACTGGTAGGTTCGATCTTGGACACGGCGAGTTTCATGTCCGATGTCTATCTCGTGTCCGCCCCGGATTTCAAGCCGGCCACCTGGAAGAAACTGTGGGGCGTGGGAAAGGCCGAGGGTCCGCGAAAGGCCTTGCTTTCCCGCGTGGCGCTGGTATCGGCCATCGGCTCGGTGGCGGCGGTGTGGCAAATCTACGGTGGCTACAAGGATCTCCGTAAGGGGATCAAGACGAGCGACTACTCGGTGGCCGTCGGCGGGATGATGGTGGTGATGGGAGGGGCCCTGGGATTGGCGGCGATTTGTGTCGAGGTGCCGGTGTGGGGGTGGGTTGCCGGGGGGATCGTCATTTTGGGAGGCTTCATCGTGGCCCTAACGGAAGATCATCCGCTGGAGACCTTCATCGATCACTCCTTTCTCGCGGCGCTACCCTCCGATCGCAACCGGTGGACCTTTGGGGACAATGAACACTGGAGCGGGAAAGGCAGTGGTAGCTGGCCATTGAAGAACCAGCGTTGGGCCTTGCAGAACATTTACGCTCCTTTCACCGTTTCATCCTATGTGCATTTTGCCCGGAAGAAGGACGTCTTGGGAGGGGAAGCCGTTCGCGGCGTCAAGCGCATGGGCTTGACCATCAAGTTGGGATACGTCCCTCCGAGGACGAGACTCCTCATTCGGCTGATTGGCCGCGAGGTGACGAATTATGAAGAGACCAAACAGGTGGTTTGGTTTGATCTCACGACCCGAAGATTCCAAGAGCGCACCTTCACCAAGGAGGCCTATTCGGTGACGTTTCGTAAGAAAGACTCGACGGATCGGGAATTGAAGTTTGATTTCGATTTTCAAGAAAAGGGAATCATCAACAATGGCTATGACTTGAGCGGACCACTCGTTGCCGAGGTCAACCTGCGCCGGAAGGACGATGACGGCCACATGTGGATCTGGGGGACGCACGAAACGGTGAATATTTTTGCTTCCATGCAGGAGTTCGCCAAATATCAACTCAACAAGGATGAGTCCGGCATGTCTCGCTACATGGTCGACGTCGAGTGAGAGCGATTTTTCTTTCTATTCGGAACACGAACAACGAACCGCGCCAGTAGAACGATCATGGGAGAACGCCACACAGTAGTCGAAGGCGATTGCGTGTTTCGCATCGCAGCAGAGAACGGGATTCCCTGGGAGCGTCTGTGGAACGATCCGCAGAACGAAGAGCTGCGGCGGGAACGGAAGTCGCCGAGTATCTTGCATGTGGGGGACGTCCTCTATGTGCCTGACAAAGAGATCAAAGAAGAAACGAAGGGCTGCGAACAGAAGCATCGCTTCCGTCTGCAGCGTCCCTGGGTCGAGATTCGTTTGACGATCGAAGAGTTCGGCGTGCCACGGGACTCCGAGCCCTACTATGTCCTGGCCGACGACGTGCGTTACGAAGGGGATGCGGCGACGACGGACGCCGAGGGCAAGCTGACCTGCCGAATTCCGCCGAACACGGAGCGAGCCATCGTGGTGCTGGGGGAGGAGGAGACGGAGGAGTTTGAATTGACGTTGGGCTGTGTCGATCCCATTGAGACGGGGCGGGGCAAGCAGGTTCGTCTACAGAATCTCGGATACTACGAGGGACCGGTGGACGGCGGCTTTGGTCCCATGATGGCACTGGCGTTCAAAGATTTCTTGAGTCACGAGGGAGAGCCCAATGCGGCAATCACGGACGAGGAGCAGGCCAATCGAGAGGGGCATTTGAGCAAACTTGAGGATGGCTACGGCTCGTAATAGCACGATCATGTCATGCGACGAGTGACTGGGTTGAGTCCTCTCGATTAAGGTTCAGGGAGAGATCGCAAAAAGAAATTTCGGCAAAGACCTTGAAACTGGTTAAACGTGCCTGTGTGGCTGACCATCCCAACCATCCTGTCGAGCAAGTCCTCTTGAGGATTTCGCGGAGGGCTATCGACGCGGGCTTCCGCGAGTTTCTCCTTGTTGGCGGCAATGCGATGATTGTTTACGGAATTCCGCGAAACACTCGAGATGTCGATTTCCTGATTCCCGTTGAGGACGAGTTGCGGTGGCGCACGTTTCTGGAAACTTGCGGTTATCGATTTGGTCATCGAACGGCGGGATTCTCGCAGTTCTTTGCAGAACCAGAGGGAGCGCCTCGCCTCGATCTCATGCTTGTGGATCGGAGCACTTGGAAGAAGTTAGAAGCCGATGCCGAGAGGATGCCTATCACGGATGACCTCGATCTCAGACTCCCCGCTCCACGCCATCTCATCGCAATGAAGTTACGGGCTGCGATCTCCCCATCACGGATCAATGCTCAGCAGGATTGGAGTGATATAGTCGAGCTCATGATTCGTAACCAGTTTGATCTGGACGACACCGGAATTCGCGATTTAGTGATCAAATTTGGTGGAGAATCAGCGATCGAAATATTGCGCACACTTCTGAACGAACGGAGATCTGATTAAATGGAGCTGAAGAAAGATCATCGCGTGGTCAAACCGTCGGATTTGGAACTGGAATTCCCGGAGCCTGATGTACCATTGGTGCAAGGCGTGGGAGAGCCCTGTACCTGGCTCGAATGCATGCGAGAGAATGCGGCGCAGACCCACTTTTATTTCAAGCACTACGGCCCTGAGCCATTGCCTCCACCAATCGAAGAACCGTTCGTTTGGGATGAGACCTTGGAGATCAAGAGTCGACCTTAGGGAGTGGCCCGCGACCGGGCCCCGGATTGGGCTTTCTTTTTCAGTGTGATTTGTTGGAATGGCGGATGAGAATCCGAGTTCCAACGCGATGAAAAAGCACTTTCTACTGAGTCTGTTATGGTGCCTAGCATTGACCGCGGTAGTCGAAGCCGCACTGATCACTCCGGCGGCGGTCTACGCTTCCAATGGTGAGGATTCCGCCGAGTTTTTGATCGATGGTGCCGATCTCTCCGCGGACCCGGCGACGGCGGAGGCGACCCATGATCCGGCGGGCGGCATGTGGTCCGTGGTGGGAACGATCAAGGCGGAAGTCATCCTTGATCTCGGGGAGGCCATGGATGTGACCAAGGTCTACATTTGGAATTTTACAGGGGCCGATCAGACGGTGGGCATGAAAGATCTCGAAGTCCAGTATAGCCGGGATGCGGATCCGAAAACGGCGTCGTTCTCCACCGTGGCCCAGGTATCGTTGGACGAGGGTGGCGAGAGTGCTCAGGTTGTGGATGTCCGGGCGACGGAGGCGCGCTTGATCAAGATCAGAGGATTGTCGAATTGGGGCCACGGCTGGTCCGTGGGGCTTGCCGAATTGCGTGTGGAGTTGGGAGAGATCGCCGGGAGTACACCCTTTGTCGAGCTGAACAATCCGCAGAGCGGCGATGTCATCCCGTCGGGTTCGGATGTGGAAATGACAGCCTCGGTGACGGATGAGGATGGTGATATTGAGAAGGTGGAGTTCTTTGATGGAGACACCTTGTTAGGGACTTTGGAGGCGGCGCCCTATGCTTTCACGGCCACGGGCCTGGCGGACGGCGATCATGTGTTGCAGGCCAAGGCGACGGACGGAAGCGGCCAGGTGGCGTGGGGGAGCGCCGAAGTGGTGGTGCGCGATGTCATTGCGGGCCAGATTGTGCAGATCGATGACGAGGCCGACATCGGTGAGGGGGTCAATCAGATCACCTATTCGGAGGGCTGGAATCTGGCGCCGGGCAACGAGAACGATCCCCGCTTCAACAACAACGACCATTATTCCGGCCAGGCCGACGCCTGGTTCGAGGTGAAGTTTGTCGGCTCGAGAATCGAACTCTACGCCACGGTGGCGAGCCACCATGGATTGGCCACGGCGCAGATCGACGGCGGGACCGAGTTTGAGATTTCCTATCAGGCGGATCAGCGCGGGGAACAGGTCCACATTTGGAGCAGTCCCGTCTTGCCGAATCGGGAACACGTCTTGCGGGTCACGGTGAAAGGCACCGGGGTGGTCACGGCGGACCGGTTTGACGTCACCATTCCCGCGACGCGCATCGTTCAAGTGGATGACGAGGCGGATATCGGTGAGGGGGTGAATCAGATCACCTACTCGGACGGCTGGAACCTGGCACCGGGAAATGAGAATGATCCCAGGTTCAATAACAACGATCATTACTCGGGTCAGAAAGATGCCTGGTTTGAGATCCGATTCACCGGGGTGAAGATCGACCTCTATGCCACGGTGGCGAGCCATCATGGTTTGGCGTCGGTCTCCATTGACGGCGGGAGCGAGCAGGAAATTTCCTATCAAGCGGATCAAAGGGGAGAACAGGTTTTTATTTGGGGCAGCCCTTTGTTGCCCAACCGGGAACATGTCCTCAGGGTCACGGTGAAGGGAACGGGGGTGGTGACGGCGGATCGATTTGACGTGCATCTGCCGGCGACGCGTATCGTTCAAGTGGATGACGAGGCGGATATCGGTGAGGGGGTGAATCAGATTACCTACTCGGATGGGTGGAATCTGGCGCCGGGCAATGAAAACGACCCGCGTTTCAATAACAATGACCATTACTCGGGCCAGGCGGATGCCTGGTTCGAGTTGCGTTTTGTCGGGGTCAAGGTGGATCTCTACGCCACGGTGGCGAGTCATCATGGATTGGCCGCCGTGACCATTGATGGCGGCAACGAGACGGAGATCACCTACCAGGCAGACCAGCGAGGCGAGCAGGTGCTCGTCTGGTCGAGTCCGGAGTTGCCTAACCGGGAGCATGTTTTGCGGGTGACGGTGAAGGGGACGGGGGTGGTGACGGCGGATCGATTTGACATCCACGTCTCGGATGAAGCCGGGGGCGATCTCGCCGCGGTGAACCGCATTGATTCCTCCCTGGGCAATCTGCGCGTGGGGTGGAAGGATTTTGGTGAAAGTGTGGTGGATTCCGCATCGCTGGAGCTGCGGGTCGACGGAAAGATTGTCGAAGCCACGGTGGTGAAAGAAGGCGATGTCACGACGCTAACCTATACGCCAGCGACGCCCTTTGCTCCCGGTTCGGAGCATGCCTATGTCGTCGGTGGTTTGGATGGCAATGGAAATCTCTTGTTAGGCGAGGGATCCTTCACCGTGCCGGAGCCGCCCTTCGCCCTCACGGGGCTTGGAGGGCCCAAGGGAAGATCGGGAAACTGGGGGCTGCGTCAGATCTGGGACGTCGGTTTGGTCAACAGTCTCGACAGCGCTGTGGAAGCGGCGGCCGCGGCCCGGCAGGAGGGATTTGCCGGCAAGATGCACGATACCAATGTGCCCATGATCAACTTTGTGGAGTCGACCGACGGTGGCTTTGGCGGGATCTTCGGCGAGGACGCGGAACCCTTGCCGGGAGAGGGCGCTGGTCTCTCTAACAATGATTTTGTGGTCCTCGGACACGCCTTCGTCAAGATTCCCATCACCAGTGATTGGACCATCGGCGTGCACAGTAGCGAAGGGTTTGGGCTGCGATTTGTCGGAGCCGCTTTTGAGAGTGCCAGTGGCAATGGCGTGCTCGATGCCAATTTTCCCGAATACCTCATCCATCCCAATGCCACGGGCGATAGCAACACGAGGGGTGTTCTCAAGGAACTCGATGCCGGGATTTATGAGATCGAGTTCGTTGCCTGGGAGCGGAGCGGGGAGGCTTTCTACGAGATTTATGCTGCCCAAGGCGCCTACCTGGACGATCTCGATTCGGATGACTGGGCCGTGATCGGTTCTCCGGACGGATTGGAACTCATCGGCGCCGGACTCGGGGACATGGTGGTGACGAATCTCGTCGTCGGCGAAGGTCTCACGGTGGATTTCACCTCGCCCGAGCCGGGAGGCATCCATCAACTGCAGCAAAGCGTGGATCTTCTGGAGTGGACGCCGTTGGCGGCGACGTTCAGCAATCTCGGGGATGGCGTGCTCCGCGGGGATGCCGCGGCGTTGGAAGGACCGATCAACTTCGTGCGGGCCGTCTTGTTAGAATCCCCTCCGATTTATTTCGAGGACTTCGAGTCCGGTGGCGAGGGCTGGGTCATGGGCGGGCTCAATGACGCGGATACCCAGTGGGAAATCGGGGCGCCCGGCGCCGGTCCGGAGGCCGCTTTTGCCGGCGAGAACGTGCTCGCCACGGATCTCGATGCCCCCTATGCCGTGGATGCCCTGATCACGGTGCAGTCTCCAGTGATTGACCTCACGGAGATCGAAGGCCGTCCGCGCTTGAACTTCAAGTATTTCATCGATAGCGAATTCGAAGCCGAGGGTGGTCGCCTCAATTTCCGCAGCGAGAGTGGGGATGAACTGCTCTACAATGACGAGAATCTCATTTTCTGGGGGCAGTCCGACGGCTGGACCGAGTACAATCGGCTAGTACCGGTTGAAGTTCGCGGGCAGAAGTTCATTCTCGAGTTCGAGTTTCTCAGTGATGGCAGGGATCCAAACGGGGCGGGTTGGTACATCGACGAGGTGGAGATCAAATAGGAACTTGTGAAAGAATGACAGGCGGGGGGCTCTTTCAATGAATCGGATTCATCTCGTGGATGTCAGTCTCCAGGTTTCAGGGACTGAAGTGTTTGCCACATTCTTGCCGTGATGCATGCTCGTGTGTATACCTGGAAAGTGGGAGGGACTTTAGTCCCTTGATCATGCCAGGAAAGTGGGAGGGACTTTAGTCCCTTGATCATGCCCGGCATATAGGAGGAGTCCCAGTTCGTGTGCTCTGCTCTCGCGTTTCGCCTTGCCGTTCTGGCTCTCTCGGCCAAGGCGTTCATGGCTTCGAGGGCATTCTCGGGGGTCAAGTGGTTGAGCATCTACTCAGGAGCGCGGCCCGCTTGATGGGATCGTTTTCCAGGGCCACCTGACGCATGATCCTGCGCATGACTTCAGGCGGGAGTTCACCGTCCTCCGATTCGGCCTCGAGGAGCGACGGCATGTCCACCGGCTGAGAGCGTTCGACGACCTCAACACCTTCCGTAGGAACAGCCGTCGGAGGCAGCAGACTTGGAGGGGACGAGAGAGAGATCTCCGAGCGATCTCGGGCGTTTCGTCCCTCTGAGGGCTCGAGAGGACGTAGTGGGTGCCCCAGCCGAGGAAAAAGGCGGGGAGCGCAGCGACGGAACCGAGGAGGAGGATAGCAGATTCTTTGGGCATGAAAGGGTGATTCCAAGGGAGGTCCTTTTCGGACCGGCTTGGTCCCTAGAAACCCGGTTGCCCGTTGACAGTTTCGCCGTGTCATGCGGGAGTGAGGTTATTATGAATGTTCAAGTTTCCTCTAGATGGTTGGCGTTCCTAGCAGCCGCCACAGCGACTGCCCATGCTGTCGACATTCCCGAAGATGTTCCCGGTGCTCCCGGTAGCGGTCGCGATCCCGGCTTCATCGTGCGTTCCGCCCAGGCCTTTGAATCCCCGCCGCCGCCTGATCAGCAAGCACTTCCGGTGACGCTCAACCGCGGTATCTTTCAGCTGAACGGCACGTTGAGGGATGATTTTGGTACGCTGCTCGACAATGAAGCCAAGGCCGGCCCCAATCCGGACGGTTCGTTCTCCGTTGCCGTGATCAATTTCGAGAGGGATGCCCTGGTGGAAGACGTCGATGGCGATCCCGAGGAGGGTGGCGGGCCCATCACCAATTTCCAGCCCAATGCGCTCTTCCCAGGAATCCCGGGGACGGAAGGGCACACGACGAACTTCACTACGGAGGTGGTGACCTATCTCGAGCTGACCGCAGGGGAGCACACCTTCGGCGGTCAGGTCTGGATTGAGCGCACGGATGTTGGGGGAGACGATTTCTTCGTCGTATCCACGGGGACGCACCCGCAGGACTTCCTCAATTTGGAAATCGCGGAGTATGTCAAGGTGGACGCCCCCGCCTTTCAATCTGTGCCCAACGATTTCACTTATACTTTCATCGCACCGGTCGATGGACTCTATCCTTTTCGCCTCGTCTTCGTTCAGGACATCCTTGGCGCCGCCTTGGAATGGTACTCCGTGGATCCGGCGACGGGGGACAAGATCCTGATCAATGATCCCGACGACGCACGGGCGATCAAGGCCTTTCAATCGAGCACGGCGACGCATCACAATCATCCCTACATCTCCGAGATTCGTCCGCAGCCGGGCTCCAAAGGCATTCCGGCTTCGGATAGAATTGAGATTCTGCTGAATGATGACGCGGCCCTGGTCGATCAGAAGACGCTGCAGTTCTTCCACAATGGGCTCGACATCACGAACGAGGCCAGCATCAGTCATGCCGACGGCCGCACGAGCCTATCATTTCAGCCAAATCCGGCGCGCACGGATCTGGCGAATGACGTCAAATTGGTTTACCAGGACACCGCGGGGCGCTCCTTTGAGCGCGAGTGGTCTTTCGAGATCTCGGCCGGTGCAGGCGTGACGCGAGTCACGGGGCAATGGGATTTTAATGGAGATCTCTCGGCTACCGAGGGGCGCGACATGGAGTATCTCTCGGCGGATCTCCCGGACCGGACGGAGTTCGGCACGACGACTTCTCTGGACATTCCCGATATCAACGGTGAAGTGGCTGAAGTCATGGTGGTGCCCGCGGCTGATGGCAAGGACACCAGCATTGGCTACGTCATGTATCACGGGCTCGAACCCAATGGTGGTGGCACGCGGGTGAACCAGTACACCTTGATCATGGATGTGATGCTCTTTGAAGAGGGCCGGAGCGCGGCTGGCATCATCCAAATTGATTCACCGCGGCCCGGTGCCGACGGCGTCATTCCGAACTCGGGAGACAGTGATTTCTTCTGGCAGGGGAACAACATGGGCCAGGGTGGAGGTGGTTATGTAGGTGACGGGAGCTTTGTTCCGGGTGAATGGCATCGCATCGTGTTTGCCGTGGATCTCGCGGGTGATCCCCGCCTGGTGACCAAGTATGTCAACGGGGTGAAGCAAGATGACTGGGTGCAGAACAGCATCGATCAACCTCGGCGTGCCCTGTTGGACGACTACGCCATCCTCTTCACGGATGGCGATGACGGTGAGCAACGCGGCTGGTATGTCAACAGCGTGCAGATTCGTGAGGGTAAGATGTCCGATGTGGAGATCGAATTGCTCGGCGGCCCCTCCGCGGCCGGCATCCCACTGTCATTCTTCGACGATCCCAATGCCACGGTGTCGACCCGCAATGTCTTTGGTGATTTGGGCAATGATTTCAGTGTGCAGACGGGGCGCTTGGCCGTCTTCAACAGCGGTGAATCCAAGGATCTGGTGATCGAGAGCGTGACTCCGGTCGGGCCCGAGGCCGAGTTTTACCGGGTGGTTTCGTCCCCCGAGACCTTGGCTTCGGCCGAGGAAGGCGTGATCGTGGTGGAGTTTGATCCCCAGGGACAATCCGGTCTCTTCGAAGCCGAACTCGAGATCAGGAGCAACGATGGGGGCGACGAGGTGCTTCTCATCGACATCAGTGCGCGGATCGACAACGCCTCCGGGCTGGTGGCGCACTATCCGATGGACGAGACGGAGGGCACGACGATGCTCGATGCCTCCGGCCAGCGTTATCACGGGGTCTACGGTTCAGCGGGGACGGGTTCGTTCGTTCTGGACCAGGATGGTCTTGCCACGGGCCGGGCGGTGCGCTTCAGCGATGGGGGCTCGCCTGCTGCCGGCGGCGGCGGCTTTGGGCAGCTTGATGCCAATGCCAGTATCCCATCGCTGCAGAATCTGACGATCTCCATGTGGATCCAGCCGGATGCCGCGGATGCCGGAGCCTCCATGCTCTTGGCCAAGGGCACCTTGGCCGGCGATCCCTTCGCGCTGGCGACCAATGCCGTTGGCGACACCAATCCCTTGCTCTGGTTCGTCCAGGAGAGCCCGGAGATCGAGACGGCTCCCGTTTTGAGCGTTGGCGAGTCCCATCACGTCGTCATCACGCAGTTAGACGAAAATGGCCTGGAATTGGGTTCCACCCGCACGCGGATCTATCTTGACGGTGTTCTCATTGAGGAACTGGAGGACGGGAACGGCTATGAGGATTTCAAGCCGTCGGTGATTCAGATCGGGGCCCTCAATGGCGGGTTCGGATTCACGGGGGTGATCGACGATGTGCAGATCTATTCCCGTGAACTGGCGGAGGAGGAAGTGCAGTTCCTCTTTGCCAATCCGGGCATGCCGGTGGATGAGCCGGCGCAAACGAGCGAGTTTTATCCCATCAGTTCGGTGAGTTCGAGCACGACCGATTTCTTCGCGGTGGAGAATCTCATCCAGGGACCCGGTGTTGGCTTCAGTGGTGAGGCTCCCTTCGAACGGCTGATCGGCGGCGCCGATGGGTCGTGGGTCACCGATGCGCCCGGAGGATTTCCTGCGGACTACATCGAGGTGGCGGGCGCTCCCGTGATTACCTTGGATCTCGGCGCCGATGTGCCACTTGGTGAAATCAGCGTTTGGGGATACGCCGCGGACAACGCCAATGGGGTGAGTTCCTTCAGTCTGCGCTTTGCCACGGAGGCCGATGGTGCGGGAGGCTTTGGATCCTCCATCACTTACAATCCCACCTTTGAGCCGGTGAACGACGATACCGCTCGCCAGAGTTTCCGTTTCGATCAAGTGCCAGTGGCACGGTTTGTTGAGTTCACCGCAGTGGATAATTTCTTCGTCGCGCCGGGTGATGGAAGTGGCGGGGAGACGCCGGGCGGCGATCGGGTCGGTCTGGGCGAGATCGCTTTTGAGGTCTCGAGTGTGCCGCCGTTGGAAGACGTGACGACGCCGCTCGACTCCGTCTTGATCGTCAATGGCGAGAACGACGACGACGAGAACGCAGGGACGCCGCCGGGTGGCGAGGGCGTGTCCAACGTGATCAATGACGTGGGTCAGAAGTATCTCAACTTCCTCGACCTCGGTTCCGGCTTCATTGTCACGCCTCGCGTGGGACAGACCCTGGTCACGGGATTGCGTTTGTATCCTGCCAATGATGCGGTCGAGCGCGATCCCGCGAGCTACCAACTGTGGGGGTCGGTCACCGGACCGCGGGCGGATGACTTTGTCCTCATCTCCGAGGGGCCACTGGCGCTTCCGGATGAGCGGAATGAAGGCGGAAATCTGCCGATTGACATTTCGCTGCCGCATCAGGAGGTGCTCTTTGAGAACAGCAATGCCTACGTTTCCTACCAGCTGATCTTTCCCACGCTGAAGGACGCGGGCACAGCCAACAGCATGCAGATCGCGGAGGTGGAATTGTTAGGCACGGCGGTTGCGGTGGAGGTTTCGCCCTTCCTCGTGGGCTATTGGCCGGCGGACGAGGGTGCGGGAACCACGGTGGGGGATGCCAGCGGCAACGGTCTCGACGGCACCTTGAACAACGGGGCCTGGGGCACGGGCAATGCCGGCGGGGCCTTTGAAGTCACGGGCGCAGCCGATGGCGTGAGTCATGTGGAGGTGCCGCCAACGGGCAAGACTTTCAGTCAGATCACGATCGCGGGCTGGGTCAACGGGGCACCAACATCGGGTTGGACCGGGCTCATCCAGGCGCGCGGCGGTGCGGCTCCGGATCAACCGCTCGGTATTGGCATCCGGGACAACACGGGTGAACTGACCTACACCTGGAATGACAACAGCGGCGACACCTGGGGTTTCCAAAGCGGTCTCGTGATTCCGGAGAACGAGTGGACCTTCGTTGCTCTATCATTGAACCCGGACGCGGCCACGCTTTATGTTGGAGCCAACGGAGAGCTGAAGTCGGCGACCAACGCCATCCCGCAGTTGGCGCAGGCCAATGAAAACACCTCGTGGTTTTTCGGGAAGGACAATTGCTGTGGCGACCAACGCAATTTCGACGGCCTGATGGACGACATCGCCATCTGGGATGTCGCGCTGACGGCTGACGACTTGGAAGCGCTGTTCAATGGCACGAGCACGCCCCTCACCTTGCAGCCAATGGATACCTATGTGCCCGGCGGGGGCGATGAGCCCTGGGTCTTGGAGGATGTGGGGATCGGTGCCAATGGTGCGTTCAGCATCACGGTTCCCGAGGGAAGAACGGCGGATATCGAGTATTCGACCGATCTGATCAACTGGGAAGTGATCGCGACGGGGGTCACCGGTACGGTTGAGGAGACGGATCCCGATCGGCTTGCGGCGCCGGAAGGTTACTACCGCGGGAAGTAGTCGAGGTTTTTTGTGAGAGGGAAGGGAGATCTTTTGGTCTTCCTTTCCTCTTTCCGTTTTCGGGGTGTTGTGTTCTTGTGATGCGGGCACTCCTGTCCGCTTGATGGGTTTGTTGTGTTTTTTGAAGGTGTGCTGGGATTCACCTCGAAAAATCTTGAGTGATTGCTCTCAGTCTATTGGCAATGAGAGAGTTATGTTGCCAGTTTGAGAACCAGATTATCGATGGCTGCGTGGACTTCACCGTAACATCGTTCGATGTTTGAGTCGGGAATGTAGGCGCCATTTGGTCTGCGTATCAGTGTTCGAGGGATTCTGTGAGTGTCTGCGGAGTTGGGTCGGAATGATTGGAGCGATTCTGGGACGGTTCTAGTGGTATATTGATGGTCACCCTGGTTCCTTGGCGCCGGGCCGTTTTCCAGATCACATTGCCCTTCATGATCCGCACACGTTCATGAATGCTGCGGAGACCCATGTTGCCTTCATCGCTCGGGGAGGCGATTACCTTTTCCATTTCAAAGCCGCATCCGTCATCCTCGATCACGGCGGTGACGAGCTGGCGTGTTCGAATGACGCGCACAGTTGCCCGGGAGGCGTTGGCATGTCTCACGATGTTGGTCAGACTTTCTTGGACGATTCGGTACATGTTGATCTCGTCCCTGAGAGGGAGCGTATCGTCGATATCGTCGATGGCTTCGGTGATTTCCAGGCGGGTGGCGCGTGCGGTCGCTCGAATCACGCCTTGGATGGCGCGCGTGAGACCGATACGATCCAGGGCGTCAGGCCGGAGATTTCGCGAGATCTGGCGTACTTCCTGCACCGAATTCGTGATGACATCCGAAACTAATTGAAGTCCGGCGCGGTCCTCGGTCAGTTCTTTTCTCTCAAGGGCGAGTTGATTGAGCGCCACGGTGAGGTTTTGTCCGAGCCCATCGTGAAGTTCCTGGGCGATCCGTTTTCTTTCGACTTCCTGGAGATGGATGAGATCCTGCGAGAATCGATTCTGTTGTTTCTCCCGTTCCGACATTTTCGCGATCCGGTGACGATAGAAGCCGAAGGCGACGGCCATCAGGATGCCGGCCCCAGCCCAACGCAAATAGACGAGCTGCCACCAGTGAGGTGCAATATGGATCCGTAAGCTTGCCGGACTCTCAGTCCATTTCCCGTAGCGGTTGGCCGCGACCACCTCAAATCGATAGCTGCCTGGTGGGGGCCGATGAAAAATGGCTTTGGAGATGGAGCCGCCGTTTACCCAGGAATCATCAAGTCCGTGGAGGCGGTATTTGTAACGGGTCTTGCCGGCGTCTCCGAAGTTGAGAGAGACAAAGTCAATCTCCACATGACCGGGACCGGGTTCAATGTGGTATTCAACTTGCGTCTCTACCGTTGAAACGTGGACTCCGTCTATTGAGAGGCCTTCGATTCTCACGTTTGGTGATCGGGATTCTTCGCGGTGTGCCTCCCAGTGCTCCGGGTCGAGGACCGACGCACCCTTCGCCGTGGCCACCCAGATTCGCCCATCCGACGACTGGAAGAGGCCCCACGGCGAGGCGGAACCGGCAACTGAACCCAATCCGTCCGACTGATCGAACCAAACGATTTCGGGGCTCGTGGAGGGATCGACCATCCCGGCGTGAAGGTCCGGAACCGCGATTCGGGCGACCCCGTGGGAATGGGTAGCCAGCCAGATGGCCTGGTGAGTATCGACAAGGATGCCCGTCAGTTCCACCGAGTCGAGACCGATCTCCTCCACGCCGCGATAGTGCCAGGCACCGTCTGCCTGTCGGCACCCGATCACGCCACGCCTCCCGGAAATGGCCCAAAGACGGTCGTCGGCGTCGATGGCGATGGCGTTGATTTGCGAACCCAGGGGATTGCCGGGCTCGGAGAGCGACTCCCATTTTCCGTCTTGCGGACTCCTCCGGTAGATCCCGTGATTCTTGTAAACCGCGTAGAGCCGGCCGTCGCCATCAGTCCGGATCTCCTGGATCGGCTCAGTTGCCTCTAGTCCGCCGATCGCCACCTCTTGAAACGGATCGTTGCTGTTGACACGGGTGCGGAATAGTCCCTGGAGAGTCGACATCCAGACGTGACCTGTGTTGTCGACGAGCATCCCGGTGCGCTCTGTTCTCGTGCGGGCCTTTCGCTCGATGGATGGTCCTCTTTCCCGCACGCCATCCCTGAAGACAAAAACTGAACCGAACCGGCTTGATTGCCACAGGCCGCCCGCCGAATTGGAGGCGAAAACGAATCGTTCGGAACTGATTTCCCGGCTCATCAGTTGAGGAAATCCCTTGCCGGGAGACAAGCTGGCGATACCGCCGGCACATGACAACCAGATGTCTCCTGAGGGATCCTGTCCGATCGTGTGGACTCTCGTGGTGGTGAGCGAGCCCGGTGGCTCCCAATTGACGAATGGAGAATAGCGGATATGATAGAGCCCATTGTAGCTGCCTACCCAAATGCCGCCATCGCCGTCAGGCTCCAGGGCTCGGATAGGCTCGGGTAGACCGTAGGCACTAGGGTGCAGACGAAAGAGCTGTCTCTCGTGACTCAGGTGCCAGCTGGCCGCCCTGAGACCGTGCAGCCAAATGTGGCCGGATGTGTCCTGACGACAGTGCACGAGACGAGAGGCCATCTTCATCTTGTGGGGAAAGGGGATCGTCAGGGCCCATTGTTCGTCCGAGTAGGTCAGGATGCCGCGGGCAGAGGCCGTGGCAAGCCTTCCATCTTGTAATGGAAAGATGCTGCCCAGCCCGGAGACTTCTTCGAGAGAAACTTGGATTGGCCCCTCCTCGAGCCACTCATACAAGAGATGCTCGCCAGCGACCGCCCAAATGCGGCCATCGGCACTCGAGGCTAACGAATGGACATCGAGGGGGATGTCCACCGTGGGAAACCGAGGTCGGCATTCCAGGTTCTCTTCAACACTGTAGAGGGTGGTCAGACCATTGATTGAGAAAGACGCTAGCAGTTTTCCTTTCGGATGGAGTGCGAGGGCAGTGAGCCTACCCATCGATTCCGGTGGGACCGCGATGTGGATCGCTCTATCGCGATAGACGGCCAAACCGCCCACGGCATAGCTAATCCATAGATCTCCCGAAGGACTCGCCAGAAGACGGTTCACCCGTGTGTGACCGAAGACGGAGGTATTGGGTAGCGGAAAGTTGATGAACTCCTCTCCGTTGAATCGGGAGATTCCCTTGTGCGTTCCGATCCAGAGATAACCATCCGGCGTGTGTGCGATGGCGTCTACCTGCGGCGCCGGCAGTCCTTGATCGACTCCCCAAGACCGCCGCGTGAAACTCAGCTCGCGAAGCGAGGTCGATCTTACCTCGGCGCCTACGGATGTCGTGAGGACGACGGCGATGAGGCTCAAGACCTGGAGTCTAAATGGAATGCATGGAATGGTGGGGTGCATCGGGCGTGTGCGTTTCGGAAGGGCGATGGCGTTTTCAAGGCTGGTGGGCCTTCCCCAGGGCCATCTACTCCGCAATCGAATCCGGGGGCGATGAAGGGTTTAAGCAATCGAGGCGTGCTCTCATAGAGTCATCCTCCGAGATAAACGGCCACGGGTAAATCGGAAGCTTTGCGTAGTTCATACGCCTAAATAGCGTATATGATAATCGCGGATGGTGGCCGGTTTGACCGATGGGTCTTCGAGCAGGTCGAATGCGGCCTGGATGAGCGCCCTCTCGCAATCCGGCGCCTCGGGTTGATCGGAGTGAACCGTGGTGGTTACGTAAAATATGGTTAATTTAATAATATCGTTTTTCAATAGCAACATGAACGCTGTTATTTCCGTTCTCCTTGAGCCCTAGTCGCATTCGAAAACTGGTTTTGATACAGGCCCTCAATTTTGCTGTCACACTGGTGGCCTGCGCGTCCATTAGAGTTAAAACGTGTGTTGAAAACTTTACCTCAAGAGAGAAGCACGGAAGTTTGGCTAAAGACTTATGCCGATCACAGCTGCGATCAGGCCTTTGCCAAATTGGTCGATTTTTACGGCGGCATGGTCTACGCCAGTGCATTGCGTCGCACGGCAAATCCTGAGTTGGCCGAGGAGGTGAGCCAAGACGTGTTTGCTCTGATGGCGCGTAAGGCCTCACAGTTACACAAACACTCCTCGCTTACAGGGTGGATCTTCACGGCTACGCGATTGCGGGCACAAGATGTCATGAAAGCTGAAAGAAGGAATCGGGCACGACTGGCCAAACTTAGGGAATTGACGGCGCAGTCCGGGGTCATTGAACCGATCGACGACTCAAGGCCTATGTTAGATGAAGCTCTTGACCGGTTGAAGCCTAGAGACCGGGACGTTCTTCTCTGGAGGTATGTGGAAGAACGGACGTATGAGGAGATCTCTCGGCGTCTCGGTAAGACGAGCGCCGCGTGCCGTAAGCAGGTTTCACGCGCGCTCGAAAAGCTAAGTGGTCTTCTTCAACGGCGGGGCATTGCGGTTTCCGCCATTTCATTGGGGTCGGCATTGTCCGCGCAGTTAGGTAGAGCGGTGCCTCCGGCGCTGACCTCATCCATCGCCGAAGTGGCAGCACTAAAGGCAGGATCGATTACTGTATTTGAACTGAAGCTTCACTCTGTACAAACACTAACTTCAATTGTAGGAATGAAATTAAAAATCATGGCAACTGCCGCTGCACTCGCGGTGCTGCCATTTGCCGTGCCGTGGACGATCGGTCTAGGACTTACATTGGGAACGATGCGTTTAATGGGGCCAGAAGTAAACGAAGGTCCGGAAGCCATCGTCATGTCTTTGGTGAAAGAGAGAGATGACTTAACGTCGCGACAGCATGAGGCCGCCGTGGATGCAGCCTACTTGAGGCTTGGCGCTCAAGCGCTTTCGGCAAGATCGCAGAAAGACAAACAGCGGGTGATGGCGGCTGGACTTGCGCTCTACCAAGCGGAACCAGATGGACTCTGGAGGACCTATCATAAGATGCCTCTGACCGAAAGTCAGAAACTCCATGGATTGAGTAGGATGTCAGAAGAGGGTGGCATTGTTGCTTTGGAGGCTTTGAAACGTGGTTATTTGAGCGATGACCCGGAATGCCTTGAAGCAGGGATTCGGTTGATTGGAAATGCAGCGATTGAGTATCCAAAAAGATGTGTGAGCTGGCTAGAGCATTTGGCTCAGGAATCGGGAAATAGTAGCCCGTATCTACTCATGAGCAGCCCCGGCTTGCTTCAGAATATGCCTCAAGAGCTGCAGGAACGGATCACTGTGTTGATTGAAGGGGCACTCACGAGCCGGGTTAACAGTGGCCAATTGCTGACTGTCGACGATGTGACATCTATTCTGAGTGCTCGAAGGCATCTATCAGGGCCTACAAATGAACGCTTATACAAGGCTCTGTTGGGCTCGGTGTCAGCCATGAATGACGAAGCCTTCGAGAGAACGCTTCTCTTTTCGTCCATTGCCCCGCCAGCGGAGAACACCGTTGGCGCATACACCGACACCTTTACAGACCGGGAGATGGATTTTCTGCTAGCGAATACGGTTGGAGCTCAGAAGGCTCGATTCCTAGCGGAGGGAACACTGCCGTTGAATCAATCCCAGCGCCAAGACGCATTGGTTGATGTTGCGTTAGATCAATTGCCCGAGCTCGTTCGTAGCGAGAACTTTGGCGTCGAACTGAACGAACACCTATCCGGCCCACCCAAGAAGAACCAAGTTCGGGACATGGCTAGGGGAATTCTGATCGAAAGTGTCGACCTGTCGGATTCGCTGAACGAACTGAATGCTCTCGACAAGCCTTGGAGAGACGCGATTTCTTCAACAATCGTCGAACTGTGGGCTAGTAAGGATGTTGTTGCTGCTTCTCATGCATTGGCTCAAATAGAGACGATCCCTGATGCTGCGATTGTTGCGCTTGTTGAGGAAATTGCTCTTGATCCAGATGCTGCACGAGCGTGGGCAAGTATCATCCAGGATCCCTTGCTGCGAGCCGCGACACTGGAGCGAATGCCATGAAACGATTGTACTTTAAAATCGGTCTTTCCTCACTTGCCGGGATCCTAACAGCGATCTGGGTCGCAGACAAACTGCCATTATTACGAGGAGGTGTCGTTTTTCAGCCCGCTCCTTCAGTTGCGGAGCAGTTGGCGAATGAACGCTCAGTTCTCCAGCCAAGAACAGTTCCCACCCGTTTGGAGTCAGTACAGTCTGTAAAGTACACTTACGATCAGCTTCTCACGTGGCAAAGCCGTCAGGCGCTTATCAAGAGCACTACAACGGATCTGCTGCCCGGGAAATGGGAGGATGCGCTTGAGATTCTGATTGCCTACAGCCGGGGCAGGGAGCTTGATGAGCAATTACTGGCGGAGATCTTGAGGGCTGGAGGTCCAGAGGCGTTTCGTCTGGCAGCGAGGTCTGGTAAGATCAATCCACGGAAGCTCGGCATGGCGTTACGGGAGAGCGGACTCTCAGAAAGGTCCGCGATCATCAACACTTATCTCAAGGAATCATCTGATTCGCACGAAGATCTAGCGATATTCCTGGTGCAGGCCGTGGAGGCGGATGGCGATGAGATCGAGGCTTTGTCTACAATGGCAGGTGTTTTTCTCGAACGATTTGGCGCCAAGGGATTGGTCGAACTGGCTGAGCGATTTACGGATGCCGAGCACCTTACGGGCAACATTTCTCGAGGAGAGGTGCTGGATACACTGAATCACTTCTCGAAAAATGCGTACTTGGAAAGTGTGGTAGATTACCAGAAACGCCTCGCGACACGAGAAGATTTCGACGCTGCAAGTGACAATCCCAAGCTTGCCGGCACGAGTGAGATACGACGGCATCTGAGCATCGAGACCTACGGAAAACTTCGCAATGAAGGAGACGAAGCCACGCTACAGTGGGCTCTAACCAAGCCCGCTCGTGAGTTTCAAAAAGGCGTTATTGAGGAGGTGCTTTTCAACGCCGCCCTGAGAGACGGCTTGCGACCGATCCTCCTTGCACTCCGTAGTGATTCGGACATTAATCACGTTGATTTGGTGGACCAAGCAATCGCTGCCACCTCTAAGGGCCAGAAATTTGCCAGAACTTTGTACACCAAACAAGAAACATTCGACGAAGTAAGTCGCCTTGGGCAACACCGGCCGGATATTGCAAATATACTTGAGATGTTCCACGACCGAATACGCTGAGAGCGTTCTCCACTATCATAAGCGTTGCGTCGTCCATACGCCTCAATTGCGTCTATGATAATCGCGGATGGTCGCCGGTTTGACGGATGGGTCTTCGAGCAGGGCAAGTGCGGCCTGGATGACCGCCCTCTGGCGATCCGGCGCCTCGGGTTGATCGAGCGGGTAACCGTGTTTGAACGGGACCCAGAGGGCGCGAGGCGGTTTCACGGCTTGCGCGACTTCCTTGAGTAACTGGATACAGACGGTGGCGATCCCCTGACGTTCCATCTCGGCGGCGACCAGGCCGACCGCCTGATTGCACATGGGTCACACGGGGATGAGGAGCGCCGAATCCACTTCATCGGCCACAAGCGATTGCACCGCCGCCGGTGCCGTGACCTTGATGAGACGGCCGGGGGCCGTGATGGATCCCATGAAGGAGAGATGCCGGTGATTGACATGGCCGATCTGCCCATCGTCTGCCAGCTCACGCAGGCGACTGAGAGGAAAGGCCAGATTGGGATCCCGGCGCAGACCGGCGTGATCAAAGGCGTCGCTCCGGTGGGACTCTCGCAATAGGCTAGGTTCGATATCCCCCGAGATCTCCCTGAAACTGGGGTCGCCTCCCTTGATCGTATCATCAAAGGGCTCTTGATGAGGCATGACGAACCCGGCACTGGACGCGATGGCCACCCGGCATTGGGAGAGAGGCTTCGAGAGTGTGTGCCAGGGCGTGGGCCGGATCTCCCGCCATCGATAGGCCTTGAGAAACACCCGGTGCTTCAGTTTGAATTCGTTGAGGTCGCCCATGAGCGGATGATGCTTTTCGATCTTGTTATCTTGGGCGTTCGCCGAAAAGTAGGCAAGGTGAGAAAGCGGGACAGGCGAGACGCTTGTTAAGGCACTTTCGCCCCCTAGCAAACAAGCGAGCCGAGGGACTGAAGTCCCTGCCACATTCCTTTGATGGCGTATGGTATCGCTACTACCTTGCTGAATCCGATTCGGGAGCGGCCAGCTGGGGAAATCGCTTGAGAATGTCCTTCGGGATGGTGTTGGGCCAGCCCTCATTGGTCTGTTGAGAGCCCGGTGTGGTGCGCCCCTCGCGGAAGGCATGGACGAGATCGGCGATGAGTTCCTCCACCTTCTCCGGGTGGGACGCATAGAGGTTTTGGGTTTCTTTGGGGTCTTGGCGTAAATCGAAGAGCTGCATGGGTGGCCGTTCCGATTGGATGGCCTCACGTTCGCGGGGCGGACTCCAACCGCCCGAACCGGCGCAGAGCAAGAGTTTCCATTTCCCCTTGCGCACGGCGAAATGGCCGGAAACAGAATGGTGGATCACGATGGGATGGAGCGGTGAACCGGCATCTTCAGCCTCGCCGCGCAGTAGTGGCAGGAGGCTAGCGCTATCTTCGGCGGCGCGGTCGGGCAGAGAGTGCTCAATGACATCGGCGCAGGTGGCCATGATGTCGGCCAGTGTGATCGTCTCTTCGCACCGGCTGTCCGCCTTGACGCGGCCAGGCCACCGGACGATGAAGGGCACGCGATGACCGCCTTCATACGCGTCCGCTTTCCAGCCGCGAAAATGGCGATTGAGATCGACGCCGGCTTTCTTCAGAGCGTCGAAATCTGCCTTGGGCGAGGTTCCGTTGTCGCAGGTGAAAAACACCAGGGTGTTCTCTGCCGTTTGGGTATCATCGAGTGCGGCGAGCATCTGGCCGACGACGGCGTCGGTCTGGAGGAGAAAATCGGCATACTCGCTGATACCGGTCTTCCCACGGAACTCATGGTGGGGGGCGATGGGCGTGTGCGGCGAGGGTAGTGGTACATAGAGGAAGTATGGTTTCGCCTTCTCCGCCCGGTCGCGGATGTGCGCGGCGCAACGTTGGCCGTACTCATGGAGGACGGCACGAAAATCCCATTCGGCGACCGATGGTCCGGCGGAGACGCCAACCATGGCTCCCGCTTTCATCTCTGTCGTGATTTTGCCTAACAACCGGTCGTTCTCCCGCCAGGCATAGGGCGGCCAGTTGGGAACATCGTCACCAAAAAAGTAGTCGAATCCGTGGTCGCAGGGGCCGCCCTTGATGGGTTTGGTGAAATCGATTTCCGCCAGTTTCTCCGTCGTCCCGCCGCCCTTCTTGGACCAATGCCAGCCGAGGTGCCATTTGCCGATCATGGCCGTGTCATAGCCTTCATCGCGAAGCATCTCCGGCAGCGTTAGCCGTGCCTCCGCAATAAGTGGGCGCTCCCATTTTCCCACGATCCCGCGTTTCAGACGCGAGCGCCAATTGTAGCGGCCCGTGAGTACGCTGTAGCGGGTGGGCGAGCACACGGCAGACGTGGAATGGGCGTCGGCGAAGCGCATTCCTTCTTGAGCCAGTCGATCGATCGCCGGTGTCTTCAGCCCCATCTCCGCATTGTAGGCGGAGACCGCGTCGATCCCCATGTCATCCGCCAGGATGAGGATGATATTGGGATTGTCGGCCGCCCGCAGGACGCCCTGACAAAGTGAGAGGGCAGCCGCGCAAAATACGGCTAGTGCGAGGGGGGATTTCCTGTTCATGAGGCGGGTCGCTCGGCGCCGGCTACTTCTTCAAGGTGCGCAGGTAGGCCACGAGGTCGGCCAATTCCTGGGTCGAGAGGGTGGCAGCGAGGCCCGCGGGCATGAGGGACTGTTCCATGGGAAGGCGCTGCTTGATCTTGGCCGCATCGATTTCCTGGGTGAGACCGCCGGCCATTCGCAGCGAGATGTTTTTCTCTGTTTCACTGACGACGTATCCGCCGAACTGGGAATCGTCCTTTTGCACCACGACCTCTCCGTGGAAACCATGTGAGATGGCGTTGTTCGGATAGAGGATGGCCTCATAGAGACCCTCGATGGAAAGTTTGTCGCCGATTTCGGTGAGGTCCGGACCGAAGTCGATTCCCTTGCCTTTAACCAAATGGCAGGTGGCGCAGATCGCCTTGGTGAAGGCGGCGGCACCGCGCCGGTGATCACCTTTGACTTGCACCAACTGGGGAATGGGAGGGAATTTTTCCGCGCCGGGAGTGGGAGGGAGATCGAGTGCCTGGGCAATGGCTTCACGGATATCGCGGTCCCGAGAGCGGCCTAACAAGGCCGCGGTGGTGAACTTGAGGTCGTTGGGCAGGCGATTCTTCTGGGCTTCGGCAAGAAGGCGTTTCTCGCCGCGGGAGGAAAGGGCGAGGGCCTGGACCAGCTTCTGGCGAACGGCAAGATCGCGCTTGGTGTCGTGGGCAGCATGAACCAGGATGGTGACGGCATCCCTTTCACCAGTGGCGCCCAGGGCGCGGGTGAGGCGCTCAAAGGCCGGGCCCTCGCTCTTGGCCAAATGCTGGTTGAGCCAGGGCTGGTTTCGCAATAAGGTGCGGGCCGCAAGAAGGCTATCCCCATTGGAACTGGCTTGGCTTTCGATGATTTCGGTCAAGAGGGGCTCCGTGTTCTCCAGACCGAGATGGGCGACGAAGCGCACCAGTTCCGGCTTGCCCCGGAGACCTTCGATCAACTGACGGGCTTTGGCGGATCGAGCGGGCACCTTCTTGATCTGCTCGGTCTGGAGGAGAAAGGCGACGGGCACGGCGACCTCGGGCGAGCCCTCGTCGAAGAGGGAGAGGAGGGCCTGGTCTTTACTCTCGTTCGCCGTTTGGAAATGAAAGGCGCGGAGGAGGCGGTTGCGCTCGGCAGGATCGCTCGTTTTGAGAGCGGCCTGGGCGAGCATGGTGGGCGTCGATTGGCTGCGACTCCGCCAAATGATGTCTCTGAAGCCCTCGCCGCGTTCTTTGAGTGAGAGATAGGCCTTCATGCGGCTGTCCCAATGAAGATCGGCCCCGATTCCTAAGGCTTCGAGGTACCAACGATCCACGCCATCGTGTTGCGCGGCGAGACTGGCCCAGAGTTGATCGGCTTTGGCGCCAGACTGAAACCTCAAGGCGATGGCGCATTCGCGGCGAACCTGAGGATCAGGATCCGTCGAGAGCGTTTCGATGGACTCGAGTAGTTGGTCGCCGTGTTGCTTGGCCAAACGCAGACCGGCCATGCGGATGTTGGGGTCATTGTCCTTGAGGGCGGCTGGGACGGAAGCCTTCTTGTGCCAGCCCAGAAGAAAGAGACCTCGGGCTCGATGATAGGGTTTGGCGCCCTTGTCCCGGAAGAGTTGGCGGGCAGCCTTGCGACCGGCTTTGGACGCCGCAAGGGCACGCCAGCCAAGGTAACGCGTGGCGTTGTTCGGACTCTTGAGGGCAGCGAGGGCGCCTTCGGTCGTCGAGGTGTCCGCTTTTTTGATGTGATAGGAGGAATGCCCCTTGGGTGCGACACGGAAGATGCGGCCCTGATCGATATCGCCCATGCCGTGGCCGCCCACGCCGGGATCATACCAGTCGGCGATCATGAGTGATCCGTCCGGCGCAACCTTGACATCGGAGGGGCGGTACCAGCGGTCGACCGTGCTGCTGAGGATATTGACGGTCTCCGCTTTGTAACCCGCGCCGTCATTGGTCACGGGATAGGCTCGGCACACATTGGGGCCGGCATCGCAGTGCAATACTTGGCCGTGAAAAACGCTGGGGAGCAGGGTGTCTTCGTAGACCGTGATGCCGGTGGGAGAACCTGCTCCCGTTTGCAGGAGGTTGGGCACGACACCCGGGTCGCGCAAATGCCAGTGCATGAGGGGGATCTCCTGGTGTTTTCCGATGCGCTCCGAGCGCCAACCGGCGCCGGTGATTTCGTCTCGGTAGCCGTAGTTCCCGTGCTCCATGACGAAGTTGATGCGGACGCCGCGGTTGCCGTCATCATCGTTGTCACTCTGCCAGATCGCTCCGTAGGAATCGACGGCGACTTCCCAGTTGTTTCTGAAGTTCCACGCCAGGGTTTCCAAAGCCGAACCGTCGAGAGCACAGCGGAAGATCATGCCTTCTTGATAGGGCGTCCGTTTGGCGGCGACCTCATTGCCAGCGAGATCGATGATGGGATTGCCCTTTTGATCACAGAGCCGTTTGGCGGCATTGCCGAAGTTGAAATACAATCGTCCATCGGGCCCAAACATGAAGGAGTGGATGCCGTGATCGTGTTGGCTTCCACCGATCTTGGTGAACATGAGTTCTTTGCGATCGGCCTTGTCATCGCCGTCATCGTCATAGAGTGAGAAGACGTCGTCATTGGCGGAGACGATGATGCGATTGCCCAAGACGCAGACGCCGTGTGCGGAATCGATGTCATGGCCTTGGTAAAAGACTTTCGAGACGTCGGCCGTGCCGTCCCCGTCGGTGTCCTCGAGGATGAGAATGCGATCGCCCTCGGGGCGCTTGCCATTGTTGCGCCGGTAATTCACCACCTCACAAACCCAGACACGGCCACGGTGATCAATATCGATGTTGCTCGGACTGAGCAAGAGGGGCTCGGAGGCGAAGAGGGTGGCTTCGAGGTCGGGATGGGTTTCCAGGGAAGACACCGCCTTCGCGGGATCTCGCAGTGAATCGCTGGCCGAACCGGGGCCGCCCCGACGTTGTTCCCTGCGCTTGGCTCGGAGATAGGGCGAAGGGTCCTCGGTAAAAACGTGAAAGGCGACGCTTGCGGCGTCGCCTTGGCGGGTGCCCCCTTCGTCGAGACCTCCCGACGCTCGAAATCTGGTGTAGCCGTCCAGGAGGTCGTAGGCGATGAGACTCGTGGCGTGGGTGCCGATTCCATAGGTGACGGGTATCCCGTTGACCCTCAGGTCGCCACCGCCGGCATTCTGGTTCACCGCGGTCGTGCCCCAGTCCGACATGACCTTTTTCCACTTGAGTTCCGTGAGCTTTTTCTCGCCCTTCGGCCCAATCAATCTCGGCTCGATCCAGTCGGCCCAGTCGCAGCCGAAGCCGTTACCGCCATCGGTGACGACGAGGAAGAGTTCCTCGGCGCCGGTGATGTCGGCTTCGATCTTCGTGGTGTATCCGGGAGTGCGGGTGTTGATCACTTTGGAAGAGAAGACCGGCTGCGCCGCGCCCTTGCGCCGGCGGTTGGCATTGTTGTCATTGTTCTTCGCCTGTTTCTTCGGCTTCTTCTTTTCAAATTTCTTCGCCGTGTCCTCAATGGACTTTTTCAGGTCCTCTTCGGTAGGGTGGGGTGATTCGACGCCGTTCTCGGGAATCTCGAGTTTGGCCGTCCAGGCCACGCCGTTGAGCACGGTCTTGCGAAACTGATCGTTGCTAAAATTCTTGTGATAGTGGATGCCGGTAAATCCGAATCCGCGCCCGTGGCCGTAGTCGGCACCGCGTTGGTAGGTCCAGGCGACGTGCTGGGGAAGGCCGGCGGCCACGGCCTTGCGCACGTCTGGGTTTCCACTGTGGGGGCCGTCGCGTCGCTTCATCGTCGAGGCCGGTGCCTTCGCGGAAAGGATGGGCGTGATGTTCTCCATGTTCCCCCGGAAACGCATGTGGAAGTACCATTCGTCGTCGACCTCGAAGGGCTTGATCCCGTTGGCTGCTGGGTGATCGGGGAAGGTCTCGAAGCTGGCCACCCAGTGGGGGTTGACGGACCAGTGGGTTTCGAAATAGCCGCCCATCCAGTTGAGCATGCCTTTGCCTGGAGGCCCGATGGGGACCTCGACACCATAGTGCAAGCAGGCCAGACCGACCCCGCGTTTCATCACGGCGTCGAATTCCTTGACGTGTTTGTTCACTAGATGACCGCCGCCGCCAGAGCAGAAAAAGACCACCGTGGCGGCGTCCTTGAACGTTTCCTCGGGATTCTCCGGCCAGATGAGATGGTGCTCGAAGGTGACCTGGTCCTCGCCATAGGCCTCGGTGAGCCACTTGCCGATGAGCTGGCAGCCCGCGGCGTATTCATGCTGCCCGTTTCCGTGGGAGCTGAGGTGGGAAATGAAGATGATCTTCTTCGGGGTAGCGAAGAGCGGGGTCGCCAGGGTCAGCCCGAGAAAGAGGGCGAGAGTGCGTGTGGTGCGTGCGATCATAAAGGTTCGTTTCCGGAATGCTGGCCCATCCAACCCCGCTGGGCGAGAATGAATGCGCCCAGCCGGATCTTTCTCTCGCTGGGCCCATTCGCCAGCCCAGGAGGTGCAATGTTACCCGAAGAGCGACCGGGCGGGTTTCCCGCCGTCGGTGATGGGCACGGGGCGATCACCCGCGTAAAGCACCGTTTGGGGATCGATGCCCAGGGCATGGTGGATGGTGGCGTGGAGGTCGGGGATGGATACTGGATGGGAGAGCGGTTTTTTCGCGGCCTCGTCCGTGTCGCCGAGGGCGCCGCGATGCCGTAGCCCGCCACCGGCGAGGACGACGCTGAAGGTACTCGCCTGATGCCCCCGGCCACCGCCGGAATCGAAGGTGATGGGGCGGCCGAATTCGCTGGCGACGACGATGAGGGTCTTGTCTAACAAATGCTTGGCCTTGAGGTCATCGATGAGCGCGGCCATGGCGTCGTCGAGATCCTTGATCAGCAGATGCTGATTGAGCTGGCCGTCATTGTGGGTGTCCCAACCGGTCCCATTGGAAAAGTTCAGATTGTGCAAGACCTCGACAAAGCGCACGCCGCGTTCGACTAGCCGGCGCGCCAGGAGACAACGCTGGCCGAACTCGCTCCCGTAGGTTCGGCGAAGGGAAGCGGATTCTTCATCGAGATCGAAGGCCTGGCGAAACTTGCCGGCGGCGAGGTCATGGCTGGCATCGATGACGCGACCGTAGCCCTGGATGGGGTCGTCTTTTTCCGGATACTGTGTGAGGGCGGCCTCCGTGACCAGGCGTTGCAGTTCGCGCCGCCGGGTTTGGCGGGCAGGGGAGACCCCGGCCGGGAGAGAGAGTCCCGCTGGGCCGCGGCGGGTATCGGTGATGTAGAGAAAGCGGTGCTCCGAACCGAGAAAACCCGGGCCCCGGGAAACGGTGGGGTAACCGGCGAGGACGTAGGCGGGAACACCTTCGGCGGCGGCGCCGCGTTGGTGACTGATGACGCTCCCGATGGAGGGATAGACGATGGTGCCACTGGTGGGACGGCCGGTGTAGAGAAAGTTGACCGCGGCGGCGTGCTCGTCGATGACATTGTGATAGACGGTTCGGAGGATGGTGAGCTCGTCCAGGCGCCGGGCGACCTTTTTCAAATGCGTGCTGACACGCACTCCGGGGACGGCAGTATCGATGGACGGGTAGGCGGAACCGGCGATCCGCTGTGCGGGATCGCCGAGGTGCTTGGGATCCCAGGTGTCCGTGTGGGCCACGCCGCCGCCTAACCAGAGGAGGATGCAGGCCTCGCACGGGGCGCGGCGTGTCGAGTTCTCAATCGGGGAAGGCGCCGCGCCGATGGCCTGTGAGAGCGCGATGCCGGTGGCGCCGGCGAGCGATGCCTGGTGGAGGAACTGGCGACGTGTGAGGCTCTTCCGATTTCTCATGGCGTGAACTGCATCTCCGGTGCGTTGATCAAGGCCCAAATAACGTCTTCCAGGCGCTGCCGCCAGTCCGATTGGAGCGCCCCGGTCGGTGGAG
>JANQJH010000178.1 GCA_028281705.1 Verrucomicrobiales bacterium
CGTGCACCATGTTGACCAGTCCCTTGGGCAGACCAACCTGGTCCAGCAATTCGAAAATCTTCATCATCGTCAGCGGCACTTTCTCTGACGGTTTGACAATGAACCCGTTGCCGCAAGCGATGGCATAGGGGAGGAACCAAAAGACGATCATCCCGGGAAAGTTAAACGGCGCGATACAACAACCCACCCCGACCGGCTGGCGAATCATGAACTCGTCGATCCCTCGCGCGATGTCCTCCACGAACTCACTCTGCAAGAGCGCGGGCGCGCCACAGGCCATCTCCACGTTCTCGATCGCCCGCTGCATCTCGCCCCGGGATTCGCCGATCGTCTTGCCACATTCCTGGGTGATGGTTTGCGCCAGCATCTCCCGATTCTCTTCCAGGAGTTGCTTCAGCTTGAAAAGCGGCTGCACCCGCTCACCCACGGGCGTTTCCCGCCACTCCCGCTGCGCCGCTACCGCCACGGCCACGGCGGTCTCAACATCACCCGCCGTTTCGGTGCCAACCGGCACTTTGGCCAGCACCTCCCGGGTCGCGGGATTCTCCACCTCCAGAGTTTCGGCGCTTCGGCTCGCCGCCCAAGCGCCATTGATGTAGTTCAGAAGACTCTCCATGAGCCGCACTTAAATCACGAGAACTTCAGGGACGAAAGTCTAAATCCGGGCGTTCTCCTCACAACTGCTTGAGGACGTAAAGCTTGGCGTCGGTCAGGACCACGAGAAAACCGGGACGCTTGGGGTAGACCAGCACTTGACTAGCAAACTCCCCTTCCAGCTCGGGAAACTCCCGCACCTTGGTCCCCTCGAGATCGAAGCGCACCAGGGGCGAGTTCTTCACCGTTCCATAAACCGAGCGGCTGGAGTCCTCGCGCACCACGTAGGGCGTCGGCTGGCCACCGTCTACCGCCATGGAGGGCTCCAAGAGATTGCTCACGTCGAAGACATAGGTCCCAAAAGCTGGAATCGCCTCGTCACCGAGCTGACGATTCCCCTCCGTGTCGACGAGCGACACATAGAGGCCGTCCTCCGAAACCTCGATCAGTTTCGGCGAGCGCCCAATCCGGGGACCTACCTGATCATAGGTGAGTTCATCGTCTTGCACCACAAAACGGTGCAGGGCTCCCTCGCTCTCACAGAGAAGGTACCGGCCCTCGGGAGTCATGGTGATCTTGTCGAATCGTTTCACCGGAGAGGCCCCCTCAGCCGACCCCTCGGGAAGTTCGGCAAAATCAGAGGCTTGGTAGGTCTGGGTCTTGATACCGTCCACCAAGTCATAGACCTCAATGGTGCTCCCATCCCCGGTCACGCAAAACGCGTAAAAACTCGGCCGCGCCGAGGCCACCTGGCTCACGCCCTCCACCTTCTCGACCACGCCACGGACCCGGAGATAGCGCTCATCCACCACCCAGAGCTGCTCGTCCTTCGTCACCAGAACAATCCCCTCGCCGCTCAACTCCGCCCATTCAACCTCGAGCTTGAGGTCCAGTTCCAATTCGATCTGGTTGCGAAAGGGATCCATCTTCCGCACCACGCCCTCCCGGCTGACCATGTAGAGATAGAGGCTGTTCTTGTCCCAGGTGATGTTCGGAATGAGGCTCTTGGCGTCGAGGTTCCATTCGTTCACCCGGTAGCCGTGCACCGTCACCCGCTTCCCCAAGATGGATTCCTCCGCCTCCCGCGGCAGCGGGTAGCGCCCTCGGATCTTGCCCTTCTCGCCCTCGTCCTCCTCCCGGCGCTCTCCCCGGTAGCGCGCCGGATAAATGGGTTTCCCTCCCAGACTGATTCGGATGGGCGCCGAGACCGTGTTCGGCTCACCTTCACGTTCGTAACTCAGCTGCAGGTAGCCCCGGTCCCCGGTCTCACCGCTCATCCGCAGGGTCATCGAGGCCTTGTTCTCCTCGCGCCGCAACGCCATGGGCACACGTTTCATCTTCTTCGAGAGAAGCTTCCACTCCGTGCCGTTGTTCAAGGCCGCGCTCTCGAGTTCATCGGAAGTGACATCATCGGCCAATACGTAGTGCAGGGAGACCTTCTTCAGGCGTCGCAAGGGATCGTTGAGCTGGGCCGAAAAACTGATATCGAAGTCTTCCGGGCCGCCTGACTGCTTGATGGTGAAGTTCCCCAGGCGCCCCCGCATCATCTCGTGAAGCTCCACCGCAGGGACGCAATAGCCAATGCCCTCGGATCGCCTGTCCCCTTCCACCATCACCCCGATCACCGCGCCTTTCTGATCGACCACCGGACCACCCGAACTGCCCTGGTCAACCTTCCCGTAAAACTTGACCCGGCGAAGTCCTCCCATGGAGTCGTGCACAAAACCAGACACCTGGGCGGTGTTGATCGTCACGTACTGGTCGCCCAAGGGATAGCCGAACACCGTGATTGGCGTCGTCTCCTCCACGATCTGATCGGAGAATAGGTCGAAAGGCTTGGGCGCATCCTTTCGCGTCACTTTGAGAATGGCCAAGTCATGCTCCTGATCCGAGGCCAGGAGTTCGGCCCGGATGGGCTCCGCCTTCAGGTCTTCCCCCGCAAAACGCACCCGCAGGCGAGCCTCAAAATCATTGATATCCTTCCCGTCCTTCCCCGCCGAGACCACGTGCTGATTCGTCGCGATGTAGACGTCGTCTCCGTCCACCTTGACGACAAAACCGCTTCCCGACCCCGTCTCTTTGCCCACCGTGGTTTCAACGCGAACGGTGGCCGTCTTCAGAGCATTCCGCTCCTCCGACTTGAGACCGCCGTTCTGCGCCCAGAGCAGGAACACGCTGCTCACGAGGAAGCCCAGGATGCTGACCACCGGAGTCAGTCGCCAGGGGAAACACGCCGAAATCCGCCATCGATTCATACCCCACTTCTACCGTCGACCTTCCCCGCCAGCAAGCGGGGAGAGAGCCTGGGGAAAAGGATTTCTGAAAAAGCACTTGAATCCGTTCCGGGAGGCTCCATACCTATCGCGCGGGGTAGAGCAGCCCGGTAGCTCGTCAGGCTCATAACCTGGAGGTCGTCGGTTCAAATCCGGCCCCCGCAACCAAAATGAAGCCCCGGAGGTCGAGACCTCACGGGGCTTTTCCGTGCCCGTATGGCCAGCTTGCTAACTAGCTGTTTTTGCCACCTCCGGTGCTCGTGAGACTGGCGCACCGGAATCCCTCAGCAAACCGGCGTTATCAAACAAGCACTGCGCCTTCTTCAGACGGTCGATGCCTGCGTCAAACCGAGAACGAAGCTGTTCTTGGTAGACGAGCAGAGGAATGAAAAAGCGAGATCAATCTCTCCTCTCAAAACCCAAAAACCCTTTTTCGTGACTTCCGTGTCTTTCGTTGACCTCTCACCCCCTCGTCGCCGCAAACACCACATAAAACTCCGCAGCGTCTCTAAACCTGAGAGACACTTTCTCAAATCCCGCCTCTTCGATGAGCTTCCGCGTCTCATCCACCCCCTCGGGAAAATCCCACTGGCGGATGTGCTCCTTCACCACGCTGCGTTCATCGATCGAAAGGCCGTCCCAGTTCCCGTCAATTTCACGACACAACCTTTCGTGATACGCCGCATAACTCGTTTCACCGGCTCTCCTGGCCACATCAAAAAGAAATAGTGTCCCTTCGCTCTCCATGAGTTCACGACACCGATGGAGCACTTTCCGTTTCTCCGGCAGGGAGAAATGATGCAGCACGTAGCCCAACACAATATCCGTGTAGCGGGCACCACGATGATTCTCCACAAAGCCCATCAAATCGCGACACACCAAATCAAACGGCACGTCGCCGCTCAACGAGAGATGCCGTTCCGCTCGTCCAATCGCATCCTCCGATTGATCGACTCCCCGGTAGTGAGCCACCGGTAGTCCCCGGGATGCCCTGACAAACACCGAAGCGTCCCCACACCCAAGATCGAGCACGGAGTGCGTTCGAGACCGGCGCAACACTTCACCATACGCCAGAGTGATCTCACGGTGACACATGTAGTCGTGTCCCACGATACGTTCATAAGTATCCCAGAAATCAAAATTGCTCATTTCACACGCTACTCCACCGTCGCTCCGCCATGAGACGCGTGCAGTCTGTGAGTCCAGTCGGGAAAGCGGAGCCGCATTTCGAAAGCGCTGGGGACATCCGGCGGGGCCGACGGCAGGGAATCTCCATCATCGCCCTTCGATTGCCGCCACTCTAGCAGACTGCGATCCGTGAAGGCCTCCATCAAGGCCACGAGATCGTTGACTTCCTCATCGCTCAGCCCCAGGTCACCCATGTCGTCGCGATTCACCGTTTCCGGATAATCGGTCGCTCCCCAGCGCTCCGGTTCAAGGTCGCGTTTATTGTAAAACTCCATTACCTCTTGCAAGGTCCCAATGGATCCATTGTGCATGTAGGGAGCCGTCAGGGCGATGTTGCGCAAGGTCGGCGCCTTGAACTGGCCCATCTCCTCCGAATTGCCCGTGTGGGCGCCTAAACCCGGGTCCTTGCCCTTCCCTCCCGGCGACGAAGGTACGCCCAAATTGTCATAACCGAAGTCGCTCAAAAGCGGCTCCGGCCAGTGCTTGGCTTCCAAGAGATGGCAACTGGCACATTTCCCCGCATTCCGGAAGACTTCGAGACCGCGTTTCTCGGAGGCATCGAGCGCGTCTTCGTCACCGGCAAGATAGTCGTCGATGCGCGCATCAAAGGGCCGAAAATGCGGCTCCTTGAGAAAGGCGACGAGGGCCCGGTAAACATGATAGTTCAGCGCCTCGTCATCCGCCCAGGCCGCGTCGTCGCCCACCCAGGCCCGGAAGGCGTCCGCGTAGCCACTCCGGCGCACGCCCTCCGCCAGCGCCGCCGGACCCGGCAGATTCATCTCGTCGGGATCAAAGAAAGGCGACTGGACCTGCTCAAACTGATCCCGGGCTCTTCCATCGAGAAACAAGCCGCCTTCCCAGGCCCAAACTTCTTCCCCCTCTTCGTTGAAAAAATCATCGAAAGCCATTCCCGGGATGAGCGCGGCATACATCAAGGTCGGTGCGTTGCGCCTCCCACCTCGGCCAGGCACGGCTCCCGGCGATACCCGCCGCGGATCGGCAAAGGCATGCTCCGGCTGGTGACAGGTGATGCATCCCTGCCCCTGGGGACGCGAGAGACTGGTGTCCATGAAAAGCCGCCGCCCCATCGCCGCCGCTTCTCGATGCCATCTCTCTCCCGCCGATTCCCGGCTCCAAGTCTGACGAATCTTGAGAACCTCAACGCCCTGTTGTTCAGCCCCCATTCCGGTAGAGGCCGCCAGCAGTCCAACGAGAGACGCGACAATCAATCGGATCATGCGGCCCAGTGTAGACCACGACGACGCGAACGCCACCCACAGGCGAAACAATGCCGCTAAACCTTCAGAACCGCCCCATCCGCAAAATTCCAGTCAATCATCTGCGCCAATCGACTTCATCTGCGGTTCCCCCTCCTCTTTCCCTGGGTCAAATCAGGACTCCCCTCGCGCCTCGCCCCCATCCGCGTCCTGTCCCGTGGCGAGATCACCTCCACCGAAACGCTTCAGCACGTTCGCCTTGTAATCGCTCGCGACTTCCTCCCATTTCACCATCTGCTCCTCCGTGAACACCTCGGAGTAGATCTCTCGCCGGCCCGCATTGTCGTGATCCTTGCGATCCGCGATGGCCTGCAAGGTATCGATCGTACTCAGATCTTCGCCACTCGCCACGGTGTAGATCTCTGATAGACCACCAAAAAGCTCATCCTTCTGAGCGCTGGTGAGATCGAGATGATTCTGGAGGAAACTCAGCTCTCCATTGGTGAAGCTCTCAATGTAATTGATGCGCCTCTCCGATTCATAACTCTGATAGGACTCCGCCTGTTCCTCCGTGAGCAACGCCTGCACCGCCTCCGGGATGTGCGGCCGGTAGCCCACATTGATGAAGTAGAACTTGGGATCGATCCGCCCGGCCGACGACTGACGCAGATATTCCTCCAGGACGGGGCGCCGCGTGGCGTAGTATTCTTCCAGGGCCTCTTCCTGATCAGGCGTGAGGGCCAGCTTGTCCTTGAACTTGTCGAGCAGTTCCGCGTAGCGCTCCGTGGCCACCCGGCGCGCCCGGTCGGCAGCTTCCTCCATTGGATCCGGTGTCTTCGTGGGCGGTTCGCCGGCGGAGGCCAACGCCTTCCGGGCCTCGGATTCCGCCTCGCCCGATGGCGTCTTCTGAGATGATGTGAGGATAGACGATACCGGTGCTTCCCCGGGCGACTCCGGAGTCTCCTGCGTGGAACGCTGCACACTCAATTCGTTGCGAAGACGTTTGTTATCCATCGTCTGGACGACAAGGGGGATGGCGAGGCCGACGATTCCGGTGGCGACAGCGGCTACTTTGATTTTAGCAGTCATGGATACGGTGGTTGCAGTTAGAGAACCGAGCGTGTTGAGCACGGGAGAGAGATTTCCGGTGATGAGGGCGGCCAACCCAAGGGGAGCCGGCCCCGCCAGTTGGCTGGCGAGATAGGTGGTGAGCGTTGTCGCCGGCACCTGAAACCCGCGTCTACGCAGTTGCTTGCGGAGGCTAACCAATGCCCGCGCCACCCGCTTTTGCGCCGCGTCCTCAGAGATGCCGGCGGCATGCCCAATGCTTCGCAGATCGCGCCCCTCAATAAAACGCATCACGAGGGCGCTCCGATCGGACTCCCGCAGGCGCAGCAGCGCCTCATCGAGAGCCCCATCGAGAACGCCCTCCCCCAGCGTCGTCGCCGTC
>JANQJH010000193.1 GCA_028281705.1 Verrucomicrobiales bacterium
CCTCGCGCCAGGAACTGCCCCCGTCCAGTATACGGGTAGAGTTCATGCTGACGCTGGAGCGACGTCAAACGATTCCCCCGGTAGGTATTGAGCTGGATGAACTGTGGCAGCCCCTCACCCTCGATCTCCACCTTCATGACCCGCGTCTCGGGAGCCGTCCACGACCACCAGAGAGAAGCCCTGGCCTCCGATGTTAGGAAATGGCGTGGCTCTCCAGGCTCCGTCGTCGCGTAAGCCAAACTCGATGAGATGGCCTCCGGCGTCAGGCCTACCAAAGGCGTTGAACCGGCAAAGGCGTCATGAGACGGCGCCTCAACCACGTCGACGATCATTCCAACAGCGGAAAGGGGCGGATCGATCCAGCGCAGCCAGTAACTCTCGTTCTCCAAGACCGGAACGCGCAAAACGCCGATCGGGCCCGCGAGAGATTCGAGGCCCTCGATGTCGTCCCCTTGAAGAATCTCCAACTGACCGGACCGCGACAGCGCATCGCCCACCATCTGAAGCATCCCGCTCCTCGGTGCCTCCCACCGCCACCAGAGCGATCCCCGACGGCCATCGGGAGTATAAGGTTCATGCAGCTCGAACGTGCTCTGCGGCACCTTGAACACCTGCGAATCCGGCCCCGTGGAGAGCACCGCCGCCTCAGAGAAGGCATCATTCTCGATCTCCTCGACCGCGTCCAAACGCCAGGCGAGATCGAACGGCGCCTTCCAGATGGCAACGGCAAGCAGATACGTCTCGCCTTCGACCGCATCCCACACCAGACTCGAATGCGACGACTGCATGAATTCAGCATTCTGATAGTCGCTTCCTCGATAGAGCTGAAGCCCGTTCTCCGTCGCGCGAAAGGCCACTCTCACAGAACGCGATGCCGTCCATCGCCACAGAAAACGCGCTGTATGCCGATCACCATCATCGAGAATCCGTTCCACCGTGGAATGGAAAACTCGGGATCGAGATCCCTGCTGGGGTAGAGTCTCGCCCAGGACGAGAACTTCGGGAACGCTTTCGATCTCCTCCGAGATGGTGTAATGCCCTAACAAGTCACGATCGACAGCGAGACCGCGGATTGCGATCTGAAAGACCTCTCCGGCGCGCTGAACCCGCTCGATCTTTCTCGATGGGCCCGCTAGACGCCGAAGCTGCGGAAGACTCCCACCTTCATAGAGTGCCGCGGCGGTGTTCTCCGGCGTCGTCACTGTCAGCATCCCGTCACCGGAAGCCGTATGCTCCAGCCACAGGTTCCCCTGGTTAGCCAGCGTCGGCCCTACGGGACCTTGCGTGGTGGTGAGATAAAGATCGGAGACAGGGCGCTCTAAAGGCAATTCTGTCAGAATGAGACGATCTTCAAACTGATCGTGAGCTACCGGCTCCAGGAGATCGAAACCGACCGGCTGCACCGGCTCGCTCGTCATCACCCATTCGTAAACAGTCTCCTCACTCACCGGCAACGCCGAGCGGTTCTCCGATAGATCAACCAGTTCGAGGAAACTTTCCTCCCCCTGACGCCGCACCTGGAACGGAGGGTTCGGAGACGTGAAGGTGAGAACACCCGATCTCGGTGCCTGCCATTGCCAAACATCGGCGCCGGCATCGACGACGCCTGTCAACCCATCGACAACTTCGATGACCGGAGTAGTCCCCTCATAACTCATGTCGGCAATGACCTCGAAGGGAACCTTCGGAGCATAGGTATTCGCTCGAAGCCAAAGGGTCTCACCCTCGGTCGCGGCAACGTGTAGCGATTTCCAAGCTGTCTGGCGCAACGTGAGTTCGCTCCGATCACTCCCCGAATAGAGATGCCATTCCACGCCGTCCGTGATGGCCGACAAGCGCCAATTACCTGTCTGAGGCACCTCCCATCGCCACCACACGGAACTCCGCCCCGTCTCAATATCAGGTTCGTTTCCCTCCGTCGTCCCTCGAAACAACTCTCCCTCAAATTGAAATCTCAATGCGTCCGTCGCCAGAGGCGACGCACTTTCGAAGGAATCGTTCACGGGTGGCGCGTCATCCAATGGCGCCCACTTCAGGTGGAAACGCGCGGAACTTACCACAGAGATGAAATAAGTCTCTCCCGCAATGGCTGGGAACTCTCTGGAAACTGGATTCGCGGGAGATCCTTCATAAATGCGCGGCTCGATTCTGCCAGGCTCGTCTACCCAAAAGGTCATCGATCGGGTCTCGGGCGCACGCCACTGAAACCAAAAGGTTTGATCGTCCGAAACAAACTCCGGTGCGCGGCTTGACCCGGCCCCGGAACTCCAAACGGACCCTCTCAAAACACCGCCCAAATCTTCAGCCGTCTCAGATGTTCCGTTAGTCGCCAGGACTTCCGTTTCCAGATGGAGCCGAAAGCGCCACTCGAGGTCCTTGCGGCCAAACTCCGCCGGATTGGGTCCCAGAGCAAAACGAAACTTTTCGCCCGCTGCGGCCTCGAAGGCAATCGGCCCACCGTTTCGAGAACGAATACTCACCACGGTCAAGGCATCCAGCCGGTCACCCTGAACACCGACCACCGTCATCCCGCTCGACGGTTCCAGAGACACCCGGACATCGGCGGGACTTTCCCAACTGAACCACGTGACATAGGCCGGCGTGCTGGTGTTGCGGAAGATACCGGCCGCACTCACGCCGGGTTCAAGGGTTTGCCCGCGCGCGTCGGCGTAGTATTGGATGTCCGAAACGCTTCCCAAGGAAATCGGCTCCTCAAACGTCCCCTGTGGCGCCGGGTCTCTTGACTCAATGTTCGCAATAAACTGCCCGCCTTCGCGCAGGGCCGACTCCGCAATGATGAAGTAGTAAGGCAGACCGGGTTCCGCTGTGAAGAAGAGCGGCGAGTCCGTGGCGGTTGATGTCCCATGAATTTCCTCGAGGACATCGAGATCGTTTCCCCGATAGACGCCGAATCGAACGGAGCTCCATCCCTCCCAATCGACCCGTACACTCTTCTTTTCCTCGGGCTCCCATCGCCACCAGAGGTTACCACCGCCAGGCGGATCTCCCGGGTCGCGAGAGGCGCCGTGAAGCGATCCTGACAATTGCCAGCTGGGACCGCCTTCGAGCACAGTGGCTTCGGTGAAACTGTCATTCTCGAGACGCGCCACACTCTCGAAGCTGATGCCAAAGGCGCCCTGTCGAGCATCATCTCCCGTCACCGCAATCCAGTGGGACACATTCGGCTCCAGGACAAAGGTCAACGAATCCGAATCTATGGGAACGGCTTCGAGCGCCTCGACTGCATCTCCATGATAGACGGCAAACGCCGGAATGAAGTCGCCATAGCGGACGAGATGGACGAACCCCACCCGTTCTGAATCACTCTTCCAATGCCACCACCACGATCCCGCCTCAGCCCCGTTCTTTGAATGCATGGGCTCACCCTGTTCCCGCGTCGCCCCATGGATCGTCATGATCTCGATATCCTGAGGACTCTCCACCATGCTTCGAGCGTCAGTCCAAGCATCGTGCTCGTGTATGGGAAACGCATTCCACACCAGCCGAGGAAGCGTTTGCCCATCTCTCTTCCCTAACAAGGCAATGTGATAAGTTTCGCCCGCCGTCGCCCGAAATACCGGAACGGATCTCTCGCCAAAGGGGACGTTGATCAGCTCGCTCAAACTCTCACCCTGATACACGGCGAAGGGCCCGGAGCGCAGGGCATCCCCGACAAAGACCGTGTCCTGGGAAGCCGTCCAGGAAAACCACGTGCTGCCCGACAAGACAGCCCCTGACGGCCAACGATCACCCAGGACAGCAAGATGGTCCGGCTCATCGGGCTCGAGAAGATCGACGCCACCGGCGACACTCCACTCTCCATGCCACGCCCGCCCCTGATTGAACCGATCGGCAAACCGCGCCTCATGGGCCGCGTCTGTCCGCCAGCTCGCTTCGATCACCTGATCTGAGAGCGCCCCCGCACGCAAGGCCACGCGATAGGTCTCACCCGCCGTCACCGAAATGGCCGCTTCACTCCCAGCGGGATGCATCCCCACCAGCTGCAGGGATTCGAGATCATCACCCTGGTAAACAGCAATGTGATCATCACTCCGAAACTCATTGAAGTCATGCAAGAGCTCAAAGCCGAGACGCCATAGACCACTCTCGGGAGCCTGCCAAAGATACCACACCGACTGCTCGACGAAAACCTCTTCGTCAATCACCTCCCCAGCTTCAAGCGGAGCTTCGAGAGTCACCGCCGCCTGGCGTCCCTCCGCAACGCTCTCCAACTCGAAGGCCTCGTTGAAAACACCATGGCCGGCCAGCGGAGCCGTCCGCACAAAAAACTTGACGCCCGGCCCAGCCGTGACCTGAGCCAGATGATAGACCCGTCCCGCCTCCGCCACAAAACGACCCTCTTCCCACGCGACCGGCTGCAAGGTCGCCAGGTCATCTCCCTCGAAAAGATACAACTCCGGGAATGGCTGCCCCTCGAAAGGCGTGTTCCCAATCTGAATCCAAGTCGCCGTCTCCACTTCAATGCGCCACCAAACGGATGGTTTTCGAATCACCTCAGGATCACCGGGATCGATCGAAGCCGACGTGAAATCGGCCTCGTACTGGGCCGATACCGCCATCGGCAGTTGCCTGGCGTCGGAGAATGTGTCATTTCCCACGACCGCCTCTTCAAAGAGGTGAGGAAAGAGTAGGAGTCAAAGAGTGGACAAATAAGGTGAAGTACGGCTGAAAACGAGCCTAGAACATTTTGTCAGTATTTAATTGTCAAACGCTTAATTTTAGATAGCGCAGTGACAAACCTCAAACCTGTCGGATACACATTAGTCAGTTGTTTCAAGAACCGTTTTAAAGCGAGCACAAAATAGTTGAAAATGGCTACAGAACCACAAATTTGAAGCATTTGGGATTCAAAATTTTACGCACCGAACTGCAGAATGCCAGAAAAACAATTTAGAAAAATTGTTGAAAGTTAGGTGCAAAATAATCAGTATAATGCTTACGAAGTTTGAGCCATTACGTTTGGTATGATTAGATAAAAGAAACAAATGAGGGCTTTCTGGGTTCGCATGCAAATAATTTTCACTGAAGCTCGAAAACTACGGAATGAGATCAAGCAAGCTTATTTTTTCAAAATATGTAAAATTTTGTTTTGGCTGGTTTTTTGCAATGCTGAATTGCGCTTAGATTGTCTAGTGGTTAGTTCACTAGCTTGAAATGCAAGAATACCAAGTCTGAATTTCACAACGGAGCGTTCAAAAGATTTGAATAAACGGATCTATAAAGCTCTTGAAGTAGGTCGCTTACCTTCAAGACACCCTTCATGGGCCATAAGTGAAGTGCCACAGGTTTCTGACTATTTTATATAAAAGCTCCGCGTTTAAGCAATGAGTATCGTGCAGAAAAGCTGCCCCCACATGTCTATGAAACCCCTTTC
>JANQJH010000237.1 GCA_028281705.1 Verrucomicrobiales bacterium
CTTGGCTCCACCGGCTTTTCCGTATCTTCCTCCACCTCTTCCGTCGCCTCCGGCGCGGGCGCAGGCACAGGCACAGGCGCGGAATCAGGTAGCGAATTCGGCACAGGAAGAGCCGCCGCAGGTGTCGCCAGATCAAAATGACGCTCACCTGGTTCGTAGGCCACGACCCACGACTCGCTCCAGATCTCCGTGATCTCCACCAAGTCCTCCCGATGATCGCCGTGAGGAAATTGAAGGCCAACGACTAACTGACTCACGGATTCATCATCCGGCAACAGTTCACGTAGGCGCATCTCCACGTCGGTATCCACCATAGCGTACCCGTTGATCACACGAAGCTCACCGGGATAGGTCAGGCGGAAGGACCGGAAGATGCCCTCGGTGAAAGGCTTGCCGTAGTAGCGGGAGGGTTGGAGAGAGAGGCGAAAATAGGTGGTTTCCACAGGATGCGCCGTGCGCAATTCTCGCCATCCCATCGATTGATAACCAATAGCCGTTTCCCAATCGACCCGCGCCCCGTCCGGGGTGTGCTCAATGGCGACCTCGTGGACTTTTGCCAGAGGTCCCAGCTTCACGCCATGGAGCGTGATGTCCATCCCGGGAAGATCGGCGCGGCGATGGTAATCGAAGCCAACGACTTCCACGGGTCTCACCGAACGCGACGTGTAATAATGGGTGATCAATGGCATGATCGTCTGAGGAGATCGCACCAAGGGCTCGAAACCGGCGACCGACCGATTGGCGAAGAACTTGGCCAGCAGTCCCTCGGCAACATGAACCTCGTCACGATTCATCGGCGCCAGATAGTGCGGTGTCTCGCCTGGGATGACCTGGAACTCAGGGGAAGCGTGTTCCGCCGCGTCTTTCATGAGGAAGACGGCGACGCCGACCACTCCCAATGCCGCGAGGAGAATGAGCCACGGTGAAACATCCAATCGCCCGCCGTGCAGGAACCAAGCCACTCCGGGAAGATTCTGGAAGCGCGTGACGAAGCGCTCATGCCGATTGAGCCTCACCGGCTGCGGCGCTTGCATCAATGGCGGCGCATTGGCCCCCATTTTCTCCCAGTTCTTGGAAAACCGATCCTGAGCCTCCCCGGATATCTCCGTCCCTTGACCGGGAGGCAAGTGCCCGTCGACCTGACTCATCACCTCGGCCGACTCGTTCAGGCCCCGAGGAGGAACACCCGCCGCTCGCCGCTCAGGTAGTCCGCCGCTCGCCTGGGTAGAGGCCGGCATCGTGTCCGCCTCCACGTCTCCAGCTGGCGATTCCAGCTCGCTGGGCGCTTGGGTCGGAAAAGGCAACAGCGGATCCGGCCGCTTGGCGTCCTCGGCCCGCACGCGCTGCCGGCTGATATCCTCGAGCACGAGCGGCTGCTCCGACCGCTTGGAGACTCCTTTCTTGCCCGCCGACCCCTTGGGAGCGCTACCCTTGGTCGCCGTCTTCAGCTTCTGCAAATAGGCGCGTTTCCAGTTGGCAAGCTGGCGTGACTCCAATCCATATTCCTTCGCCAGCGCTTTTGGCGAAATACTCTCACGGATCATCCGTTCTACCACATGTTCGCGAAAAGCCGGGTCTCTTGGATTCCCTGATGGTTGGGCACTGGAGTTGGACATAGACTGGGGGAAGACGCCGTTATCGCCGCCATCATCTGATCACTACTTTTCGACTCAAAGTCTAGAGGAACGTTCAAACCAGGCAAGCCCTTCTACCGGAGAATCACTCCAGCGCACGGCCGCCCCAATCGCCCGAAGAAACCGGCATTGAGATCGGCCGGAGTTCCATCTAGTTTCCCCTCATGGATTCCAAGATCCTGGTCCCCCACGTCATCCTCTTGTGCATCCTCGCCTGGCTGCACCCACGCGACGCCCGTGGACACGCGGTGGAAGGTTCCAATCTCCAATTGCTCGCTGAACTCAGCGAAGAACAACTGATTTTCGACATCAGCGCCGAGACCTCGCTCGTGCCGCCACTGGACACCATAAGATTTGGCGCTGCCTCCTTCCCCACGGCAGACGAGATCAAAGACTCTCTTGTCCGCTATTTTGCCGAACACTGTCCCGTCCTCATCGACGGCATTGTCGTGACGCCTGTGTTAGAGGACATCCAGTTCGAGCCTATGGAAAACCAGGTCAATCTCGGAGCCGTAAGCAACTTTGTCATGGCCTACTTCCTCCTTCATTACCCGGTGAAGACCAAGCCGAAGACGGTGGATATCACCTGGGACATCTTTCTTCCCGACCACGTCAACGAGATCGTACCGGACACCCCCGATCCCACGGGGCACACCCCGCAGACGGTCGATAGCATCTTTTTCACCTATGGTGATCTGGATCTCATGACCCTCACCCCGGAGGAGCCCAACTACATCTGGCACACCCCCGATCCGATCCTCTCGGTCGATGCGCAACGGCGGTTGGAACTCGCCAGCGACGCTGCCGCCACACGAGAGCCGCGGGAATTCTCCCTCGCCTGGCCATTGGCATCCCTCCTCTTGCTCGGCGCCCTGCTCACTGGATGGAAACGCCGCCTTCCCCTCGCTCTCGGATGCACCATTGCCAGTCTCGCGGTGGCGGCGGCCTATCGTCCACTCACCATCCATCTCAAGCCCCCCGCCGAGAGCCTCACGGAATCCGAGGCCATGCAACGCTTCCAGGACTTGCACCAGAACATCTACCGCGCCTTTGACTATGACACCGATGAGGCCATCTACGACACGCTGGCCCAAAGTGTCTCCGGCGACCTCCTCGATGAGATCTACCGCAATGTCTACACCAGCCTGGTGATGAAAGACGAAGGGGGCGCCGTCTGCCGGGTCAAACGATTGGAGTATCTCGACTGCCAGCCTGCTCCGCTGGACCCGGACCAATCGGGATTCGCCTTTGATACCCACTGGCGCGTCCATGGACTGGTCCAACACTGGGGACACACCCACGAGCGTGTCAACGAGTACCAGGCACGCTACCAATTATCCCAAACGAACGGCCTCTGGATGATCGCCGCCGTGGACATCAGTCAGGAAAAGCGTCTCAACCTTCGGGAGATCGAAAACGCGAAATAGCTCGAATGTCGACCCAAGCAACGGCCGTCCAAATCACGGATCTGCGCTATGCGTATCCCTCTTCGCCATTCCGGCTCCAGGTCGACCACTTCTCGGCTCACCGGGGCGAACGCATCGCCATCACCGGCCGCAGCGGCTGCGGCAAAACCACCCTCCTCCGGCTCGCCACCGGCCTGCTCCAACCCGGATCCGGCTCCGTGGAGATCGACGGAGCGCAACTCGGCGCCCTCAATGACCGGCAGCGAAGAGCCCTGCGCATCAAACGCATCGGATCGATCCCGCAGGAACTCGACTTGTTAGAATACCTCTCCGTGGCGGAGAACATTTTCCTTCCCTACTACATCAACCGCGCCCTCTCACTCACCAAACAGGCCCGGGAGGAGGGAGGCCGGCTCCTCTCCGCGCTCGGCCTGGAAGAGAAAGTGGACCGTTTCCCACATCAACTCTCCCAGGGCGAGCGCCAGCGCGTCGCCATCGCCCGCTCACTCATCACCCGCCCGGAAATCCTCGTGGCCGATGAACCCACCGGTAATCTCGACGGCAACACCGCGAGACAGGTCCTGGAACTCATCGATGAACTCATCACGGAACGCGGGACGACCTTCCTCATGGTCACGCACGACCTCACCTTGCTCGAATGCTTCGACCGGCAGTTCGAGATGGAAAACGGATCCCCCAAAAACGGATGAGCGGTATCTTAAGACTGACCTGGCGCTACCTTTGCTATCACCGCATGCGCACGGTGATCCTGCTCGTCTGCCTGGCCCTGACCTTTCTCCTCCCCATCTACCTCCACCTTCTGATCCAGGCTTACGAATCCGGTCTCACGAAGCGCGCGCGGGAAACCCCTCTCGTCCTCGGCCCCCGCGGCAACCAGTTTGAACTCGTCCTCCGCACCCTCTACTTCGCGGACTCCGCCAAAATTCCACGCGGCCTCAGTCTCGCCCACCAGCAAGAGATCGAGGCCCGGCGGCGCGCCACCGTCATCCCCATGCACCTGGAGTACACCGCGCGCAAATTCCCCGTGGTCGGCACCAGTCTCGACTACTTCGAACATCGGCAGCTCCGTCCCCTTGAGGGCACCCCGCCACTCGTCCTCGGCGACGCCGTTTTGGGCAGCGAGGTCGCACGCGCCCTCCAACTCGGTCCCGGAGATCGTCTCCTCACGGATCAAACCAGCCTCTACAACATCGCCGCCGAGCAACCCCTCAATCTCAGGATCACCGGCGTCCTTCCACCGCAGAGAACCCCCGATGACCACGCCGTCTTTGTCGATGTCAAAACCTCTTGGGTCATCGGAGGCATCGGCCACGGCCACGACGACCTGGAGGCGCCCGAAAACCAGAACCAGCTACTGGGCAAGGAGGAAGACGGCGCCCTCATCGGCAGCGCCGCCGTGGCCCCCTATCGCGAGATCACCCAGGCCAACCTCTCCAGCTTTCATTTTCACGGCGAACCCAAGGATCTCCCCCTCACCGCGCTCATCGTGATCCCCCACGATTCCAAGAGCGCCACCATCCTCAAAGGCCACTACCAACTTTCGAAAACCGTCCAACTGCTGCCCCCCGTCGACGTCGTCCAGGATCTCCTCGCCATCGTTTTCAAGGTGAAACGCTTTTTCGACGCCAGTTTTGCTCTCGTCCTCGCCATGACCTCGCTCTTTCTTCTCCTCGTCATGATCCTCACCTGGAAACTGCGGCAGAGAGAGCGCCAGACCCTCGTCCGCATCGGCTGCGCCCGTCCCACCGTCTTCTGGCTTCAACTTTCAGAACTCACCTTGCTCCTCGTGGCCGGAATTGCCCTTGCCCTCGCCCTGGCCTGGATACTCTATGCAGTAACCCGTCATCTCCAATGGATGCCCCTATGAATAAATCACTTGGCCTAACGCTCCTCTCCGCGTTCCTCATCGTCCCATTTTTCTCCCAATGTCACCGGGAAGACACGCCTCCTGCTGAAGCCGGTTCTCCCGCGAGCGATCCCGCCTCCGATCGCGTTCTCACCACATTTTATCCCACCCACTACTTCTCCCAGCGTATCGCTCAAGACGCCGGCGCCCTGGAAGTCGTCTGCCCGCTCCCCCCGGATGCCGACCCCATTTTCTGGATGCCTCAACCCGAGATCATCCAGGCTTATCAGCAAGCCGATCTCATCGTCGTCAATGGAGCCGGTTTTGAGAAATGGATCACCAAAGTGACTCTTCCCGCCGGCCGGATGGTCGACAGCGCGAGTTCTCTCGCCGAAGAACTCTTGCATTACGAAACCGTCGTCCACAAGCACGGCCCCGAAGGAGAACACAGTCACGAGGGCCTCGACGGACACACCTGGGTCGATCCACTCAACGCCATCTCCCAGGCCCAGGAAATTGCTAGAGCCATGACGGCCCGCTGGCCTGCCCTCGCAGACACGTTTGCCGACGGACTTGCCGGTCTGGAGAATGACCTTCAAGCTCTCGACAAACGTCTCGGCGCTTTCGCCCAAGCCTGGGGAGATCGTCCTCTCCTGGCATCGCATCCGGCCTACAACTATGTCGCAAAACGCTACAAACTGCGGATGATCAACCTCGACCTCGATCCCGAGACCGTCCCCACCCAAGCCGAACAGGACGAACTTCGACAGCTTGTTTCCCAGAGCACGGCCAAGCATCTGCTCTGGGA
>JANQJH010000256.1 GCA_028281705.1 Verrucomicrobiales bacterium
CGATTCCAATTGTGCCGGCTGCCATCAACCCGGTGGCCCTTCGCGAGGTCTCTTCGATGCCCGCATCACCACACCTCTGAAGGATTCAGGCATCATCCACGGTGAGTTGATGGCGGGGAATCTCGGTGTCGACGAGGCCAAAGTGCTCGTTCCCGGCTCGCCCGAGAAGTCCGCTCTCTATCTGCGGATGCGCCGTCACGACGCCTTCCGCATGCCTCCCGTAGCGGTCAATGATGTGGCCTCGCCGGTGTTGCCGCTCCTGGAGAGGTGGATCCATGGGATTCAGCCGGTTGCCAAGAGCACAGCCGAGGACCCTTCGGTCAAGCTCACGGTCGACGCCGTCGATGCTTCGGCAGGAGATCTTCCGGCCTACAGGATCGAAACAGCCGCGGCGATCTATTTCCTGGAGAAGTCGGGTGGAGGGCTCTCCAGTCTCATTGACCGTGACGGAAACGATTGGCTGGGCTTCCATCCGGAACCGGGAAGTGGAGCCGGCGGCGAATATCGAGGCTTCCCCAACGCCGTGCACCAGCAGGGTGGAAACTACTTCCACGCGCGGAACAGGGCTACTGATCCAGTGACGACTCGCGTCGTCCGGCAGGAGCCTCATCGGGTCAGCATCACGGCCGAGAGCGAGAATGGAAGATGGGCCTGCCGTTATGATTTTACCGCCAAGCACGTCACCTTCACCATGACGAAGATGCCAGCGACCTACAATTATTGGGTTCTCTACGAAGGCATCCCCGGAGGCGACTACAACGATACGGATTGGTGGCTGACTTCGGGAATCCGTGAAAAACAGCCACTGACACAGCGTCACGAGGGCGACATCCCCGCTCCGGAATGGATTGCGTTCGGTGATCTGCGATACGAGCGGTCTCTCTTTCTCTACCATCACGAAGACGACGTGCATCCGGACAATTTCTATCAAATGCAGCAAAAAATGACCGTCTTCGGTTTCGGACGTCAGGGCATTGGCAAGTTCCTCGATTCCGTGCCCCAATCCGTGTCCATCGGCCTCGTAGAATCGGACAGCTTCGGCGCCATCGAAGACGCCGTGCGACGGACGACGAGAGAGTAAATAGTGAACGGCGGCCTCCTTCTCGTTCTTGACGCAGGTATCGGCTCCTCATTGAATCGGGACATGATCCGCACGTTCGAGGACGCCTATGAGTTTGTCATTGAGGTCAAGGTCTGCACGATCTTTGGCAGTAAGAAATCGCCTTACCCATCGCTCTGGGACAACGTCGATCTGCCGGACCGGAAGAAGGGAGAGAAGGGCTGGGGCCAAAAAGTGACGGCGATTTGGAAGTGGAAGAACGAGCTTCCCGCGACCTATCCTAACGAGATCTTTTACGGGAAAGTCGCTGGTGGCGATGCCGTTCTGATGGAGATGGGTCATCTGAGAGAGACTCACTACCCGGCGGCGAAGGAAGACGTCGGTAAGCTGAGTTCCTTGGCCCAGCAGATCTACGGGCACGTGAAGATCGAACCCTGGTATACGGGAGATCTGCGCAAGCTCGTCATGGAGGAGACCGGCTGCACCAAGAGCCGGTTCGACACCGCGCTGAAGGCGCTCCAGATTTCTCTCAACATCGTCCGCTCCAATCACCCCGACGAGGAACGCGACCGATGGGTGACTTTCGGCGAACTCTACCCCGAAGTTCCGAATCCTAGTTAGAGGTAATTGAATAAGCCTGGCAAAGTAATGCGGACACTCCTGTCCGCTCATGTGCGTCCTTAGTTGCCGGAGTCCATCCCCAAGATTGAAGTGCTATCAAACCAGTTAGGTTATCCGGTCTGCGGGCTCATCAGCACGGCGATTGGAACAGGAGCTTCCCTTGTTCTAAGGCTTCCGCTTGCCCGTGGCCTCCCGTTCTCCTCGCGGTGTGGTCCACGTTCCCTTGAGAGTGGACTCGTCGACCGTCCCTTTGAATGCCAGGGGAATCTCCCGGTCGCTGAACTTGAGGGTGACCTTGAAGGCCACTTGATCTCCTTCGAGGCTCAAAGTGTCCAAGGCGATGTCTTGATCACGGAAGCTGTAGCTGCCGCTCTTGTCGTCCTTGATGATCAAGGTGCTCGTGCGAACGCCGTTGTTGGTTTCGCGGGTGAATTCCCAGGTCCCGACTGCTGCCAGGGGCTTCGCCTTGACGAGCTTCACTCCGGTGAAGGCGGTGGAGCCACGGCTCGTGACCAACTCACCCGTCAGCTTGTTGCCGGCTTCGAGTTCTCCGCGGAGACCGAATTCAAAGGAACGATCACCAAAGCGCATTTCCGTATCGAAGGAGACCTTTTTCTCGTTGAGTTTGAGTTCGACCGGAAGCTCCCGTCCGAAGGTTTCGTAGCGGCCCGTGAGATCGGAGTAGACCTTCAATCGCCGGGTGCGAGGACCGCGATCCGTTGTCGTGGTGAGTTCCCAGGTTCCGATGAGTTCGGTACCGTGGCGAGCGCCCTTCATTTCGATTTCTCCAAAGGAGGTGATCACGGTTCCCGCGAGCTTGTGGCCCTCGATCTTCCCGGAGTGAGTCACGTCGAATTCATTGTCTTCATACTTCACCGTGCGATCGAGGGTGAGCTGACCTTCCTCGAAGTGGACGCGGGTGATGGTGTGCTCGCCCCGTTCCTGCTTCCAGTCAGCGTGGAGTGAGCCGTCCTTCTTCTCCGAGACCCTCAATCGCGCCTCGATATCACGATCCCGCACTTGGTAGCGGACATCCCAGTGCCCGAGCACGGGCGACTTGGGCACGGGCCGGGCGCCAGTCATCTTGTTCTCGCTCTGTTCGCTTGCAAGGACCCCCTCAAGCTTGCCGTCTTTCAAAGTGCCGGTAAAGGTTTGGCTAAACTCCCGATCGCGCCGCCGGCGAGTTTGGACGAAGGTCAGCTTGTTCTCCTCGAGCGTTACCTTGGACAGTTCAGTGGAGCCCCAGTGACCGCTGAAACTGCCGTCGGAGTTTTTGGTGAACGTCAGGGTAGCCAGCCTCGGCGGTCCATCGGTTTCGATCTTCATGTCCCACTCACCGGCGAGTTCCTCCGCCGTGAATCCCGTGGAAAGCCCGGCGATGATGGAGAGAATCATGGCGAGCAGCGTCTGTTTGCGAGGTGCGGTCAATGTAATCATGGTCTTTGCAGAATGGATGGGTCGTTCGTCTTCTTTTTTGATTCGCTGCGCGATTCGGTGGGCATCCTTCGTTTTAGGTAAACGGAGGTGATCTGAACAGCCTTAATTGTCGATCGCAACCCGCTGGTCTAGTCTCGCGAAGTCGGGACGATCTTGAAGGTCTTTTCCTCGGCCTTGCGCTTGATGACGATCTCGGTCTCCTCGCCGATACTCAAGGCGCTTAGCACATAGGTGTAGTCGTAGATGTTTTTGATCTGTTTGCTGCCCAGCTTGATGATGATATCTCCTGCCTGGAGACCGGCCTCGGCAGCGGGGGCACCCTTGCGCACTCCGGAGAGCTTGACGCCCTCGATATCACCCTGAGCGTAGTCGGGGATGGTGCCGAGATAGACGCGGAGGCCGCCGCGGTTTTCCTGGTTTTCCGGACGAGCGACTTCGTTGTAGGCGGGCGCTTCCTCGCTGGTGGCGAGGGAGCGGAGGATGAGGCCCATGAACTTGGTAATCTTCTGCGTGCCCTCAAAGTTGATCAGATCGACCTTGTCACGCGGCGTGTGGTACTCGTCGTGGGCGCCGGTGAAGGCGTTGAGAATCGGCACTTCGCGAAGGTAGAATGAGGTGGCGTCCGTCGGGAGATAGGTATCGTTCTGAGTGACAATGGGGAGGCCGATGGGAATGTTTCGTTTCTCGATCTCAATGGGCCAGCGATCGCTGGAGGCCACGCCCTGGAGAACGAGTGACT
>JANQJH010000283.1 GCA_028281705.1 Verrucomicrobiales bacterium
TCTCTTTCATTTGCCCCCACGCTATCGCGGCCATGCCGCCCCCCTCGGCCACCAGCTTGGTCTCGAGGTCACCGATGTCGGCATGCGCCATGGCCTCAAGGTGGCCGTCCAGTGGATCAAACGCACCCTGCGCAACGGCGACCGGGAGCCGGCACCTGGCTCAGCGTAGCAGAAACGTGGGACAGCCGTCTCCGCTGTCGTCCAAAGTCGTCACCGCATGAACGGACCGACCGAACGCCGGTTTCACCTGAACTCCGCTTTCAATGTCAATGCCAGGCCGGCAATTTCTGCCAGGGATCTCTCTTGCGGAACTTCAGCGTTTTCCGCTGCTTGCCTCGCTTCACGTGGAGCAGGTTCACCTGCTCTTCAAACTCCTGGATGAGCACGCCATGATAAATCTTGCAGCCTTTCATCGATGGCCGCCCGAAGGGAATTTCCAGATAGATCCAGGCCGCATCGTCCTCGATCTCGTAACCGATCCACTTGGGGACGATCGCCACCTTGTCCGCCCTCTCGATTCTGAAGCAAGACAGGAAGTATTTCTGCAAGACTTTCTCGATCTCCTTCGATTTCCCGTCCAGCTCCAGCGCCCTTTTCTGTCGCTTCGAAAGTACTTCTTCCAAATCAATCACCGACACATTGAGGGCCATCTCGATCGATTGGGTCTCCTCGATCCAATCCGCCATCCCCACGGAGACATGGTGAGGATGCCCCCACGCCTGCGGCGGAGCACTGACCACGAAGACCAGAGCGATCCCCGCTAGCTTCAAGAACCGCCTCATTTCCTTTTCGTTTCCTAGGCGTCCTCCTTCGACGCCTCTTTCTCCGGCTCCTCCTCTTCCTTCGCTTTGTCCTTCTCTTCCCGGGCTTCCCGCATGGGATTCTTGATCTTGTCCTTGAAGAGACGGAACCGCGATTTCACTGGACGCGAAGGCCAGTGGTTATTCTCCACATCGGCGTCTGCCGTCTCCCATTGCGGGTCCAGTTGCAGCGATTTGATGCGGTCCTTGGCCAGGATCAGCTTGGAGATCTTCTGTGAGTTCGAGCGCCAGATCTCGGCCGGCAAGCGGAGGAATTCCTCACTGCCATTCTCATATTTGATTTTCAATAGGATTGGCATCACCAGTCCCCCCACATTGCGGAAGTCGATAGCGTAGAAAAGACGCTGCGTCTTCAAGAGAGCCCGTTCGTCGTCGTTCAGGGCCTCGAGGAGCCTCTTGGCCTCTTCACGATCCTTCACCGTGACATCCAGCGGGTCATAGTGATTGTAAAAGTCCACCAATTCGGGGAAGCGCTCCGTCCGCTTCTTCAGATCACTGTTGCGCTCCTCCGTGATGTCTTCAGGTTCCAAATCACGCGCCGCCTTGTCCTCCGCCTTCTCGATGTCCGGGTCCAAGGTGTCCAGATCCAGCAAACGCACGCCCTCAATGGCGAGATCCACATGGTTCGTGGTGTAGAACCAACCGCGCCAAAACCAATCCAGATCCACGCTGGAAGCATCCTCCATCGTGCGGAAAAAATCCCCCGGCTCCGGTCGCTTGAACATCCACCGCCGGGAAAACTCCTTGAAGGCGAAATCGAAGAGTTCCCGTCCCATGATGGTTTCACGCAGAATATTGAGCGCGGTCGCCGGTTTGCCGTAAGCATTGTGGCCGAACTGCAGGATGGATTCGGAATTCGTCATGATCGGCACCTGATCTGTGCTCACCATGTAGGGAACCATGTTCCTTGCCGGACCGCGTCGCGATGGATAATCGGGTTCCCATTCGCGCTCGGCGAGAAACTGGAGGAAACTGTTGATCCCTTCATCGATCCACGTCCACTGACGTTCGTCCGAATTGACGATCATGGGAAAATAGTTATGCCCCACCTCGTGAATGATGACCGTGATGAGCCCGTACTTGGTGCGTTTTGTATAGGTCCCATCCTTCTCCGGGCGCGGCCCATTGAAACAAATCATGGGGTACTCCATCCCGCCAACCGGTCCATTGACGGAGATGGCAACGGGATAGGGATAGGGAAAAGTGAATTTCGAATAGACGTCCAGGGTGTGCATGATGGCATGCGTGGAGTACTTGCTCCAAAGCGGTTCGCCTTCATTGGGAAAATACGACATCGCCCAGACGTCGTTGCCATGCGTCCGATGCTTCACCGCATCCCAAATGAATTTGCGGGAAGAGGCCCAGGCAAAATCGCGGACATTTTCCGCCTCAAAGACCCATGTTTTCTCACCTGTGGCCTTTTCCTTCTCATTTTCCTTGGCCTCCTCGGGAGTGACGATGAACTGCGGCACGGTGGCCTCAGCAGCCTTCTTCAACCGCTCGCGTTGCTCCTCTGTCAGGACCTCCTCGGGATTCTGCAGGACTCCCGTCGAGGCCACAATGTGATCCTCCGGCGCCGTGATGGCCACCCGGTAGTCTCCGAATTCCAGCGTGAACTCGCCACGACGGATGAACTGCTTGTTCTGCCAGCCGTTGACATCCGTGTAGGCCACCATCCGCGGGAACCACTGGGCAATCTCGTAGATCGTGTTCTTGTCCTCTTCGAAATACTCATACCCACCCCGTGTCCGAATGCGCTTGGCATCGACGATCTGATAGGTCCACCCGATCTGAAACGAGGTCTTGCCGCCTGGAGCCAGGGCCTGGGGCAAATCGATCCGCAACATGGTGCCGATGATGGCATGGTCCAAGTCGGCCCCTTCGGCATCGGCAACGCGCGTGATCTGGTGCCCGCCTTGAAAATCCTCACGGATCAGCAGCTCGCCTAACTGTTTGTAGTAAAACTGATCGAAGTTTGGCGCCACGCGGGAATTCCGGTCGATGGAATCGGGGCGGAACCGATTCTGATCCAGCTGGACCCAAAGATACGACAGCGGCATGGGCGAGCGGTTGTAGTAGGTGATGGTCTCCTCGCCGACGAGGGCGTGCCGATCTTCGAGCAAGCGCACCTTGATATCGTAGTCGGCCCGCTGTTGCCAGTAGCGATGCCCCGGGGCTCCCGAGGCCGCCCGCACGTCGTTCGGCGTGGGCAAGAGCTCCTCGAGCTGGCGAAACGGGTCGTCCTCATAGCGCGGCGCGATTTCCTGCGCTTGAGCGACGGACAGGCTCAACCAAGAGAGAAGGCAGGTGGAGAGAATTCGATAAACCATAATTCAGCGACGTTGCACCACGGAAAGCTAGGGTTTCTAGAATCTCTGTCAATGATCAATCCCGCGCCCATAGCGCTGCTCATCCTCGAACTCGCGCCTATCCTCATAGTTACGATGAACCTGGCTTTTCTGGCGTTTTGATTTCTTTACCAGGCGCATCTGCCGTTTCTTTTGGCGCCGCCGCAGTTCTAGGATCTCGTCTTCGAGCGTTAGATAGTTTTCGTAGCGCTCGGGCGAAAGATCGCCATTCCGCAAGGCCTGTTGCACGCGGCATCCGGCATCGCTGCGATGCTTGCAATCGTGGAACCGGCACTCCTCCGCCAGGGCATCGATGTCACGAAAACTGTCACGCAGACTCTGCTCGTCCGTCCACATCTGAATCTCGCGCATCCCCGGATTGTCAATGAGAAAGCCCCCGTTCTTGAGGAAGACCACCGATCGCCACGTCGTGGTATGTCGTCCCTTCCCCGTGAGATCATTCACATCGCCGGTCCATTCCTCAGAACCGGCGATGGCGTTGATCAGGGTCGATTTGCCCACGCCGGAGGACCCCACCAGGGCGACGCCCTTACCGGGACCGAAGTAACACTCCAGAGATTCCAATCCCTGATTCTCCAGGGCACTGACAAAGTGCAGCCGGGCCTGATTTTCTGTCACTTCAACCAACGTCTTCTCTAACGCTGCGCAATCGGCCTCGCCCAAGTCTTCCGATTTGTTGATCACGATGACCGGTTCGGCGCCGCTACGGGAAACGATCATCATGTAGCGTTCGATGCGTCGCAAATTGAAATCGACGTTGGGCTCCGTGATCAGCATCACCGTGTCCACGTTGGCCCCGATGACTTGTTGTTCCGTCCCCTTGCCCGGCACCTTGCGGGAAAAACAGGTGCGGCGGGGAAGACGAGCCCGAATCACCGCCTCATCGTCCCCTTTCTCCCGATCCAACGCCACCCAATCGCCGACAGCGGGAAGTTCGGCGTTCGACTCCGCATCATGCCACACCTTCCCCGACAAGAAGGCCTCGACGTGACCGGCTGAGGGCTCGTAGACGACGTAACTGATCTTGTTGTCCTGGACGACGAGTGCGGGGCGGTATCCCTTGCGCGCGTAGGGGGCAAAATGCCTCTTCAGCGTCTCGCTCCAGCCAAGATCAGTTAGGTCCGGCATCGACGCGGCATGCTCAGGGAAACAAGACCTCGGCAGTCACGGGATAATGATCCGAAGGGTAACGCCCATCTTTCTCAAACCGGTTCACCGCACTGGAAACCACGCGATGCTCCGGCCCTTTGCCCAAGAGCACGTAATCAATCTGGCGTCCGTCCTTGCGCCCACGCCAACCGTGAAAAGTGGCCGATTTCTCCGCGATCTCCGCCGGCAAGGTATTCTTGAACAAGACCGGCGACTTCCGTTCCTCCTCGTCCAATCGGGCTTTCCCCTCCAAGAGATAGGCCATCTGGGGCGACGAGGGACTCGAATTGAAATCGCCCATGAGGATCAGCGGATGCTTTTCATGCCCTTGGGCCACGATCTGCTCCACGATGACCACCGGACTCTTTTCCCGCGCCTTGGTCGACTTGTGATCGTAGTGAGCATTGTAGACCGCGAACTGTCTCTCGCTCGCCGTATCCGACAACGAGACCCAGCTGCACACCCGATTGCAAGCCGCATCCCAGGTGTTGGAGGCCACCACGTGCGGCGTATCCGAGAGCCAGAATGTGCCGCCGTCCAATTTCTCAAATCGGTTTTTCTTATAGAAGACGGCCGCGTGTTCCCCGTCCTCCTTGCCATCGTCCCTTCCCACCCCCACATAGGCATAGCCATCGATCTCGGCCACGATCTCTTTCAACTGACTGGCAAAGGCCTCTTGCACGCCCATGACATCGGGATCCATCTCGCGAATCGTCTGGAAGAGAAGTTCCCGGCGATGTTCCCACTGGTTGGGACCGTCGCCCTCCGACGGAAAACGGATATTGAAAGAGGCGAGTTTGAGCGACAGGGCCGCCGACTCCTCCGCCAACGCCACGGGCGAGATGAGGAGAGCAAAAAGTGCAGTGCAACAAAGATAGAATCGATTCATAGGACGTCGTCTGAAGATCACCTAATCAATCATCCCTCCTCAGGCATGACAAGCCCGCCCGTCGACGCCGTCACACGGGGAAGCGCCCTTGACAAGAGAGGCCCCGGCCGTCTCTCAATCATCGTCGTCCATGCTCACGATTCCGGCCGTCTCGTCCTCGTTCTCCGAATGCCGTCCCACGAAAAAGGAGAGGACCATGACGACGCCGGCCATGATGGCGATCTCCGCCCAGAGCGGATCCGGCACGTCGACGACCCCGTACGCCAGGACGAGCGTGACCGCCAGAGAGAGGAGGCAAAAAAAGATGTAACGAAAGCGTAACGAACTCATGCGCGGCCGAGACTAGCGTGCTCCGAGCAGCGGTGCAACGGCAATTCACGACGCGGCACAGGCCGGACACACGCCGTAAAACTCCAACTCATGATGGAGCCCTTTCCAGCCAAAGCGCTTCATGATCTGGCGCTCCACCGTTCCCAGCGTGCAGGCCACGGGAACCTCACTCACCCCTCCACAGGTCTCACAGATGAGGTAGTCGTGATGATGCCCCGGAACGACGATCTGATAGTGAATCACCCGGCCCGTCAAATTCAACTGCCGCACCTTGCCCACATCTTTCAGCTTCATGATCAGGCGATAAATCGTCGCCTGGTCCCGCTCCTTCAGTCCGGGCAACTCCGCCAGTTCCGCCAGCGTATAGGGCAGGTGATGCCGCACCATGGCGGTCAAGAGATCGACCAATCCGCCCGTGCGCCGGAATCCAAGCTGACGAAGCTCCTCAATCATCGACGCGACTAACGCGTCCGTTTCTCCGGCGGAAAGCGAACAATCGTGGTGGTCATGGGAATGGTCATCGTGACCGTGGTGATCGTGATTCGACATACGTCAATGGATGATCCTAGCGAAGCCTCCGTGGAATCGTCAAGTCACGGAAGCCTCGTGAATCTCGTGCCGATGGCGTCGGCGTTGACGCACCACCCGCAAGACACCGTACTTCGGGCTGACGAGAAAGGACAAGACGAAGACCGTTCCTAACACGATGACGATACTCGACCCCGTGGGCCAGTCCAACCAATAGGAGACCACGAGGGCGGAGACGGAGGAGATCATCCCCAAGAACCCGCCCCCCCAGAAGAGACGCAGGGGCGAGTCGGTGAACAAGAGCATCGTCGCCGCCGGCGTCACCAGGAGTCCCAGGGCGAGAATACAACCCACCGCCTGCAGTGACGAAATGAGAACGAGGATCACGAGGGCGAAGAGCACATAATTCATCAAATTCACCGGGATCCCCAGGCTCCGGGCCACGTTAGGCTCAAACAGCATGACCACGATGGGCCGCTGAAACAAAGTGAGGACCAGGAGAGACACGGCAGCAATGACGTAGATCGTCCAGAGATCGCTGTCCGACATCCCGCGGATATCGCCAAAAAGCCAGTGTTCCAGCTCACCCGGAGCATTGACGTAATTCAGGATCACAATGCCCCCGGAAAACGCCGCCGTGAAGAGCACGGCCAACGCCGTGTCCTGGTCGATCCGGGATGTCTGGGAGACGAGCAGGGATCCCAAGCCGACAATCAGGGCCGCCAGCAGGGCACCGGCGAAGGCGCTGAACGGTGTCAATCCAAAGAGCAAGATCGCCATGGCAATGCCGGGCAAAAGGGCGTGCGAGAGCGAGCCGGTCTTCAAGGCGGCCTTGCGCAGGACCACATAGGCACTCACATAACCATTGGTGAATCCAATCACCAGGGCCGCAAGCAGGGCGCGCCGGTAGATCAGCAGATCGAAGGGCTCCGTCAGCCAGTTCATGCCTCGTTCACCTCCATCGGCAGGGCGCCTCCTCTCATCTCCCGGCCATAGGTTTCCCGGAGCTTCGCGTCGGTGAAGACCTCGGCCACCGGTCCAAAGTCCACCTGAACGGTAGCCTGCAGAAGCACCTGGTCGTAGATGCCCGCCACGGTCTCGAGGTCATGGTGTGAGGCGATGACCAACCGTCCCTCCGATTTCAATTTCTCCATCAGCCCGGCCAAGCGCTCCTGCGCATCGGCATCGAGCCCCGTGAAAGGTTCGTCCAGGAGAAACACGTGCGCTTCCTGGGCCAGCGCTCTTGCAAGAAAGGCACGCTGCTGCTGCCCTCCAGAAAGCGCGCTGATCTGGCGATGCTGGAGGTCAACCAAGTCCATCGCCTGCAAGGCCCGGTCCACTTGTTCCGCATCCTCCGGAGAAAACCGGCGCCACCAACTCACGTGGGGATAACGCCCCATCTCCACGATCCCCCGCACTGTCGCGGGAAAGTTCCAATCGACCTCTTCCCGCTGCGGAAGATAGGCGATCTCGTGACTCGATTTCACCATGGCCTGGCCCTGCCACCGGATCTCGCCACACTCTGGCTGCAGCAACCCGGCAAGCGCCTTGAGCAGCGTACTCTTGCCCGCTCCATTTGGGCCGATAAGAGCCACGCTATACCCGCAACTCGTTTGAAACGTGACCTCGCGCAACGCCGGAACCTTCCCGTAGCTCACGCAGAGATCATTGACCTCGAGCACGTGGTGCGTCGTCTCACAACAACTCGTCCCGCCATGCCGTCCGATGGGCGCATGATGCGCGGACCCGCTCATGAGTCCACCTCCCCCCAGACAAAACTCAGGACATCGTCCGTCCTTCCCTCTCCCCACAAAACAGCCACCCGTTCCTCCAAGGCGTCCGGTTCCAAGGTAATCTCGATCGCCGAGAGTGGTGTCTCTTCCGGCCACACCACGTCCGCCACAAGATCGACGCCTTCCTCGGGAATCCGCAGCAGGATCTCGCTCCCATCCTCCAGGGCGTCGGCCGTATCCGCACGCCAGAGGACCTCATCGAGATGTGTCAGAGTCAAGCTCTCCGGCAAGTGCGTGTAACGCAACGAAACACTCACCGGAATGGCTACCGGCCCCGAAGCCGAACCCGTGTCCCCTGGCGCCTCAACTCCCGAGGGAGCCGCCGCGGAACGACTGGTCAGCCTTACCAAGGGCACCAGTATCAATCCGAGAGCGAGCGCAATGACGAACGCATTAATGAGAGGAAACCCACGCATGAATAGACCCGAACGACTACTTCGGCGCGAGCCCTTGCACAATCGTTTTCACATTGTGTTGAAACATGGACTCGTAGGTCGTCTTCGTCGCATCCCCTGTAAAGTCGGCGATGAGACGGCCACCGATTCGGGCGCCCGTGCTGCGCACCATTTCCCGGAGCACCTTGGGATTGGCCTGAACCTCGGGAAAGACGGCCTTGATCCGATACCTCTCCAAATCGGCGATGACCTCGGCGAGATATTGGCTGCTGGGTTCACGCTCTTTGTCCAAGCCCTGGACCGGCATCGACTGAAAGCCGAATTCCTTGCAGAAATAAGTATAGGCTGCGTGCGCCGTGGCCAGCTTCCGGTGAGACCGCGGCACGCGAGCGATCTCCTTGCGGGCCCACTTGGCCAGGGCGTCCAACCGCTTCTCATAGGCTTTGGCCCGTGCCTTGTAGGCTTTCGCATTTGCCGGATCCGCCTTGCCAAAGGCCGATCCGACGATCTTGGTCGCACGCTGCATGTTCTTCACGCTGTGCCACCAGTGCGGGTCGAGACTCCCCTCACTGTGATGCGGACAACAGACGAAGAGCCCGCTATCCTCACTGATGGTCAGCGACGGGACGCCCCGGCCAACATCGAGAATCTCCTGTCCCGCGGAAAGGCTGTCCTTCAGCTTCGCCAGGTAGGGTTCAATCCCCTTGCCAGAGGCCAGGACGAGGCGCGAATCTCCCATCCTGCGGAGATCAGCCGCCGACGGGGCAAACCCGTGGACATCGCCCCCCAGCTTGAGCAGGCCCACGACTTCCACATGTTCACCACCCACCTGCCTCGCCAAATCCGAGAGCACGGGGTGCAACGACGCCAGCTTGAGACCGCCGGCCCAGGCGGTGGCACTCAAGAAAAGAGAAAGCAAACCGGTCACCACCACCTGCCGACAAGAGGAAAGAGAGTTCCGGGCATTCATTTTGGTTCTTTCTTTGTTTGTCTGACGGAGTGTGTGTTCGATCTTGTTAACGCACTTCGGAGCCGCCCCAGTTGATCCCCAGGCCGAGCCAGATGGAGTGTTCCTCTCCAAAATCTTCGCCTCGGTCGTAGTTGTATTGCAGGCGCAAATAAGCCGTTCTTTCACGGTTGAGTGACCATGTCAGGGCAGGTGAGATCCGCCAACGCTCATCCAATCCCAAGTCTTCGATCCCCTGAATGTAATCCGCTCGCAAGGACGCTTCCAGATGCTCGTCAAAGCCATAGGTCACCACCGAGTAGATCCCGAATTCATCGAAGGTGCCACGCACTGTCTCCAGCTCCTCTTCGTGTTCACCGTGTTCTTCTTCCTCTTCTTCCTCCTCGTCGTGATGTTCCAGCACGGCACTCGCCTCGATGTCGCGCAGCATGGCTTCGCTCCGCCAGCGAAAGTAGCGACCACCGGGCTCGAGCCCATTCTCCCGCCAGAGATACTCCAATCCCAATCCAAAGACCTGGGTGTCCCCATCAAAACCGTTTTCTCCCAAGCTGTAAGACACCGATCCCGTGAGTTGATGAAAGTCGTTGTAGCGCCACACCGCCGCCAGATTCGCCGTGAAGATATAGTCGTCAAAATAGGCCAGGTCAGGTTCGAAGACGGATTCCTCGTGGCCGTGCCCGTGCCCGTGCTCGTCCTCGCCGCCGTGCCCGTGCCCAGAGGGCGGGGCACCCAAACCGAAGCTCAGAGCCGCCGGGTAGCGGGGTGGGAGGTGCCAGGTGACTTCACCCCCGATCGTGGCCAGCTCGCCCTCCTGAAGAAGACGCGCATTGACCAAATGCTGGTCGAGATGGGACCAGGAATGGCTGTGCACCGCATTTTGAAATCCCACCCGATTGAAAAATCGTCCCCCGCGCAGCTCGAGTCCGCCCGGTAAATCGGCCAGCTTGAGGAAGGCCTCTTCAACCCCGCCCGTGAAATCACCCAGGGCATCCGTGATATAAGAACTGGTGATGAAGCCCTCGAGATGGTTCCCCAGACGTAGGGACATCCCCGGCTCCAGCGCCAGCAGATCCACGTGCTCCTGCTGGGGATCGTGGGCCCCGAGTGACAAGGTTGCGGGGTCACCCGTGGAGCCGCCCACGGCCCCGATGACGTGAAAATGGGGAAAGAGTATGCCCCCGAAATTCGCCTCGCTCCCCGTCCATAGACTGGGAATTGAGTCCTCGCTTCCATGCACTGTGCGCGTGAAGATCGAACCCACCCCGAGAGAGATCGCAAGGATCTTAGTCATCAGTTGTTGCATATGATTTGCATTAAATACAAACGCAATCCTATTGCAACAAGATTTAGTGATTTCAGCGCGAAAGAATCTTCGTAACATCCTCACCTGAATCTCTCAGGTAGTGCCCAACATGAAATCCGAATCTACCTGTCCCCGCTGCGGCGCCCAGGTCCCGGCAGAAGCCCCGCGCGGCCTCTGCCCACGTTGCCTCATGGATGGCGCGCTGGCCACCGAAGCGCAAACCGAGGCCTCGCCAGCCCCCTCGGTCGAGGAGCTGTCCTCGGTCTTTCCTCAACTGGAAGTCTTCGAACTCCTCGGCTCCGGAGGCATGGGACGCGTTTACAAGGCCCGCCAGACCCACCTCGACCGCATCGTGGCCCTGAAGATTCTCCCGCCGGAACTCGCGAGCGATCCGGCCTTCGCAGAACGCTTCGCCCGCGAAGCCCGCGCCTTGGCCAAGCTGAACCATCCCCATATCGTGCAGTGCTACGATTTCGGACGCTCCAGTCCCACCCAGGCCGGGGTCTCCTATTTCTATCTCCTTCTCGAGTATGTCGACGGCGTCAATCTCCGGCAGACCATGCACGCCGGAGCCCTCTCCTCCCGCGAGGCACTGGGCATCGTTCCCCGCCTCTGCGATGCCCTGCACTACGCCCACGAACAGGGCGTCCTCCACCGGGACATCAAACCGGAGAACATCCTCGTCGACAAGAAAGGCCGGGTGAAGATCGCCGATTTCGGATTGGCCCGATTCCACAAGGGGAGCGAAGACGACACCGACGCCATGACCCTGACCATGAGCGGGGCTCAGTTAGGCACCGCCGCCTACATGGCGCCGGAGCAAATCGAACAGCCCCATGAGG
>JANQJH010000321.1 GCA_028281705.1 Verrucomicrobiales bacterium
TCAACCGCATGGGGAGCATTTCTGGTGGAAATACTTGCTCCGACTATCATGCGGACGAGAAAGAGCATCAGATTTCGATGCACGCCACCTTGCTCCGGACCGAATGGCAGGACACCAAACTCAACATGATCGATGCGCCCGGTTACGCGGACTTTGTCGGCGATGCCATTGGCGCCCTGCGGGTGGCTGACTTTGCCCTCATCGTGGTCCACGCGGTGGAGGGCATCGGCGTGGGAACGGATCGGATGTGGCATCAGGCGACCGAGCTTGGCATTCCCAAGATTCTGGTGATCAACGGCGTCAATCGCCAGAACAGCGAGTGGGAGACTGTTCTCGCTCAGCTGCGCGATGCCTTCGGGCACACCTTGTTCCCCATGACGGTTCCCTTGGAGGAGGGCGTCGATTGTCATGAATGCCTCGATGTCTTGCGGAGCAATCAGACGGTTTACGCCAAGGATCTGAGCGGTCAATTTAAAGAGGTCAGCCCCGAGGGAGAAGACGCCGAACACGTTGCTGAGTGGCACCGCCAACTGGTCGAATACGTGGCCGAGGCCGACGATGCGTTGTTAGAACGTTTCTTTGATCAAGGCGGCCTCTCGGAAGAGGAACTCCGCGGTAGCTTGCATGCCGCTTTTCAAAGTCAGGTCTTCGTGCCTCTCTTCTGTACCGCGGCCGACACCAACGTGGGAGTGACGCGGCTCCTCGATTTCATTGCCAAGTTCGGGTCGTCTCCCGTGGATCGGAAGACTGTTAGTGCTCTCAAAGGGTCAGATGAGGAGGTTGATATTGACTTGGAGGGGACTGAGCCGGTTGCCTTCGTCTACAAGACGCTGGCGGAAGAGCACATCGGTGAGCTTTCCTTCTTCCGAATTTACTCTGGCACACTGACGACGGGGGAATCCCTTTACAATACGAATCGTAATGAGACGGAGAAGATTGGGCAAATTCTTCTCCTCAACGGGAAGGAACGCGATATCGTCGACCATCTTCGTGCGGGTGACATCGGCGCCCTGGTGAAACTGAAGAATACGCATACCAATGATACTCTTTCCAGTCCGCAACTGAAGGTTCGTTTGCCGGAGACCAAGTATCCTATTCCCAACATTCACGTGGCGCTGAAGTCGACGTCCAACGGTGATGAGGAGAAGATCGCCGAGGGACTAGCTCTTATCCATGAGGAAGATCCTACCTTTGCCTACCGCGTGGATCCCGAGTTGAGGCAGACGATTCTCTCGGGGCAGGGTGACCTCCACATGAAATCCGTTTGTGAGACGTTGGAGCGCCGCTACGGAGTCGCCATTGAACTGGCTCAGCCGAGAATTGCCTATCGGGAAACCATTCGGGATGGGGCCGAATCTCGCTATCGCTACAAGAAACAGTCGGGCGGCGCCGGGCAGTTTGCCGAAGTCTGGCTCCGGGTTCGGCCGGGCGAGCGCAACAGTGGCGTCGCATTCGGTCACTCGCTCGTGGGCAACAACGTCGATCGCGGTTTTGTTCCCTCGGTGGAAAAAGGCGTTCGCACGGCGGAGCACGAAGGTATCCTCGCGGGCTGCCGCGTGGTTGATGTCGAGGTTGATTTCTACGATGGCAAACAGCATCCGGTCGATTCAAAGGACATCGCTTTCCAGATCGCCGGCAAGCTTGCCTTCCGCGAAGCCTTTCTCAACGCGCGTCCTCACTTGCTGGAGCCCATGCTCGACGTCCACGTGCGCGTTCCCGAAGCGGCGATGGGGAATGTGTTGGGCGACATCTCGAGCCGGAGAGGGAAGGTCGTCGGGATGGACGCCGAACGCGGCTTTCAGGTCATCCATGCCCAGGTGCCACAGCGGGAAATGCATGCCTACGCCACGGACCTGCGATCCCTCACCAGTGGTCGTGGTGATCACACGGAGCAATTCTCACATTACGTCAACCTTCCTCAGGAGATCGAAAATCAGGTCATCTCCGAGCACAAGAAGGAGCACCAGCGGGAACACTGAGATCGGTCTTTCTAGCGGGAATTCATCTCGCCGACCGCTTGGCGTTCCGCTTCCGAGAGTTCGATGGATTGCAGGTGAGCCGTGGCCGCCCCGGGTGCCTGGCGTTCCCACGTCGTCACCACTTCTTTCATGGCGCGGATACGCGATCGCTCGTCGGTGATTCGTCTTGCCCATTCGAGGGCGTTCTTGGGATTGAGTGAGGCGGTGGAGGAGACGAGGTGCCGCACGGCCATGTCGGTGTCTTCGCTGAGCCCGATTTCTATGATCCACGCGGCTAGGGCGTTGGGATCGCGATGGGCCCACATCTGGCCCACCATGGAGATGGTGGTGCCACGCCAGCGATCGTCGGTCTGAGAGAGCAACCAGTTCGCGGCAGTGGCGGGATCGCTTTGCACCCAAGTCGTGCCGAGGTCAAACTGCCGCCTCTGCCGCTCCCGGGGCTCGAATTCAGCTTTCTCGATCCAACTCGCGGCCTCGACTGGTGAATAGAAGGCCCATGCGGAGAGAACAGCGCTCATGGCTTCGTCGTAGCGTTCGCGATCTTCGATGCCTCTGGCGTTCTCCAAGAGGTCATCGCGGTAGCTTTCGATGCCGACCACTTTTGCCAGGCCAAACCAGGCGCTTCGCCGGTCATCTTTCGATTCCATGGCGGTCAGGGCTTCAAAAGCGGCGTCGAAGTCCTGACTGGCCCAGTTGGAGAAAATGGACCAGAGTTGTGACTGTAGACGCCCCTTGCCGCCGGGGAAAGTATCGGATTTCGTGACCTCGCGATACCAGGCGAAGGCCCCTTCGGGATCGCTTCCCGCCCAGCCGGTGAGCACATTGTCGATCGCTTGACGGAGTCTGGCGTTGGGGGTATGCGCCAGTGCGTGCTCCATCGCGGCCATGCCATCGAGGGCTCCCCAGCGGAGCAGGATCAGATGGCGAAGTTTCTTCCGTTCGTGTTCGGGGTAGGCCTCGATATGTGCCAGGGCATCGTCGATTTCCGTGAGTCTCAATTGCAGAAGAAGCGCCTTGATTTCCGGATTCGTCGAAGGATCGGCCGTCGCTTCATCGATGTGCTGATGGATTCGGTCCAGCAGTTCGATGAGTGTGAGGTTTTTCCGCACGTCGATGGCCGGTTCGAGCATAGGCGCGATGGGACGCAGGTCGCGCATCCGTTGTCGAGGTTCCGGGAGGATGGTCACAGGTTGGGGCGATGAAGGCTCGTGATCATCGTTCTTTGCGTTCGAGCGGGCGTTTCCGAGCCAGTAGGCGCCGGTGCCGGAGGCGAGGCAGACGGCGATCCAAGCCGCCGCGATAAGGCTTCCTTGTTTGGTTCTCTTGTTCATCGTTCGGTACGGGTTACCATCCGAATTGGGCTCTGACATAGTCCGCGTCGCCCTCCGGAAGGGCGGCCGAGTCGAGATGCGTTCGTGCCGCTTCGCCGTCGACGCGCGTCCACCACTGAAAGAGGTGATTGAGTGTAGACCGGCGGCGCTCTTCGGAGACGATCATACCGGCGAGTTCGAGAGATTCCTCGGGTTTCTTTCTTCCTGCATATTGATAAGACACCATGTTGGCCACGGCCTCGTCGGCGACCTCACCGAACTCTCCCTTTTCGAGCCACGCCCTCGCGGCGGCGTAGTCGCGGTTGGGCCAGTTCGCCGCGATCTGGTTGAGGCGCGTTGAAAGGGAGTCCTCGGGCGAACGGGCGGCGAACCAGTCTCCCGCGGCGTTGGGCTCGCTGTGGCGCCAGGCGTTGAAGATGTTCCAATCGATCTGTTCACGTGATCCGAGGGGAGCTTCGACGGTTTCGATCCATCGCGCCGCCTCAGCCGGGTTGTCCCAGGCCCATGTTTTGCCGATGCGATTGAGCGCTTCGCCACGCTGGGTCTCCGGGATCTCGGGCAGCCGTGTCAGGAGTGCGGCGCGCAGGTCAGGGTCCTCCACGGCTTGAGCCAGTCCGCTGAAGGCCTGGGCTTGAAGATCGGGATCGTCGAGCTGGGCGTAGCGGGTGAAAGCCTCGTCAATATCCAGGCGTGCCCTGCGGAGGAAAACATCATTGAGATGTTGTTCGAGTTCTCCCCGGGTCAGAATCTTTCGCTCCTCCACCAAGCCCTTGGATTCCTCGATCCATGTCAGGACTTCTCCCGGCTTTTGGTTGGCCCAGCCGCGGATCACCTCCTTGATGGCCCAGGTGCGTTTCCGGCC
>JANQJH010000327.1 GCA_028281705.1 Verrucomicrobiales bacterium
TAACCAAACCTGAAAACGAAAGGGCGGATTTGTCGCTGTTATTGGGCTTCATCCGTATTTTGGGTCTCGGCGTTCTCTTCTCGCCCACGCTTCTTGTCCGCTACACCGTTTACGCCGCCATTCTTGCCCTTGTCTGGCGGATTCGTGAGCGGCGTTCGGCCGGTTTGGCCCTCGCGCTCACGCCCTGTGTCAGCCTGGGCTTTTACGTCGTGATGAACACCGTGGCCTGGGCGCTCTCGTCGCCCCCCTGGGCCTATGCCAAGACACTCGCAGGCTGGTGGCAGAGCCAGACCATCGGCCTGGCGATTCCCGGTGCGCCGCCCAGCTACGTCTTCCTCAGGAACGCCCTGGTGGGGGATGCGCTCTTCACCCTTCTCTTCCTTGCAGTGATGATCTGGCTTCCCCGGCGACTTTCGGCCGACGCACCCCTCCCTGTGATTGATTCGTCCTTGAAGGGTACAAAGAGTGCTGCTTAGTCCAGGCATCCTCTTTTCTTTGACCCTGACCTCGTGAATTCAGCGATCGACCACGCCTCGGCACCCATTAATCAGAAGCTCGGTCCCGATGACAAGGTGGGCTTGCTTCGCCAGATGATGCGCATCCGCCGCTTCGAGCAGGCGTCACTCAAACAGTATCAGCAAGGCAAGATGGGGGGATTTCTCCATCTCTACATTGGGCAGGAGTCGGTCGCGGTGGGGACCATTTCCCTTCAAGGGGAGAACGATCACATCATCACTGCCTACCGGGATCACGGGCATGCCCTCGCCGTGGGGATGTCGATGAATGCCTGTATGGCCGAACTCTACGGGAAAGTCACGGGTTGCTCCAAGGGCAAGGGCGGTTCAATGCATTACTTCGCCCCGGATCGCAATTACTGGGGCGGCCACGGGATCGTTGCGGGCCAAACTCCCCTGGGGGCCGGTTTGGCCTACGGTCTCAAATATCAGGGGATCAAGGGATCGTGTCTCTGTTATCTGGGAGACGGGGCCATCAACCAAGGGGCCTATCACGAGTCCCTCAATCTGGCGGCCCTCTTCGATTTGCCTGTCATTTTCGTCATCGAGAACAACGGTTATTCCATGGGCACGAGCCAAAAGCGATCGTCCGCCTTCAAGTCCTGCCTGGCCGAGCGGGCTGATGGCTACAACATCGAGTGGGATCGGGTGGATGGGGAAGATCTCTACGAGGTGCGCGCCAAGACCCAGGTGGCGATCGAGCGGGCCCACGAGGAGTCCCGCCCCACGGTCTTGGAGATTGCAACCTATCGCTATTATGGGCATTCCGTGGCGGATGCGAATTCGAAGAAGTACCGTTCACCGGAGGAGATCGAGCATTACAAGACGCATCACGATCCGGTGAATCTCTGGAAGCAGCGACTGATCGATGAAGGCGTCCTCGATGAGGCAACGGCCAAGTCGGTCGACAAAGAAGCCAAGGACGAGGCCTCGGCCGCGGTGCGTTTCGCTGAAGAGAGCGCCTTCCCGGAGCCGCGAGCCATCCTGGAAGACGTTTATTACGAGGTCGACGAAGCGACCGAGGCGGGCCGGACAGGTAAACATTTTTTCAATGACTGAGTCCCCCGGGGCTGCCTCTTCTCTCTCTTTTTCGAGATTCTATCATGCGAACGATCACTTATCGTCAGGCCATCAACGAAGCGCTCGCTGAGGAATTGGAACGCGACCCCAACGTCGTGATCATGGGGGAAGAAGTGGCGGAGTACAATGGTGCTTACAAGGTGACCGAGGGATTGCTGGACCGTTTTGGAGACAAGCGCGTGGTGGACACGCCCATCAGTGAAGCTGGTTTCATCGGCATGGGTGTCGGCGCATCGATGTTGGGTGTGCGTCCCGTCATGGAGCTGATGTTTTGGAGCTTTGCCTACGTTGCCTTTGACCAGATGATCAACAATGCCGGGTGTGTGCGCTACATGTCCGGCGGTCTCATCCATTGTCCCATCGTGGTGCGCGGTCCGGCTAATGGAGGCACCAATGTGGGCGCGACTCACTCGCACACACCGGAGAATTTCATTGCCAACACGCCGGGCCTCAAAGTGGTTTGCCCGGCAACGGCTGCCGATGCCAAGGGCTTGATGAAATCGGCCATCCGGGACAATGACCCCGTCTACGTCATGGAGAACACGCTGCTCTACGGAGAGATGGGTGAGGTTCCCGATGGAGATCACACCGTTCCCCTGGGTGTGGCCGAGGTGAAGCGCGAGGGCAGCGACGTCTCCCTCATCGCGCACGGCCGGGCGGTCATCACGGCATTGAAAGCAGCGGATGTGTTAGCCGGAGAGCACGGTATCCAGGCGGAGGTTGTCGATCTGCGGTCCATCCGCCCGCTCGATGAGGAGACCGTTCTCCGTTCCGTACGCAAAACCAATCGCGCCGTGCTGGTGGATGAAAACAAACCCTTCTGTGGCGTGAGTTCTCAGATTGCGACCACGATTCAGGAGAAGGCCTTCGACCATCTCGACGCCCCGATCATGCGGGTGAACTCGTTGGACGCCCCGGCGATCTACAGCCCGCCCCTGGAAGAAATTCAGCTGCCTTCTCCGGAGAGGGTGATCGAGAAAGTAATCGCTGTTTGTCAGTAAAAAGAGATCAGGATCAAACAAACGAACGGACGAAGAAGGACGGTAGCAAGCGAAGCGAAGGAAGGAGAAGATCATTCATGGCCACCATCATTGAAATGCCCAAATTGAGTGACACCATGACGGAGGGCACGCTCGTCAGGTGGTTGAAGAAGCCGGGCGACACCGTGGAGGTTGGTGATGAGATTGCCGAGATCGAAACGGACAAGGCGACGATGAGCATGGAGGCCTTCGATGAGGGCGTCCTGCACGAACTCTACGTGGACGAGGGAGGAAAGGCGCCGCTCGGAGCCAAACTAGCGCTCTTGTTGGAGGAGGGCGAAGATCCTCCCGCGCCGGGCGAAGAAATTTTCCGCGGCCCATCGGCAGAGGCTGCGAGTGAGACTGGTTCAGCTCCCGTCGAAGCATCGTCGGCAGGTGGCGAATCCGTGCCCACGGAAGGCGTTCCCGCGGCCCCTCTGGCCTCTGGCGGGGAGCGCGTGGCGGCCTCTCCCCTGGCCCGCCGAATTGCGGCGGAGCGGGGAATCGATCTCACAAAGATTCAAGGCAGTGGTCCCGGAGGCCGGATTGTGAAACGCGATGTGGAGAATGCCCCGGTGGGCGATGGGGCGCCCCCGAGCGGTGGTGCCGCCGCTGTTTCGACGCTGCCCGCGATTCGCGCCACGGCTGGGGAGGGCGATGAGCGCCTTCCGCTTTCGGGCATGCGATCCGTGATTGCCGAGCGCCTCTTGGCGAGCAAGACACAGATCCCGCATTTTTACCTCACGGTTGACGTGGATGCAGCGCCCCTTCTGGCCTTCCGCGCCGAGGTCAATCAGGCGGCGCAAAAGAACGAGGAGGCCAACAAATACACGATCAACGATTTTATCCTCAAGGCCGTCATCCAGGGCGCCGTAGCGGTTCCCCAGGTCAATGCCTCCTTCGACGGGGACGCCATCATCCAGTTTGCTTCGGTAAACGTCTGTGTCGCCGTGGCGATCGACGACGGCTTGGTCACGCCTGTCATCCGGAATGCCCAGGACAAGTCGCTCCTGGAGATCAGTCTTGCGGTCAAGGATCTCTCGGCGCGGGCGCGAGCGAAGAAGCTCTCCCCTGATGAGTTTGCCGGCGGCACCCTCACGGTATCCAATCTCGGTGCCTATGGGATTGATAGTTTCGATGCCATCATCAATCCGCCCCAGGCATTCATCATCGCCGTGAGTACGATTCGCAAGACGCCGGTCGTCGATGCCCAAGACCAGATTGTGGTGGGGCATCGGATGAAGATCGGCATGAGCGGGGACCATCGCGTGATCGATGGGGCGGTGGGAGCGCAGTACCTCGCCGAGCTTCGGCGTCTGATAGAGAATCCGGCGCTCATGTTGCTCTAGACTCGTTCGATCTCTTGTCTCTCTTATTCACCTCAACCACTAGTTAGTTAGATTGGCCATGGCTTACGACCTTATTGTTATCGGCGGCGGTCCCGCGGGATACGTCGGCGCGATTCGCGCGGCGCAGTTGGGCAAGAAGGTTGCCTGTGTCGAAATGGACCGCGCGGGCGGGACTTGTTTGAACTGGGGATGCATTCCCACCAAATCTCTCTTGAAGAATGCGGAGCTCTATCAGTTGCTGGACAAGCGCGCCGACGAGTTTGGGCTGAAGATCGAAGGGCTCGGCTACGACTGGGATCAGGTCATCGGGCGCAGCCGCAAGGTTTCGGATCGTCTGGCGGGCGGGGTCGAGTTTCTCTTCAAGAAAAATAACGTCGACTACCTGCGCGGTGAAGGCGCCCTCGAAGGCCCCGGCAAGGTGTCGGTGACGGATGCGGCCGGAGAGAAGACGCTCTACGATACGACCCATATCCTGGTGGCAACGGGATGTGTTTCCCGGCCCTTTCCCGATTTTCCTTTCAACGGTACGACGGTCATTGGCAGCAAGGAGGCCATGGTCCTGGCCGAGCAACCCAAGGAACTGATCATCATTGGCGCCGGGGCCATCGGCGTGGAGTTCGCCTATTTCTTCAACGCCTTTGGGACCAAGGTGACCCTGGTCGAGATGTTGCCTCACATTCTTCCGGTGGAGGATGGTGAATCGAGTGTCACCCTGGAAAAGAGTTTTCGGAAGCAGGGGATCAAGGTTCTCACGGGAACGAAGGTGACCGGGACCAAGGATACCGGATCGGGGGTCGAGATCACGGTCGAAGGCAAGGACTCCCAGGTGTTGAGCGGCGACGCGGCTCTCATTGCCATCGGGGTCGCGCCGGTCCTCCCTGGGGGCATGGATCTCAAGACGGATCGGGGGTATCTGGTCACGGACGACAGGTACCAGACGAGTTCACCGGGTATTTATGCCGTGGGGGACATTATCGGACCACCCTGGCTGGCCCACGTCGCCAGTTGGGAGGCCATCCAATGTGTCGACGGACTCTTCACCGATCATGCGCCGAAGAAGATCGAGGTCTTTCCCGGCTGCACCTACTGCCATCCCCAGGTCGCCAGTGTCGGTTTGACCGAAGAGGCGGCGAAGGAAAAGGGGATCGCCTACAAGGTCGGGAAGTTTCCTTTCCAGGCCAGCGGCAAAGCCCTGGCCGTGGGTGATACCGAGGGCTTCGTCAAACTCCTCTTTGGTGAGAAATACGGAGAGGTCATCGGGGCTCACATCGTGGGTCCGGAGGCGACGGAGATGATTGCCGAACTCGGACTGGCCATCACCTTGGAAGCGACCAAGGACGACCTGGAAGCCACCATCCACGCGCATCCCACCCTGGCAGAGGCCGTGCACGAAGCGACCGGCCAAGCCTACGGGCACGCCATCCATATTCCTAACTAGACCCGGCTCCCACCCCGGATGTCCGCCCCGCTTCCACAGCAAGTCTATCAGAACATTCGAGCGAATGTTTCCCAGGTCATACACGGCCAGGATGACGTGGTGAAGAAGCTGCTGGCCTCGCTCTTGAGCGGTGGCCACGTCTTGTTAGAGGACTATCCCGGAACGGGAAAGACGACATTGGCCAAGGCCATCGCAGGTTCCATCACCGGGATGGACTTCAAGCGGATGCAGTTCACTCCCGATCTCCTGCCTTCGGACATTCTCGGGGTCTCCATCTTTGACCCGCGCAATCAGGATTTTCAGTTTCACCCGGGGCCGGTGTTCACCAACGTCTTGCTGGCGGACGAGATCAATCGAGCGTCTCCGAGAACGCAGTCGGCCCTCCTGGAAGCCATGGGGGAACAGCAGGTGACCGTTGAGGGGCAGCGGCATCGTCTCGCACGGCCCTTCTTTGTCATCGCCACGCAGAATCCCGTGGAATTTCGCGGGACCTATCCGCTGCCGGAGGCGCAAATGGATCGCTTCGCCATGCAGTTGGCTCTCGGTTATGTCGATCGGGGGGAAGAAATCGCCATTCTGGCAGCCCAGCAGGCTGGTCATCCCGTGGACGCCCTCGAGCCTTGCGCGTCGCTCACGGATATCGAGAACCTGATTCGGGCTGCGGAAGAGATCCGGGTCAGCGAAGAGATCATGGGCTACATCGTCGATCTCGTGGCCGCGACGCGGGATGTGGCCGAGGTTCAGCTGGCCGCCAGTCCGCGGGCCGCGCTCACTCTGATGAAGGCGGCGCGGGTCATCGCCCTCTTCGACGAACGCGGCTTCGTCACGCCGGACGACGTGCAATCGCTGGCCTCCGATGTCATCGCCCATCGCCTGGTGCTCGACCCCCAGGCGAAGTTTTCGGGGCTCACGGCGCGACAGATCGTCGATGAGGTCCTCACGAGCGTGGAGATCCCCGCCTGAGGCGAACCCCGGTTTCTCTAACTTTCCTTAATATTTTAGAAATTAGAATTGATTTCCGCCGGCAGAACAGAAACGGTGGACTATCTGGCATTCCGAGTTTTCGTCGATCATTTCCATGAAATCACTATCGTTCCGGTTCGCCGTGGTGATGGGGCTGCTGGCCGCCGTCTGGCCGCCGTCCCTTCGGGCCCATGTGGGCGACCACCCCTCCGTGCATGACACCGTGGCCGGTGTCGCCATCAGGCTCAAAGAAAAGTACAAGGAGGAAGAGCTGAAAAAGCTCACCCCCTACCAGGTCTACAAGATTCTCACCGAAAGGGAGCGGACCATCCTTGGTACTGAACATATCAGTTTCAAAGTGAATGTGCCCGTCAAGGTCTCCATCCTCCGTGATCGGGGCATCAAATCGGAGCCCTTTTGGATCCGTGATCGCGATTTCGATCTCACGGGAATCATCATGAAGATGGGATCCACGGAGTTTGACGTCTGGCAGAAGGATTTCGATGCCGGTGCCGTCGGATTGGGTGTGAGTTCGTTTGGCAAGGGGGACCACTACCTCGTCACCGTGGCTCCGCAAAACGAAGGAGACCGCATTCAGGTATCGAGCATGTATCCCGCGACCTTACGGTTGGGCGAGTTCAAGAAAGACGCCAAGCCCTACGTCGATGCCGATGATCAGCTTCCGGCGGTCCCGGAAGAACTCAAGGATCAACTGATGATCCGCACGGAATCGCTGAGTGCGAATGATGCGCGATTGGTGGAGTACTTTCGCTGGACGAACCATGTGAGTGGGCCCCTCCCCGATCAGATCTTTCTCACCTGGAGCGGCGATCCGCAGACGACGCAAACCGTGCAGTGGCGAACGGATCCGAGTGTGAAGACGGGTGCCATGCTCTATCAGAAAAAGGCGCTCTACAACCGGTTCCAGCCGAAGCCCTTGGAACAGGTGACCGCGGTGACGCGGTCCCTGGAAACGCCTGACATTATCAATGACCGGCTGATCAATCTTCACGTCGTCGAGCTGAACGGGCTCGAGCCCAATACGACCTATGTTTACTCGGTGGGCGATGGTTCGGACGGAGGGTGGACGGAACTGTCCGAGTTCACCACTGCGCCTTCCGAGACCCAGCCGTTTTCCTTCATCTACATGGGCGACGCGCAGAACGGGCTCTACCGATGGGGTTCGCTGCTGAAGACGGCTGACCGCCATCGTCCCGATGCCGCCTTCTACATCATGGCGGGCGATCTGGTTGACCGGGGCAACGATCGTGACGACTGGGATGCCTTCTGGCATAACTGTGATGGTGTCTACAACCGGAAGCAACTCGTTCCCGCAATCGGGAATCATGAGAATCAGGGTGGGCACCCAACGATGTATCTCGAGCTGATGAACCTTTTGGAGAACGGCCCGGACGATGTGGAGAAGGAGCGGGCCTATTCCTTCGAGTATAGCAATGCGCTCTTTGTCGTGCTCGACACCAACATCGATCCCCGAAGTCAGACCGCCTGGCTGGAGCGCACTCTGGCGGAGAGCGATGCCACCTGGAGGTTTGCCGTCTACCATCATCCGGCCTACTCCTCGGCGCCCTCGCGTGACAACGCGGACATCCGCAAGCTCTGGGGAGATATCTTCGATAAACACCACATCGATGTCGCCTTGCAAGGGCATGACCACGCCTACCTTCGGACCTTCCCCATGAAGGGTGGCAAAAAGGTTGATTCTCCCAAAGACGGGACCATCTACGTGGTCTCCGTTTCGGGCACCAAGATGTACAGGCAGGACAAGAGAGACTACACGGAGTTTGGCATGACCAACACGCCGACTTTCCAGGTCCTCGATTTGATGATCGACGGCGACCGCCTCGTCTACCGCGCCTATGATATCGACGGGAAGCTCAGGGATGAGTTCACCATTGAGAAGTAGGCATCGAGGTCCGGCGGGGCGTTCGTTCGGTTAGGTTAGAAAAACAGATCGCTCGCGATTCGTTCCATGCGCTTCGGCGGGATTCAGAGGCTTTATGGAGAGGGTTCCCTCGCCCGGCTGGAGAGGTCCCATGTGGCCGTCATCGGCCTGGGTGGCGTGGGGTCTTGGGCGGTGGAGTCCTTGGCCCGCTCGGGCGTGGGCGAGTTGACCTTGATCGATCTCGATGACGTCTGCGTGACCAATGTGAATCGCCAGATCCAAGCCCTGGACGGTTCTGTGGGCCGATCCAAGGCCGGGGCCCTGGCGGAACGGGTCCGGCTCATCAACCCGGCGATCCGGGTGCAAGTGGAGGAGTCGTTTTTCAAGGCTTCCAACGCCGAGGAGTTTCTCTCACGGGGATTCGATCACGTGGTCGATGCCATTGATAGTATCAATGACAAGTGCCTTCTCGTGACCGAGTGCCGGCGGCGGCGTCAGCCATTGGTCATCTCCGGGAGTGCCGGGGGCAAACGGGATCCCGCCAAGTTGGCCATCGAGGATTTGGGACTGGCGACCCACGATCCCTTGCTCAAGCGCCTCCGTAAAAAACTGCGGCAGGAGTACGGCTTCTCTCGCGATCTCCGGGAACCCTTTGGCTTTCCCGCGGTCTTCACGGCGGAAAATCCCGTCTTCCCTTGGAGCGACGGCCAGGTCTGTGACCGGCCCGAACCCGGCTCGAGTTTGCAGTTGGACTGCGCTTCGGGATTCGGCACCGCGAGCTTCGTCACCGGCGCCCTCGGCTTTGCCGCGGCGTCCGTGGTGGTGCGGAAGTTAATCGTACGGGAATAGAGAAGACAAATAGCGTGCAAGTTGGGCGGTCGCTTGCTGACGATAGGGAGTTCATTAACCAACTATCGGTCGCTGACAACGTTGAATCGACCCTTACCCTCTACTTGATCCCACCCGTTTTGAAATGAAAACGAAGCTTCAGCAGAACGCAGGTCCTTGGAAAACAGAATGCGAACATTTTCCTTCACCCAGGGATTGTATCCTGGAATTTTGACCTCCTGCTTTTTGGGTGACTCAAATTCGTTGTCGTCCCAAGATCCAACGATTGCGACGGATCCTTCAGTCCTGGTGGCTTCGTCGTTCTTTTGGTCCGAATACGTCATCACCACGTCAACGCCCTGGTCAGGTATGATGAGTATCCGATCAGAGAAAATGACCGACTGGGCGTTGAGCCGAAACTCAACTTTTCCTCGAAAAGTCTTTCCCCGAATGGATTCAATGAATGGCACTGGTCTCATCAGGCGAGACCCATTCCTAGAGATCTCTTGGGCCCATCCCTCGTAAACTACTTTGACCCACTCGAACTGTGTGCCCCGAACAGGGGCCGCGCCTTCGATTGGTGTGACGAACGCTTCGGACTTCAATTCGGCAAGGAGCGTCGAGGTTCTCGTCGGCAAGGCTCGGAGGGTGCTGGCCTCTTGGGTGGAAACTTGAAGCCTATCATTTGAACTCGGTTCTAGAAGTATCTCACCTGATTGCCGATTGCGCCTGGGCATCCATCCTTCAATTCTTCCCTTCCGGTAAGGGAGGCCCGAATCACTTTTAACGGCATCTCCGAACACCCAGAAATGAGGCCGAGATGGGCCAATCGGTTTCATGTAGCCTACTGGGCGGCCACCAGGATATTCGCGCAGGCTTAATCCAGATTCGCTTTCGTAAACGACGTAATAAGGATTGAGTGACTCACTGGGTAGGGGTTGAGTTGGGGTGGCGCCTCTTACTTTTTCCATGAGAATGTCGATGGAATCACCCTTGTTCTCCAGATACATTTCCTTTCCGCCTCTGAGAAGGTTGTCGATTTCCTGACCGAATACGGTTTCAAGCTCACCCAGGACGTGCCGGAGTTGGGCAAGCGCGCCGGGATCGGGTCCGGCCGCAGTCCATTGTGGAACGGCCGTGCCTTGGCGAGCATCGATGATTTCAAAGAACAATTCCACAATACTTGAAGCCCAATCTCGAGAAATCTGGTTGTTGTCCTTGGAAGACATCCAGTTCGGCGCCCTTCTGAGTCTGTTGACCGTATCCGCATAGCGAGAGAGAATCGCGGAAGCTGTTAGAATGATGGAGTTGATGCCATCGGCGTAATAAGGACTTGCCTTGCAGTATCTTTTCGTTGCTTGGACGACTGATTCGCAATCAGTGTCTATGGCGTCGACGATCTCGACAATGCCTTCGCTGTAGAAGGGATACCTGCAGATAAGGTGGAAGTAATGTGCTCGAACTCGAAACCAGACGGATGCTGCATATTCTTGAATCAGGCCACCGCGAGATATCGTGCCGCCACCAAGGCTCCACGTCTCCAATTGCAACTCATTTGCTTTCCTGTAGAGGGATTCCCTCCTGTCAACCGCGGCGTTGTAGGCGGATATAGCGTTTTCGATGTTGGAACGTATCGTCTCGTTATAGAGCCGTTTCGATCTGGCGTAGATGTGCTTCTGATCGTCTTCCACTCCGGGCCAGCCTTCAATCGACGATCTTGCCAGATAACTTCTGTTGATTGCGGCGTGTCCATTCAAGATGTCAAGTGCCGATTCCAGTCGGGCAAACTCGATATCGAGCTTCTGCTGGAAGGCCAATTCAGTGAATTCGCCGTTCTTTGAAGACGATTCTCTTAATAGAGGAAGGGCGTTCTTCCAATGATCAGTAATCTTTCGAATCTCCACCACGCTCTCGTCCAGCTGTGTTGCCGTTTCGGAACTCAAGTCGATATCGTAGGCAACGCAACGGCCCACCAAGAGCCAACAGTAGTCCAGCACCATGGCGGCGTGTCGCTTGTAATTCTCATTCGACGACCCCGGGTTTTTGCCATTGCGAATCCAATCGAAACGAGTGTCAACGCCGATTGACTGTGCCAATTGTAGCACTGTTCTAACGTTGTTCGATGCGTTCTCGTTGGGGATCCGAGAGAAAAGCTCACCCTTCTGGTCGCTACGCGCCTCCCCCAGCAAGCGTTCACAATACAATCGCAGGACCGTGAGCGAGATATCAGCCGGAGCCAAGCTTGCCGGCTCCGGACGGTTTCTTGTCTTCAAGGCTGCGTCCGCCGCTTCCTTTAACTGCGCCATGGAATATGCGGAGAAATCGTCGCCGAGTAGAGCCCAATACTGGATGTTCGTGACACGAAACTCCCAGAGGAAACGTTCATTGAGAAGGCCAAGCAGCTTCGCACTATTGAAGAGATTGGTGACTGCATCCTTTTCAGCTTCCAACTTCGCGACCGCTTCGGCGCGCTGAGAGGCAAAGCTATGGCTCTTCTCGCGTAAGACCTTTTCTTTCTGGGCGAATCGAGTTATTAGATTTTCCTTGTCATTCTCATCGCGCAATCTCTTGGCTTCCGCGTTCTTGCGTGCAATCTCCGTCTTGGCGCTTTCGAGTTCCAAGTTCACTTGCGAAAGGTCCGTCTTGGAGATTTCTAGCAGAATCTTCTGGTTTTCTATCTCTTTCTCATTACTTTCGATCTGTGCTCCTAGGGAGGTCTTGTCTTTTACCATATCATCAAGAAGTGCCCTGACGTCGAGGAGGGTGGTGAGGACGAGTGCAAGGCTGAAGAGTGCCAGCGGAAAGACAAGTATGAAGAACCAGAGGAATCTAACAACTCGGTTGCTAACGCCGAGGAACTTGTTGACGCTCTTGCTGATTCTGCAGATGTCATGGTTGGCAACGACTAGAGCGGAAGTGCACAATTCACTTTCACCTTCGTGGGCATGCTCTGCCTCCGAGACCGCGGCGCCTGGGTGGTCGCTGATCCTGTCTCGCAAGAGTTTCGTTTCCAAGACCTGGGCGAAGTTACTCTCACTAATGAGCGTCTGGCCCTCGGAACTCGCGTCTTTGATCGAGATCTCTAATTCTTCGTCGGACTGATTAATGACAACTTCGCCTCTTCTTGTCGCGGAATCACCATTCGCGCCCGTTGTCACGCGAACGCGGTAGGAGGTGTGCGGATCGATTTGGATGCCAAGAAGACGGGCGATCCAAATACCGCTGACGCCGTTCCCGAACCAGCGCTTTGCTTCAAGACGATCGAGCCCAATCCAGATAGATCCTGAGGATCGCTCAGCGTACCTCCGGGCATCATAGATGAGTTGTGAGAATGTGGCGCGCTTGCGCTGTTCGTCCTCGGCCCACGTATCGCTCCTTGATCTATTGATGCCGGAGAGGCGCTCGATTCCGAGAATGAGGCACATGTGCTTGAAGGCGTTCACGACGAGCTTCGCGACTCTTCGTAAGCGGTGTTGCTCGAGCGATTTGGATCTCTTCCAGGTGGCGCAACTGGAATCGGCCGAGAACAGCCGGTGCCAATTCCGTAGAATGCACTCGTGCTGGACTTCAATGGAGTCATTTGCACGAATTTGAGAGTCGCCGCTGTCATAAACAAAGTTATTTCCATCACAACGCAGCTTCTCAATCACGGCGATGACCTTTTCAATGGGAGTGCCACTCAGGGCTGCGAGTTCGGTGACAACGACAGACTGCCGGGTGAGGATCCCTCCTGCGTGCCAATGGCAAAAGGCGCGAAACAAGGTCTCTGTGATGTGTTGTTCCTCTGCGCTTAAGCTCAGGAAGACCTTATCCAGATGATCGTTGATGTTGTCATTGAATCGTTGGTAGAAATCTCGGAGTTCTTCGCCATCCAGGTCGATCGTCGTTCCAGAGGGCTGGCCGCTAGCCTTGGTGCGTAGATAATGCTGCAACTGGCAGAGGCCGTCTCCTTGCGCTTCGGCGGCATAGAATGCCACCAAACGCCTGACGAGGCGTTTCGAGATTGAGAATCCAGCTTTCTCAGCCGGCATGACGATGCATTTTTCAATGTCTTGCGTCACGATTCGTGGGCAGAGATAGAGCGAGGATGATAGTATTCCTGGAAGATCGAGAATGGACGTGAACTGACCAATGAATTCGGATCGGATAGTAAACGCGAGGTGGAAGCGATCGATGTTCTCACGACAATAGAGGAGATTGGCGACGAACCGGTTTGCTAGGTGGTGTTCTTCGCTGAGCAAGTTGTCCTGCCGTTCGAGGTGCCGGAACAGCTCCTCGAATTGATCGACGACCAAGAGTATGGGGCGTCTGGGATCGAGGTGTTCGAGAATGATTTCTTCAAGCCAATCACTGTTGTCATCGTACTGATCTTCCAACTCGGCGATTAGCGCCTCGTTAGACAGAGGATCGTTTTCAGGAGAGATGGCGCATGCCAGGGATTCTGCTAGGTTGCGTCTCGGGCTATTGCCAGGTTTCGTGAGGATGGAAATCCATTGAAGATCTTCGTCATCTTCATCGGAAGCATCGGAGATAGATTGTAGCCGGGGAAGGACTCCAGCCTGAATCAAGGAGGACTTTCCCGAACCGCTCTCTCCGGCGATGACGAGAATATGGTTCTTTCGAAGTATTCGTAAACAGGAGGCGATTTGCTGGCCTCTTCCAAAAAAGAACCTGGAATCTTCTTCTCGGAAAGGCCGGAACCCTGGATAGGGGTTGAGCAGAGATTGAGTTTCGTTGGTCGGCATCTCTGTTGGTATCCTTTCCTATTGATAGGAAGAAGAGTGCTAGTCTAGGTTGACTTTCAGCTGCGCGATGGCCTCGTCAATATCGGGCTTCTTTGCGAGATCAAAGATTCGGGCATACCCGCTATCGGGCCAAGGCACGTTTTCCAATGGAGGTGGAGAACGGAATATGTATCCTCTTGAGGCCGAGATTCCCTGCTCCTCCAAGACATCGGAAAACCTGTCGGCCCGGCGTTTTTGTTTCCGCACGCGCTTTTTCTCATCCTCCTCGTCCTGCGGGTGAGAGCCGTCAGCCCCATAAAACATGACAAAGGCCCTAAATTGGGAGAGGAAGTCTCTTGTAGGATTCTTGGGTATCGTGACCGCGGGGCGCTTATAGCGGCCTACTTCACGGCGGATGCGGGCGATGAAGGTGTCGGCGACCTTGATGTTATCGTCGTCTGCAAAGATACCGATTTGGGGTTTGGTGCTCGACGTGCGGGATTCCTTTCCATCCTGAGACGGATCGTCCGTTGAGGCGGGAAGAGGTTCGTCTTCGGTGGGGTCGTTGATTGGGGCATCAAGGAGCGTGTCATCGAGAAATCGAATGAAATCATCCAGGGCACCCACTTGAAGATCGGCATTGGTGAGATCTGGGACTTTGCCGGTTTGAGTATAGGTGCCCTGCGAGTCCCAAATAATGATAGCAAACCGCTTTTTCTCCGCGAAGGCGTAATCGATGTCCCATGTGTCCTCGGAAACGAGGCTCTCGTCATAGAATTTGATGAAGGGGGTGCCCTCCGGTGGAGACATGGGGCGAAATAGTTCCTCGAGTTCTTTCTCAGTCTCACAGATAACTTGAGGTGGCGGGTAGGCTAGGATGCCTTTCTTCGCCAGTTCGCGCGCCAATCGATTGCGCCGCTCTCGACAATCGATGGGGGACAGTAGCGCGAAGCGAGTCGGTGTCGCTGACGCTTGTTGGTCGAGTTTGAGTTCGGCTCGGATGTCGCCGAGCAGATTCCGGAAGACTTTGGAATCTCGGAACGATGGCTGAGCTGGAACCGAGGCATCGCCCTCGCCTTGAAAGAAATCGTAGCCCCGAAGGGAGGAAAGCGGAAAAGGAAGGCGATTGCGTTCGTCGGAGAAATCACATAGCCAGATGCAAGAGATGCGATATAGGGATACAGGATCGGCGCTCTTGCGAGATTTTTGCCAGTAGTGATCAAATTCCGTCTGGCAATAAGTCGAGTTCCGCCAGTTATTGGAATAAATGATGATGAGATGCCTTGCCTTAAGGAGTGATTGATCAATGGCAACCGGCGCCAATTCATTCTGACGGGCATCGGACGCGTCCCGATAGACATTGACCCCGGAGGGTCCTAACTGGCACAGAGATTTTTGTAGCTGTTCCTCAAGCTTCGTGACCCAGCCATCGGCATTGTCTCGCCACGAATACGAGATAAAGACGTCAAATGAATCATCCGCCATCGTAGATTCTCCCTTCTTTCCCTCCAAGAATGCTCTTTCTAAGATTACTCCTTTTCAGAGTGGAGGGAGGGAGGGAGGTTTGTCGAGCCTTGTTTTTGGTGTTGGCGGTTCTGCGGGAAATTGCAAATGCATTCTGGATGTTTAACGATCTCCAGAATTACCAATGGGGATCGTTCATCGATCGTTCGCGAGAGCAGTGCGGCCGTGCTTCCTGGAATCGCCACTGGATGGTGGTCAGCCCCCCGGCATCAAAGGCACGATGCCGTAGGTGTCCTTGTCTTCGAGGTCGATGACGCGGACATAGAGCGGGGAGGCGTCTTCGTTGGTCAGTGGCTCGGGAAGCGGAAGCACGGCGGTGGAGGTATCAGTGCCGACCTCGCCCTCGACGACGAAGGGGCCGTAGGATTCCCACGCGATGAGATCCTTGGACCACTCGAAGCTGTAGACTCGGTCGTCCGTTGAGGTCCAGGCCAGGGCTAGTCTCGGCGTGGTGGGAACGATAATATCGAGTTGCACGTCGACGCCGACGCTGGCGGTGAGGTTGATCACGCGGTAGAAGAGGCCGGGCGCGGATTCAAAGGCAAAGGAAGCGGGGATGACGACTTCGGTGTGTTCGCTAGCGGCCTTGACCCAATAATGGGGATGCCATTCCTCCCGGTCTCCGGAGGCGTCGATCCGATAGACGTGGTTGGGAATGGACTCCCAGGACATGTTGAAACGTGGCTCTTTCTTCAGGGGCAAGAGGCTAAGGATCGCGGGGCGGTAAACCTGTGCGCCGACGTCGATCTTGCGGAACGTGGCCGTACCTCCTCGCACGCCCACGGCGGCGCGTCCCTCGACAAAGGCGAGTGGCGCCGGCAGGAGGGCCTCCAGAGTTGGTTGTTGCGGTTGCGGAATGCTCTTGGGCCAGATCCAGGACCGGAGCCGTTCTCCGCGGAGTTCGTGGCAGATCATGAGTTGTTCTCCCAGAACGCCCGAGGGGAACTCCCTGGAGGCCAGCAGGGTGTCGTCGCCATCGACCAGCGAGATGAGGTTGACCATCCCCTCCCGCGAGATGTCCACGACATAACCGCTCAGCGGGGGATTCGCCTGAACGCGAAGGGCGAGGAAAACGGCATCGGCCTGTAGCGGGTCCATTTCCGTGACCAAGGTGGTGTTGGTCAACCGGCTCTCGATCCAGGCATAGGCCACGCCCTGGGTGCTCAGCTCCAGGGCGTCCTCCGTGATCTCGAGGTCCTCCGGATTCGAGGCTTGCCAGGAGTCGGCGTCAAAGGGCGGGAAGCTGAAGAGCGGTGTTTCCTCTCCCAGCGGTGCGGCGGCCGCGGACCAGGTGAGAAGAAGCCAGGTGACAGTGGAGGTGGGCCATCCGGATTGCATCGCTAACGATACTCCCACTTGATGCCCGGTGCAACAGACCGCCCTCAGGCGAGGATATCGTGGACGACCTCGCCGTAGACATCCGTGAGGCGGAAGTCGCGCCCGGCGTGCCTGTAGGTGAGCTTGGTGTGGTCGATGCCAAGCAAGTGCAGCATGGTGGCGTGGAGATCGTGGAAATGGACCCGGTTTTCCACGGCGTAGAAACCGTACTCGTCGGTGTTGCCGTACTGGATCCCGGGTTTGGTGCCGCCACCAGCGAGAAACATGGTGAAGCCGTGAGGATTGTGGTCTCTGCCGTCGCGTCCCTGGGCCACCGGGGTGCGTCCGAACTCGCCTCCCCACAAAACCAGGGTATCGTCTAACAAGCCGCGTTGTTTGAGATCGGTGATGAGGGCGGCGACGGGACGATCCATTTCCGAGGCCAGGCGTCGATGATCCTTCTCCAACTTGCTGTGCTGATCCCAGTAGCGGTGGGTGACCTGGACGAAGCGCACGCCGGCTTCGGAGAATCGCCGCGCCAGAAGGCACTGTTCGGCGAAAGGCGCCGTGGTGGGATCATCCATGCCGTAAAGCGCGCGGGTCGAGGCCGATTCCGTGGAGAGATCCTGCACACCCGGGGCCTCCATTTGCATGCGAAAGGCGAGTTCGTAGGAGGCCAGGCGAGCCTCGAGCGCCGGGTCGCCGCCCACCTGGGAAAGGTGATCCCGGTTCATCGCCTCTAACAGAGCGAGTTCTTCACGCTGCGCCCGGCGACTGGCCGCGGGGCCACTCATGAACGGGATCTCCAGCCGACTCTCTTTGTTCTTCGCGATGCGCGTGCCCTGATAGTGCGCCGGCAAGAAGGAAGAGGACCAGGCGTTGGCGCCGCCGTGACCGCCGGGGGGATTGATGGTGAGAAACCCGGGGAGATTTTCGTTAGCCGTTCCCAGGCCATACTGAATCCAAGAGCCCATGGCGGGCCGGGGGAAGGTGTCTGAACCGGTGTGCAGTTCTAACAAGGCGCCGCCATGGCGGGAATTGGATCCGTGAATGGAACGGATGATGCAGAGATCATCGACCACGCGGCTGAGATGAGGAAGAATGTCGCTGACGGAGGCGCCGCTCTGGCCGTGGCGGGCAAAGTGAAAGGGTGAGCCTAACAAGTTCCCGGTCTTGCTGCTGACAATCCTCGGCATGTCGAAGGGCAAGGGTTTGCCGTCATCGCGCGTCAGCCGGGGTTTGTCATCAAAGAGGTCCACCTGGGAGGGGCCGCCGTGCATGAAAAGGAAGATGACGCGCTTCGCCTTGGGCTCGCGAGGCGCCGGCCTGGGTGCCAGGGGGCCGTTGGTTGTTGCCGCCGCATCTTTCGCCAAGAGCCCGTGAAAGGCCAGGGCGCCGAAGCCCGCAGCCGATTGCTGCAAGAGGGCGCGCCTGGTCAGAGGGAGGCTGCGGTGATGGCAAAGGGATGAGCGCATGGGACGACTTCGTGGGATTAGTCCAGATAGAGAAACTCGTTGGAAGCCAAAATGGCGCGCGCGAGGGCGGCCCAGCCGTCCTCGCCGGAATAAGACGCGAGAAAGGCCTGCGCCCGGCTGACGTCGGCTTCGCTCGCGGGGCGATGCAGGAGGCGGCCGTAGAGGGCGTCGAGTTTCTCCCGGAGTCCCTCTGCGGGCAGTCTCTCCGCCAGCTGCGCCGCCGTCTGGTGCACGCGGTCGCTGTTCATCATGTAGAGGGATTGGGGGGCGACGACGGATTGGCGCCGATCACCGTTGGGTGCCGAGGGATCCGCCATGTCGAAGGCGACGAAGGCACCGTAGAGAGCGCTCCGGACGATGGGAATGTAGACCGAACGGCGGGGTAAAGTGAGGTAGTCGTCAAGATGGGAGCGATTGACGTACTTCCCGGGCTGGTCCTTGAGCAGTTGGCCATGCATGGAGAGGTCGAGAGCTCCGGCGAGGCCTAACAAGCTATCTCTCAAGCTCTCGGCGTCGAGGCGTTGACGGGGTTGATAGGCCGGCAGCACCTTCTCCAGGTCATGTTCCGCCTCTCCAGGCGGCGGCGTGGTGGTCAAACCGTATCGCGCGGATGTCGTGAGGAGGCGCTGCATTCTCTTGATGGACCAATCGCCCTGAACGAGTTCCGTGGCCAAATAATCCAGGAGGGGAGCGTGCCGCGGGGGCGAGCCCAGCTTGCCAAAGTTGTCGGTTGAGGAAACGAGGCCCTTGCCGAAATGCCATCGCCACAACCGGTTGACCAGGACGCGGGCGGTGAGCGGATTCTCAGCCGAGCCGATCCACCGGGCCAGTTCCAAACGTCCGCTCTGGTTCTCTAGCGCCGCCGGGAACTGAGGCTCCCGGTGAAAGACCACGGGCACCTGGCGCGGCGTCTCTTCACCGAGGGTGAGGTAACTCCCCCGCAGATGCACTCTGGCATTGGTAATCTCGTTTTCCGTCACGCCCATCACTTTGGTCAGAGGCGGCGTCTTGGATGCTAACGCTTTCATGCGCTCGCGCGCGCCATCGCGCGCTTCCTGGGAGGCTTTCTTGTCCTCGGCCTCGCGACGTAGCTTGGCGATGGTTTCATGGGCTTCCCGGATCTCCGGAGGGGAGAGATCGTACTCGTGCCATTTGGCGACCACCTTGTAGTTCACCAGGGTCTTGGTCGACATGAAAATGCCAGCCAAGCCGTAGTAGTCTTTCGTGGTCACGGGATCGAATTTGTGGTCGTGACAGCGGGCGCAGCCGAAGGTCATGCCGAGAAACGCCCGGCCCGTGGTATCGATTTGCTCGTCCACGATGTCCATGCGCATTTTCTGCGGATCATCGCAGGCCAACATCTTGGGGCCCACGGCGAGAAACCCCGTGGCCACCTTTTGCGCCATGGTGGAACGTTCTAACAGATCACCGGCCACCTGTTCGATGGCGAAGCGGTCGAAAGGGAGATCCGCGTTGAAGGCATCAATGACGTAGTCCCGGTAGCGATAGGCCTGGACGTAGGCCATGTTCTCATCCATTCCATTGGAATCGGCGAACCGGCTGACGTCGAGCCAGTGCCGTCCCCAGCGTTCACCGTATCGCGGAGAGGCTAACAAGCGATCGATGACGCGCTCGCGAGCATCGGGCCGGTCTTCCGCTTCCAACGGAAGACCGAGGGTGGCGGGAGGGAGACCGGTGAGTGCGTAGGCCAGCCGGCGCACGAGCTGACCGGGCGCCGCCGGGGGAGCCGGAGCCGCGCCGCGATCCTTCCAATGATCGAGGAGAAAGGCATCGATCGCATTGCTGGCCCACGACCCGTGCGTTGTTAGGCTGGGAACTTCGACTTCTTGGGGAGGCTGAAAAGACCAGAACCGCCGCCCTTCATCAATGTCGATGAGATTCGCCCCGGTAGACTCTGGTTCGACAGCATGGTCTGTTTGAGGGGCCTCGCGGGGATCGATGGCGCCCTGGGCCACCCATTGTTCGAGCACGCCGATCTGGGAGTCACTGAGCTTTTTCTTTGGCGGCATTTGCAAGTCCGGATCGCGATAACGTACGGCACGGATGAGAAGGCTGGTCTCCACCTTTCCGGGCACGAGGGCCGGTCCGGAATCCCCACCCTTTTCCCAGCCGCCCCGGAAATCGAGTCGCAGGCCGCCCTCGATCTTGGCATCCGCTTCCGCGGAATGGCATTGGTAACACTTCTCGATGAGGAGGGGGCGAACGTGTTTTTCGAAGTAGGCCACGCCCAATTCTGATTCCCCGTCCGCACTGGCAGCCGGGGTCCTGACAGAGATCAGGGCCAGGGTGACAATGACCGCGGCGAGCTTCGAAACCATGTCGACATCCAACACCGCGGCGGGGCAGATGTGGCGCCTTCAGCCGGATGATCGCGAGGGAGCTCAGTCGAGATCTTCTGAGTAGGAATCGAATTCATCCTCTCCGTGGCGCCGTTTTCGGGCGTGCCTAATGGCGGCGGCGGCGACGATGACGATGGGCAGGAGAGTTAGGAGAAGATAGAGGAGCTTCTTGCCGGCTTCGCTTTTCACGTGAAACGTCCCGGAGGCGGGCTTGACTCCTCGGGAGGTAGCGGCGATGCGGACGCGATAGGGACCGGCCTTGCGGACGGAAAAGGAAGCCCGCGTCCCGTCCACTGTCTTTTTGGGAATCTTGGGGGAGCCAGGCGGTCCCGTGATGGTGACGAGGTACTTGCACCCTGGTGGCGGGTTGACCACGCGCCAGCTCACGGTGACGCTGCCGGAACTGATGGCGGCATCGCGTCTGGGAGACTGCAAGACGATTTCGCTGGGCTCGCCGTTGGCTGGATCGGGGGTGGGATTCGTCGCCGGGGCGGGACTCGTATTCGCCGGAGCCACTTCGAATTGCCCCTGCAGCGAACTGCCACCGTCGATGGAGACGCTGACCGAATGGACGCCCTGACTGAGGCCGGGAAAGGTGACCTGCGGCGTCTGCGTGGTCAGGGATTGCGTGGCGCCGTTGGGTGGTGTCAGGGATGCCTCGTAGGAGAGGCCGCCCGGCGCGTTGAAGCTATCCCAGGAGATCGTGGCATCGTCGCCAGCACGCAATCCCTGCGGAAGGACGAGATTGCTCAGGAGGGTGCTGTTGCCGTTCGAAGGCGCGCCGTCGTTGGCCAGGCGAACGAGCCTGACATTTACCTGGAGAACGTACTCGCCTTGTGTTCCCTTGTGGGTAAAGGATCCGATCTCGCCATTGTGTTCCACGTGTCGCAGGCTCTTGAATTCGCGGACGGCGACCTGGTCGTCGGTGTCGACAATGTTCTCCTTGTCTTCGCGCGCGTCCGTGATCTCAACTAACAAATAGGAGGAGAGGCCGAGGTTCATGGCTTCGCGCCGGGTCATGGCGCGAGCGAGCCAGAGAAAGGTGCGCTGATCGTTGAACTCGGCGGGCGCGGGGAAGCGCGTCAGGAGGGCATCGACGTCGCGCGCGGGATCATTGACCACGCGGTGAATGGAGGCCGTCTTGGAGGAGGCGGGATCGCCGAAGCGTTTGAGAAAGAGGTGACTGCCGGGCCCGAGCAATGGGGTGCGCCCGGGAGTCCGGCTGGTGATGTCGAGGATCTCCTGAGAGAGGAGCGAGTGCTGCCAGTTGGGATACTTCGACCAGTCGAATTGGTCGGTCAATAGATCGCGCACGAGGTTCTTGGCCTCCACGACCTTGGTGTGGCCGATGCCGAAGGAGGCTCCCACCATCGAGCCTGACACATCTACAAGAACAAAGGCGTCACGGGGAAACGATGGTGTCTGGGCGACGGCTGAGCCAGCGAAGAAAAGGCTGAGCAGGATGAGGCGGCCGAGCAGACTCATGGACTAGCTGATGCGTTTCATGCGTTTGGGGCTGATGAAGAGAGCGAGAAGGGCACAGAGAACAAAGACGAGGACGGTGATGAAAACCAGATCTTTATCGACCGTCCAGGGGCTAAGCAAGCCTTTGAGAACGCTCTGATACACCTCGGGATCCTGGGCGTCATTGTAGTTCATCCCGGCGGATTCGGCGGCACGGAAAAAAGTTTCACCTTCCCCGCTGGAATCCTCTTCCAGGCGAACGTCGATGAAGTGCACCATGTCATCGGGAAACACGGTGGCGAAGCCCTCATCCACGTTGAAATACTGGGCGCTCTGCTCGTCGAGCTGCACCCGCCGGTCCTTGCCATCGGTGATGATGAGAAAGAGGCGGTTGGGAAATGTCAGGGGCTCTTGTTGATTGACGTCGAGGTAGGTTTTCCAGATGCCTTCGCAGATGGGCGAACCCTGATCCGTGCTCACGCCCTCGATGTGAGCGATGGCTTCATCAGCATTCTCGAAGGCGAGCACCGTGCCCGAGAGCGAGTCCATCTGGCCGGCAGTGACATTCATCACCTCCTCGATGGAGTTGATACTGGCGTTGCGATCGAAGGTGGTGATGACGAACTTCGATTCGTTAGGAAACTGGGGCAGGATGGTGCGGAGAATTTCTCTCGCCTGGGCGATGGGTTCTTCCATACTGCCTGAGTTGTCCAGGAGGATGGCCACGAGCGAGGGTCGGCTAAGTCCGGGAATGAAGAGCACGGCCAAACCGAGCAGCGGGGCGAGGAGCCAGACCTTGGAGCGGCGGAAGGCCCGGCGGAGGGCGGTCACGGTGCGGCTTTCCACTCGCGGTGTGTGGGCTTGCCCGGCGAGGTTCTTCAGTTTCTGACGGGTGAAACTGCCGCGGAGTTTGATCAGGGCCACGACCGGACAGAGCATGGCCATGGTGAAGCTGATGAGGGTAGGCAGTTCGTAGTTGGCGCGGAAAGCCTCGCCTCGCCGGCTGACGAAGGTGATCCATGCGACGAGAAGAAGGGCGGTGAGGCAGCCGGCCACGAGCCAGGCTCGCCAGAGATTGAACACCCGGGAAAATCGGATCGGCGGATCGCCTTCGTGTGCTTCGGGATCGTGGACTGGCGGGCGCCGCAGGATTTTCGCCATGATGAGCACGAGGAAAATCATGACGAGGACGGTGGCAACCGGCGTGACCCAAAACTTGAGGCTCAGCAGATTGGCATTGTTGAAATACTTCAGCAGCGTCGGCCAGACGTTGTTGAAGCGTTCGGTAAGGGCGTCCAGATCCATGATTCAGCTCTAGCTAAGGATGACTTGAGTTTCTTCATTCTCCCAGCCCCGTTCCCGGCGCAAGCCATAAGCGAGGACGCAGAGCACCTGCCGGCGAGGCAGGTCGAGGTGCTGGTAGACGCCGGGGAGGCGTTCGGAAGGATTGTTCCGCAGGAAATGAGCAGCTTCGTCGGTGAACTCGGAGAACAGTGGCACGTGATTGGGAGTGTATCCGGCCAGGCGGCGTGTGGCGCTGAGAAAGGCCTCCACCAAGGGATCGATCTTCTGTGCAATGGCCTGGCATGCGGCGTAGGACGGCTCGGAGCCGCAGAAATTCGGTAGATGGCGCATTTCTTCGAGGAGGATGAGGTGGTCGCTGATGCTGTGCTCCAGGAGTTCGCGGTAGAGCGCGCGATGCAAGGTCCGGGCCGCTTCTTCATCGGACTGTGCCTGTTCCAAGCGTTCCGAGAGCGCCAAATCACAAAGGTAACCCGTTTCCTCCGCGGTGCGCAAAAGTTGGTGCCAGCGATCTTCGGCGCCCTCGCGTTGCCGATGGTAGAAGCGTGAGAGCATCCAGCTCGTGAGTGCCAAGCTTTCGCCGGGATCGTCTGACTGCGTCAAGTCCTCGTAAACCTCGGCCACCGCTTCGCGAACCTCGCGCAGATGTTCCAGGTAGCGCCGGGGCCCTTCCACCGCCCGATGGAGCCAGTGCTCGTTGTGATAGAACGGCGTCGCCACCGGAGCGGGCACGGGCGTGGCCGGTTCGGGAGGAGCCGGCGGCATCGTGCCGAGATCCGTGCGCAAGCGCTCCGCCAGTCGAGGAACATCGAGCGTGGGGCGCGGTAGATTGCCCGGCAATTCCCGCAGGCTCTCTTCCACCCCCTCGAGCCTCAAGCGCTGGCGCCGGAGTTCGTCGTGCTGGCGGGCAAGGCGCTGCAGGAGCCCGTAGCCTAACAAGAGAATGGCCACCGGAAGGAGCATGAAGAAACCGAGAACGAGCCAAATGGCAGGCTTCTTGAGGAGACTCTGTGGGCCCTCGATGCTCTCCACCGCCTGGCGCAGTCGCGTGAACTCCCCCCTGATTTCTTCGCCGCTCTCGGAAGTCTTCTGATCGATTTTTTCCTCCAGCGCTTGAAATTGTTCGGTCAGATCGGGCGGGTGAGGTGGAAGCGTGCTGACCTCGGGCGGGGGAGCCGGAGAGCTCTGCGTTTCTGAGAGAGGCGGGTCTTGCGGAGGCGGTGTCTCCTCCTCCTGAGCATGTGTCAGAATGGAGAAGACCCATACCGAGGCCAATCCCAGAATGGGAATCCGCCTCCGTAAGTTTCTCACCATGAGGACCTAGCCTAGCTCGTTCGGGCCCAAGTGCAATCGAGGAGGTGGGTCCGGATTCAGGGGAATCGCCTCGTCTCGCCTCGCTCCCGATTACTGATCGACGACCGATTCCCAGAGCGCCCGCTCGTCGCCGATGCCGTGCTCGTCGAGACGCTTGGCAATGCTGGCGCGCGACGGCTCCACCACGCCTTCATTGCGGATCTGGAGGGTGTCCGCGGGGAACGCCTCTTCCGGCAGGATCTCCCGGGAGAGATACCAGCAAGCCCAGGCGCGCCATGTTCGCTGGATCTTGCGTGGAGGGACCATGCGGGTGGCCAGATGTTGGTAGTGGCGCCGCGGATTGCCCAGGAAATGCGCTTCCTCATCAGGACGATTCTCCAGGGTCCAGCGAACGGCGGCATAGGGCAATGGCCATCGTTGCAGGACTTCTTCGTCTCCCTTGAGGTCGGCGCCGAGCGCCCGATTGAGCAGGAGGAGGCATCGCGCGGGCAATCCCTGAAGCCAAAGTGAGGCCGCATAGTTGAGCGCCGTCTCATAGAACTCAGGGCCGCGTTCACGCCGGTAGGGCGCCATGACCCGGTGGGTCAGAGGTTCGAGAGGTCGTGGCAGGTGTGGGCAGGGGCTGAAACCGGGGAGATGCGGGCGTTGTCGTGGCGATTCCGTCATCGGGGCGATCCTAGCGCATGTCCCGGGGGGCGTCTTGGGAAATCCCCTTTCCTTTTCAGACCCTTGAGCTAGGGTCGCGCCCATGCTCGATATCCGGCTCCTTCGTGATCAACCAGATGACGTGAAGACACGTGTGCAAGCGCGTGGCGACGACTATCCCGGCATCGTTGACGAGGTGCTGACGTACGATGAGACGCGGCGCCGATGTGAAACGGAGCGGCAACAATTGCAGCAGGAACGGAACGCCACGAGCAAGGAGATTGGCAAGCGCCGCAAGGCGGGCGAGGACACCTCGGAGATCGAGGCCAATGTTAGGGTCATTGGAGAGTCCATCAAGTCCCTGGATGAGCAGGTGCTGCAGGCGGAGACGGCGCAGCGGGATCTCCTTCTCAGTATTCCAAATTTGCCTCACGAGGTCTGTCCCGTGGGGGAGGATGAGACAGCCAATCCAGAGGTCCGCGCCTGGGGGGAACGCCGTGAACCGAGTGATGATCTGAAAGATCATGTCGCTCTGGGGGCCTCGCTTGGTCTGTTTGATTTCGAGGCCGGAGCCACGGTTTCGGGCTCGGGGTACGTGGTCTTCAAAGGACAGGGGGCGCGTCTGGAACGGGCCTTGATCCAGTTTCTCCTGGACCTGCAGACGGAGCAGCATGGTTACACCGAAGTCAGTCCTCCGATTGTCGTTCGTCGCGATTGCATGTTCGGCACGGGTCAACTGCCGAAGTTTGAAGACGACATGTACGGCTTGGAGGACGGCGCCTTCTTCCTCGCGCCCACGGCCGAAGTGCCGGTGACCAATCTCGTGCGCGGCCAACTGCTCTCCGAGGCTGATCTCCCCTGCAAGTATGCGGCCTACACACCCTGTTTCCGGCGCGAGGCTGGCTCGGCCGGACGTGAGAGCAAGGGCCTGATTCGGATGCACCAATTCGACAAGGTCGAACTCGTCCAGATCGTTCAGCCGGACCGTTCCATGGCCGTGCTGGAGGAACTCACCGCTCACGCGGAGAAAGCCCTCCAAATGTTAGGACTTCATTATCGGGTGGTTGAACTCTGCACCGGCGATCTCGGCTTTTCCGCGGCCAAGACTTACGATCTCGAAGTGTGGGCACCGGGTCACGGTGGCTACCTTGAAGTGTCGAGTTGCAGCAATTTCATGGACTATCAGGCGCGCCGAATGAATCTGCGCTACAAGGATGGGGAAACGAAAAAGAATCGCTTCTGCCACACCTTGAACGGCTCCGGTCTCGCCCTGCCGCGTCTCTACGTGGCCTTGGTCGAGACCTGGCAGCAACCCGATGGGTCGATTCTGCTCCCCGATCCCTTGCGGCCCTACTTTGGCGGGGCGACGGAGATCCGTTAGGGTGTGATCCAGGAGCTGGAGCCACTTCGGGAAAAGTATGCGGTGAAGCGCCGCTACTTGGTCGGAGTCTCCGGTGGCCTGGATTCGGTGGTCCTCTTGCATCTCCTGCATCAGTTAGGCTATCGCAAGCTGATCGTCGTCCACCTCAATCACGTGCTCCGCGGACGCGATTCCGGTGCCGATGCGGCCTTTGTCAGGCGCCTGGCGGCGAGGCTGGGCTACGATTTGGAGAGTCATCGGGAGGATGTCCGCCGTCTGGCCAAGCTGGAGAAACAATCCATCGAAACGGCGGCGCGGGAGGCGCGCTATGCCTGTTTCGCCCGGGTGGCGAGGCGGCGTCGGTGCAAGAAGATCTTCCTCGCCCATCACGCCGACGACCAGGTGGAGACCGTGCTGATGAATCTCTTCCGGGGCGCTGGCAGCCGGGGGCTCGGGGGGATGCGTGAATCAGTGATTCGCGAGATCGATGGTGTTTCCCTGGAGATTCTGCGTCCCTTGCTGCCGGTGTGGCGCTGCCAGCTCTCCAAGTATGCCGAAGAGCACGGGTTGCGTTTTCGCGAAGATGCCTCCAACGAGGATCGCCGATTTCTGCGCAATCGCATTCGTCATGATCTCATCCCGCAGTTGGGAGAGGTCTTTGGCCGTGACGTGCGATTGCCGGTCTGGCGGTTGGCCGAACAGTGCCAGGCGGAGAGCGCCTGTCTCGACGGCCTGGTGGAGGAAGTTGCAGGGATCGAGGAGCCGCGCCTTTCCGTCCGTCGCCTGCGCCAGCTTCCGCTCGCGCTGCAGCGACGCCTGGTGCACGCCTGGCTGCGGCGTCAGGGCGTGAGCGAGGTGGATTTCGACACGGTTGAAGCGGCACTAGCGCTCATCGAAGAAGGCGCCCAGGTGGCCAAGATCAATCTTCCGAAAAAGAGGCATCTTCGCCGCCGCCAGGGTTTTCTCTTCGTCGAGTGAGGCTGCTTCGTAGAGGAAGCCGTGAGGCTTTCCCCATAGGGAACGCTCACACGTCCCGCTACAGGAACAAGCTCTACGGAAGCTGGATGGAAAGTGGCGAAGGCGCTGAGAATAGTTAGGCGATGAGTTCTTTCATCACGCGGCCGTGGATGTCCGTGAGGCGGAAGTCGCGGCCCTGGTAGCGGTAGGTCAATCGCCGGTGATCAATCCCTAGCAGATGCAGGATCGTGGCATTGAGATCGTGGATGTGCATCGTGCCCGGGGTCCAGTGATCCTTGGTCGGCTGCGGCAGGATGGGGTTGCCGTCGGCATCGGCGATGTTGTATCCGTAGTCGTCCGTCTTTCCGTAGGTGATTCCCGGTTTGACGCCGCCGCCGGCCATCCACACGGTGAAACACCTCGGGTGGTGATCGCGCCCGTAGTTCTCTGGCGTCAAGCGGCCCTGACAGTACGCTGTTCTGCCAAATTCACCGCCCCAGACCACGAGGGTATCCTCGAGCATGCCGCGCTGTTTGAGATCCTTGATCAGGGCGGCGCAGCCTTGGTCGACGTCTTTGCACTGAGATTCGTGTTCTTTGGGCAGATTGCCGTGGGCATCCCAGCCGCGATGAAAGATCTGGATATTGCGGACGCCGCGCTCGGCCAGGCGGCGAGCGTTGAGGCAGCAGGCGGAGAATGTTCCCGGTTTGCGGGCTTCTTCACCGTAGAGGGCAAAGGTGGATTCGCTTTCCTGAGAGAGATCCATCAATTCGGGGACGGACATCTGCATGCGATAGGCCATCTCGTGTTGTTTGATGCGAGAGAGAACTTCGGGGTCCGCGAAGCGCTGGTGTTGCGCCTGATTGATGGCCACGAGGGCATCGAGCTGGGCTCTCCGGTCCTGTCGCGTGACCCCGGCCGGGTTGTTGAGGTAGAGGACGGGATCCCCTTGGCTGCGCATGAGAACGCCCTGGTAGTCCGAGGGGAGAAACCCGCTGCCCCAGAGACGGCCGAACAAGCTCTGCTCGGCAAAGCTGCTCTGGGCATGCATGACGACATAGCCCGGGAGATTCTCGTTCGGGCTGCCCAGGCCGTAACTTAGCCAGGCGCCCAGGCTGGGCCTTCCCGGGATCTGGCTGCCGGTCTGGATGTAGGTGATGGCCGGATCGTGGTTGATGGCCTCGGTGAAGGTGCTGTGAACGACGCAGAGGTCCTTGGCCACCGTCGCGGTGTGGGGTAAGAGTTCGCTAACCCAGACGCCACTGTCATTATTCTCTTGTTTGGTGAAGCGGTACTTGCTCGGGCAGACGGGAAGCGTTTTCTGCCCGGCGGTCATTCCGGTGATGCGCTGACCGTCGCGCACATGCTCGGGCAGGTCCTGGCCAAACATCTCGCGCATCTTCGGTTTGTAATCCCAGGTGTCGTGATGACTGGGACCACCACTCATGAAGAGGTAAATGACGCGCTTGGCGGTGGCGTGATGATGGGTGCCCGTTCCTGCGGGACCGGCGTTTTCCGAGGCCATGGAGGGCCCCAGGAGATTCGCCATGGCAGCCGTGCCCAGGCCCAGGGCGGATCTGCCGAAGAGTTGGCGGCGCGTCATCATGAGGCGCTGCTCGAAGTGTGGATGATAGGGATTCATGGTCGTTGTGGCTACGTCAGGGCGTGGCTCGATCGGTCAATAGAGAAGAAGGGCGATGTCGCTTGCCAGGACCGTGGTCGCCACTTGGGCCCAGGCGGCATGGTCGGCCGGGTTCAACGTGGTATCGCGAGGGGCATCACCTTGGGAGAGGAGGGCCACGGCACTGGCGTCGTCATTTTGATAGCGTCGTTTCATGGCCTGGAGAAGATCGCCGCAAGCCCGGCCTTCAACCTCGGTGGGCGGGCGGCATGCCAGGAGGGTGAAGAGGAGGTCCATTCGTTCCTCGTCGCTCGTGCGTTCGCGCAGGAGTCGTTGGGCGAGCATGCGGGCCATCTCGAGGCGCTGGGTCTCGTTGAAGAGTGCCAGTGATTGCAGAGAGGTGCTCGAGCGCGAGCGGCGGACGCAGCTGGCCTCGCGGCTGGGAGCGTCAAAGAGCGTCATCATGGGATGGGGGCTGGTGCGTTTCCAATAGACGTAGAGGCTGCGGCGGTAGAGTTTCCTTCCCTGATCCCGTTCGTACTTCTTGGTGTTGCTTGCGGGATGCGCCATGGCTAACCAAATACCGGATGGTTGATAGGGCTTCACCCCCTCGCCTCCCATGCTGGGATCCAGGAGTTCGCTGGCCCACAAGGCGACGTCCCGCAGCACTTCGGCATCGAGCCGGTAGCTGGGGCCGCGTCCGAAGAGACGATTCTCGGGATCCTGCAGATCACGGCGCCGCGAGGAACTCTGTTTGAAAGTCGTGCTCGTGACCATGAGCCGAAGCATGTGTTTGAGATCCCAGCCGCTTTCCTGCAACTCCACGGCGAGCCAGTCCAACAGGTCGGGGTGCGTCGGTTGCTCGCCTTGGGCACCGAAATCTTCCGGTGTTCGCACCAGGCCGTCACCGAAAACGCGCTGCCACACGCGATTGATGAGGACGCGGGCCACGAGCGGGTGTTCGTCCGAGGTGAGCCATTGGGCCAATCCGACTCGGTTTCGCGGCGCGTCTGCCGGGAGGTCTCCCATGACCGAGGGGACGTCGGGCGTCAGCCGTTCTCCCGTGGGGAGGTTGTACTCGCCCCGCATGAGCACCTGCGTGGGCCGTGGCGTCTCCAACTCCTTGGCGATCAAGGTCGTGGTGAACGCAGCCTCGGCCTCGTCGATGCGTTTACGGAGTGCCTGAGCTTTGGCATGCGCCGTGTGAGATTTGTAGGGGCCATCGGGGTCCGCCAGCTTCACCAGGCGATCCCGCCACGGATCCTCCGATTGGCCCAGACCGTCGATGCCCTTCAGAAGAGCGCTGGCGTCTTCCTCGAGGGAAGTCCATCGTGTCCAGGCCGCTTGATCGCCGGGCGCCTTCATGGCGGGACCGTAGTCGTACTTGTTGCCGTCTAACGGTTTCTCTGCCGTGCTATTGAAGAAGGCAAGGAGCTGGTAGTACTCGGTCTGCTCCACGGGATCATACTTGTGGGTATGACAGCGAGCGCAGGTCAAGGTCATGCCAAGAAAAACCGTGCCCAGGGTTTCAGTGCGATCGAAGTTGTTCTTTGCCTGGAATTCTTCCGGGAGGACGCCGCCCTCTGAAGTTGTGGGGTTCATACGCACAAAGCCCGTGGCCACTTGCTGCGCCATGGTTGGCGCCGGCAAAAGGTCTCCCGCCAATTGCCAGGTGATGAAGGTATCCAAGGGCAGATTCTCATTCAATGCGCGGACGACCCAGTCGCGATAGGGATAAATGCCCCGGCGGTTGTCCAGGTGGAGCCCATGGGTGTCTCCATAGCGCACGGCGTCCAGCCAGTAGCGCGCTTGATGTTCCCCGTAGCGCGGGCTGGAGAGCAGAAGATCGACCAGGGATTCGTAGGCGTCCTCACTCTTGTCGGCCAAAAAGTGGGCTAACTGATCGGGATCCGGTGGCAAACCTGTGAGAGTAAAGGCAACGCGTCGAGCGAGAGTGGCTCGATCCGCTTCGCCGGCGAATCCCGCACCGGTCGAATGCTGTGTCAGGGCCTGGCTGATAAAACCATCGATGGAGTCGTGCTTTCCGGATTTCACCGGAGGCACGAAGGCCCAGTGTTTGGCGTAGTCGCCTCCCTGCCGGACCCACCGATCGAGCATGAGGCGCTCCACCTCCGTGAGTTGCTTTTCCGCATCGGCCGGAGGCATGGGGTCCTCCCGATCGTGGATTCGAACCAGGATCTCGCTTTCCGTAGGATCCTGCGGATGAATCGCATGAACCCCGTCGCGATCCGCGGTGGCGGCCTCGCGGGAGTCCAGGCGCAGCTCATTCTTCTTGGCGTCGGGCCCGTGGCAGGCGAAGCATTTGTTAGAAAGAATCGGGAGGATTTCCCGCGAAAAATCGATCGGATCCGCAGCGAAGCCGGGGATGGTCGCGAGTATCGTCGCCGGGGCCAGAATCAGGGAAAAACAACTTGGGGACATCTCGGTTATACATACAGGCCCAACTTGTAATGGCAAACAGGAACGGCATTTGGAATGATCCGAGCATGACGGAATTTTCTCTATTCAGCGGGTTTTTCACGCTCGGGGGGCTGGAGACCACCATCGTCCTCTTCTTTGGGGCCTTCGCTCTCCTGAGCTTTGTTTTTTGGCTTTGGATGTTGATCGACTGCCTGACGAAGGAGCCCTCCGAGGGCAACGACAAGATCGTTTGGGTGCTTGTCGTGTTCTTCGGGAATCTGTTGGGGGCGGCGATCTACTTCTTTGCGCGCCGGCCGGAAAGGATTCGGGTTCAGGGGCACTAGCCTCCGTTGGGGATGAGGTGTTGATCGGTCTCCTTCGTGGAGGGGAGCGGTGGGCTCAGTGGATGGTCGACCATTTTGCGAGAGAGGCGCGAGGCATCCTTGTCCGTATGGTGCCTGGTTTCATCGAAGAGCCTCCGGATGCGGAGCGCGGCGCACTTCCCAAAATAGTCAGCCACTTCAATGAGGTGATCACGCCGGGCGGCTTCTTTTTCCTCGGAGAGCTTTGTGCTGACATAAGACATCGTTGCCGCCACGGCAAAGATCTCGGTGCCGATATCCACGAAGCGACCTAACAAAGCCTGTTGCTTGTCCAGCTTGGGCCCGTGTCGCAGCATGGCGTGGAAGAGAGACCTCGAGAGCCGCCGGCTCTGCTTGTCCGTGCGGTGCATGTGGTGGCGTAGCGAAGGATGGATGTCCTTCAAGCTTGGGCCGAGATTGGGCATCCAGCGACGGGGATACCAACGGGCATAGAAGAGGGCGGCCCTGACCGCGGCACGAAGGCGCGTGGCGATGGGCAAGGTGCCATTGACGACATCGGCTCCGATCTTGAGATGGGGATCCAGGGCTTCACGGGCGATAAAGAGGCGCATGATCTCGCTGCTCCCTTCGAAGATGGTATTGATGCGGCAGTCGCGCAGCCAGCGTTCGACAGGGACCGGTTCCTCGCCGCGAAGTTTTTGTGACTGGGCGGTCTCGTAGCCACGCCCACCTCGAATTTGCATGGTGGCGTCAACGATTTCCCAGGCCCGTTCGGTGCCCCACAGTTTCGCCATGGCGGCCTCGATCCGGATATCGGCCTGCTTGTCGCGATCGACCATGCCGGAAACGGCATAGGTCATGGCCTCCATGGCCAAGGCATGGGCGGCCATGCGGGCTAACTTTTCTCCGATGGCGCCATGGTGTCCGATGGGAGCTCCCCATTGCACACGCCGTCCGGCCCAGGCCGTGGAGGCCTTGAGACAGGCATTGGCCAGGCCGGTACAAGCGGCGGGAAGCGTGATACGGCCGGTATTGAGGGTGGTGAGAGCGACCTTGAGCCCTTTTCCCGGGCCGAGGATGACGTTCTTCGCCGGAACCCGGACGTCTTCAAAGGTGATGACCGCGTTGTAGAGGGAGCGGAGTCCCATGAAGTGACAGCGTTGCTTGACCGTGATGCCCGGCGTGGCCATGTCGACGATGAAGGCGGTGACCTGTGGCCGCTCGCGCCCTCTGACAGTGATGCTGGGAGTACGTGCCATGACGACGATGACCCCGGCCTTGGTGCCGTTGGTGCACCATAGCTTTTCTCCATTGATGACATAGGTTTCACCGTCGTCCGCCGGTTCGGCCGAGGTTCGCATTTTGGCGGGGTCGGAGCCGACGTCGGGTTCTGTGAGGGCGAAGGCGGAGATCTCCCCACGGGCCACGCGCGGCAGATACTCACGTTTCTGCGCCTCGGTGCCGAAGAGAATGAGAGGTTGGGGGACGCCGATGGATTGATGCGCGGAAACAAGAGCGGTGAGGTTGCCGCAGACGCCACCGAGCGCCATGGCAGCCCGGGCGTAGTTGGTTTGTGAGAGTCCCAGTCCGCCGTACTTGATCGGGATCTTGATGCCAAAGGCGCCGAGTGTGGCCAGTCCATCAATGACGTCTTGCGGAATCTCTCCTTCCTCATCGATCTGATCGGCATCCACCATCTGATCGAGGAACGGTTCGAGGCGTTGGAGGAAGGCATCTCCCTGGTCGCGGTCCTCCAGAGACTGCTTGGGGAAGGGTGTCAAATGCCGATTCTCGGGACGGCCCATGAAGAGACTGGCGCCGTAGCTCAGGCGGTTCTCCGCGGTCTGCTCCCGCGCCGCTTCCGCCATTTCGAGCGCGGCCCGCTCTCCCGGGGACATTTGTGAGGTATCGATAAGCGGCTTGTCCTTTGAATTAGATTTCATGACGTGGTCCTCCTATTGGTTAGGATGATTTTGGGTAGAATGATTGGTTCTTTGCGGCCATGGCCGAGAGAAGAGGAGCGGGCTCGGCCTCCGCGGCTTGCAAGGCACGCAGGACCGCCGTGAGTCCATGGGCGTCCGCGTGCCGCAGAGGACCGCCCCGGAAGGGAGCGAATCCGGTGCCCATGATCATGGCGAAATCGATGTCGCGCGGGTCTTGGACGACTTCCTCTTCGAGACAGCGCGCGGCTTCATTGATGATCACGGCGACGAGCCGTTCCTGAATGTGCTGGGAACTCATGGATCGGTTCCCCGAACTCACGGAGGGAGCGGGTTGCACCCTCTTCCCGTAGTCGTAGAAACCGTGATTGCTCTTGCGCCCCATGCGCGTTTGATCGATGAGTTGTTGAATGATGTCAGGGGATCTCATGCGGTCGCCGAGAGCTTCACGCAGGGTATCGGCGACGTGGAGCGCGACATCGAGTCCAACCTCATCGAGCAATCGCAGTGGGCCCATGGGCATGCCGAAATCGAGCATGGCTTCGTCGATGACCTCGAGCGCGACCCCGCTCTCGAGGAGGCGGCCCGCTTCGATCATGTAGGGCATGAGGAGGCGATTGACGACAAAGCCAGGGCTATCGCGCACCACGACGGGGAGTTTGCCGATTTTGTGAATCAATGACAGTGTTCTTTGAAGCGTTTCCTCGGAGGTGTCGCGTCCGCGGACAATTTCGACGAGGGGCATGCGGTGGACGGGATTGAAGAAGTGAATACCGACCACGCGGTCAGGGCAGGAGGTGGCCCCGGCGAGATCGGAGATGGAGAGGGCGGAGGTGTTGGTCGCGAGAATGGTGTGGGAGCCGATGCGCGATTCCAGGTCGCGAAAGATGGCTTTCTTTACCGGCATCTTTTCCACCGCCGCCTCGATGACGAAGCCGTGGTGCTCCAGCGAGAATGGCCCCAAGAAGGGAGTGATGCGATCGAGCCCTTGTTGCGATTCGGCAGGTGTGAGGGCACGTCGTTTGACTCCCTGGGCGTAGCGTTTGACGATCAACTTCATGCCGCGTGCCAGCTGTTCGGAGGAGATGTCCGTTAGGGTTGTTGCCAGGCCCCGGCTACTGCACCAGTGGGCGATGCCGGCACCCATGACGCCGGCGCCGATGACGGCGGTGGAACGGAAGGATGATTTGCTGTCGAGGTGTTGGTGTCGCCCGAGTTTTTTGGCGCGCTCCCGCAGCCGGAAGACATCGATGAGGGCTCGAGCTTCCGGACTCTTGGCGAGGGATTGGACGACGCGGCGTTCATTGGCCAGCGCCTTGGACTCCGGGAGGCCAAGGTTCTGGGTGATGAGTCTGAGGGCCGCGGGAAGGGCGGGGTAGCAGCCGCGGGTCTTTTTCTGGAGGCGGCGTTTGGCGAGGAACTGGATGACCCTGGAGGCGGGAAAGCAGTTGAGCAGAGGGCGCCGGAGGCGGGGGGCCTTGCCTCGCTCGATAAGGCGCCGGGAGAACGATTCGAGATGCTCTCGCGGAACCACAGCATCGATCATGCCCCTCTTTTTGGCGAGTTTGGCAGGAACGGTTTTTCCCCCGAGGATGAGGTCCAGCGCGCGGGGGAAACCGATGAGACGCGGCAGGCGCGTCGAGCCGCCCCAGGCGGGCACGATGCCTAACAGAGTTTCTGGGAGTCCGATCTTGGTGACGCGATCCGGCGTGGCGATGCGGTAATCGCAGGCGAGCGCCATCTCATAGCCGCCTCCGAGACAGGCGCCGTGGATGGCGGCGACAGTGGGAAAGGGCATGGCGCTGAGGCGTTGAAAGACGTCCTGTCCGAGCTGAATCAAGCGGGTGGTTTCCTCGGGATCCGCATTGCAAAGCACGGAGTCGATATCGGCGCCGGCGATGAAGATTTGCGGTTTGGCAGAGCAGAGAATGAGACCGCGCAAGTTCTCTCGTTCCGCCAGGCCCGCGAGAAAATGATCGAGAGCTTCGAGTGTGGACCGGTCAAAGATGTTGGCGCCGGAGTTGGGGCGATCGAAGGTGAGAATCGCCACGCCATCGCTGCCACATTCGAAACGCAAGGCGGCGCGGTCGTCTGCAGAATCACATCCGGAAGGAGCTTGTGCTTGAGCTGGGGTTGTCATGGTGGTCATGTGGTCCTTTCTAACCAGAGGGCACCGCCTTGGCCGCCGCCGACACAGAGGGCGGCGATGGCCTTCTTGGCGTTCCTCTGGTGGAGTGTCTTGAGGCTTGAGAGAATGAGGCGAGCGCCGGTGGCGCCGACGGGATGTCCCAGGGCGATGGCGCCTCCGTGCGGATTGAGTTGTTCGTCGGCGATGGTGCCCTCACCGCAGAGTGCGAGCTGTTTCTCCACGGCGAGCACTTGGGCGGCGAAGGCTTCGTTGATCTCGATGACATCGGCGTCTTCCAGGCGGTATCCCGAGGAGGCGTTGACTTGCTGGATGGCTGAAACCGGTCCCAGTCCCATGCGTTTGGGATCGCAGCCGGTGTAGGCGTAGTCCTTGAGTTCGCCCAAGGGCTGGAGGCCGAGAGCATCGGCCTTGCGCTCGCTCATCACGAGCAGGGCGACGGCGCCGTCGGTGATCTGGGAGGCGTTGCCTGCGGTGACCGTGCCCGTGGTGCGGTCAAATACAGGCTTGAGGCGTTCCAGGGCCTCCATGGATTGCTGGTGGCGAACGCCGTTATCGGTCGTAATGGCGCGGCCGTTGAGGAAGACGGGCGTGCATTCCTCCTCGAGACATTTGCGGGCTGCAGTGGCGCGGTGGTGAGAACGAAGGGCAAAGGCGTCCTGTGACTTTCGGGAGAGGTCGTTTTCCCGGGCGAGGATCTCGGCCGTTTCCCCCATGTTGAGCCCGGATACGGGATCGGTTAGGCCCAGGCGAAGACCAATCAGGGGCTTGAAGTCGCGAGGCCTGAAGGCGAGCATGGCGCCGGCCCGCGACCCGAGCGAACGCGCTTTGGCGAGGGCGGCGAACTTGGTGGCGGTCGATAATTGATAGAGCAGGGGCGCCTGACTCATGGATTCAGCTCCGCCGACGAGGAAGACCTCGCCACGGTCGGCCGCGAGGCGCTCGTAGGCGGTGGTGAGTGATTCGAAACCCGAGGCGCAGTTGCGATGCACGGTCATGGCGGGGACCGATTCGGGGATGCCGGATCGCAGGGCGATGACGCGAGCGATGTTCATGGCCTCGGCGGGCTGGCTGACGCAGCCGAAGATCACTTCATCCACTTCCGAGGGGTCCAGCCCAGTCTTGGTGAGGAGCGCTTTGACGGCGAAGCTGCCCAGGGTGTCGGCGCTGCAGGAGGCCAGATCGGTGGCCATCTTGCAAAACGGTGTGCGCACACCGTCGATGATCATGAGGCGAGGCTTGGAGTTCATGAGCTGAGAACGGTGCCGGGTGAGTTCTGTGGGCGGCGATCGATGATCCGTTCCTCTTTGAGTTGATCACCCACGCCTTGCATGGAGCGCATGCGTTTCGGCTTGTGGAAGACAATGCGGTTCGGACGGATCTCCGTGGCGCGAGCAAAGCGGTTCTCGACTTTGCGTCGCACCTCGCCTTCGGAGAGTGCGCCCTCGTTGGTGACGTGGACGATGAGTTCATCGAGATCAAGGGGATCGTCATTGGCCTTGCGGAGTTCCAGTTGCCAGGAACCGACGCTGGCCTCGTCGTCCAAGAGGTGTTCGAGTTCGTTGAAATCGACCAGCGTGCCCTTGAATTTGTCTAACTGCATCGACTTGCGGTTGGATACCCGGGAGATGCGGCCGGTGAGCCGGGGACTTTGCCGGCCACAGTGGGGACAGGGATCGTAAATGAGGCCTCCATCAATGAGATCGCCCGTCCGGTAGCGGATGACCACCGTGCCCCGTGCGTCCAGCGGGGTGTAGACGATTTCCCCTGGCTGGCCGTCTTCCACCGGCTCGCCTGTTTCGGGATCGATGATCTCGACAATGCCGAGATCGGGATAGAGGTGGTAGCCGCTCGGTTCCGCGTCCGCCGGGTAGGCGCACTCCGGCCAGGCCGTTTTGGCCTCGGTGAATCCGTAAGTCGCCATGATGATGGTTTCCTCGGAACCGAGATCGGCACAGAGCCGTCGGAGCTTCCGGCGCAGGCCCGGCGGCACTTTTTCCCCGCCGAGGACGATGCGCTGGAGATTCGTCCAGCGGAGGCCGTCCTCGAGCCCACAGCTGAGCAAGTGATAGACAAATGTGGGCATGCCGATGAGAGCGTCCGGCTTGATCTTGCGGATCAAATGGAGGTTGCCCTCCGTTCCCATGGTCTTGCCCCCGCCGGTACTGAGACAGAAGGTGTTGAATCCGAGGCTCGCATAGTGCATTTGCCAGAAAGCGAGGTGAGGGGCGTAGGGAAAGGCATTGAGGTGGCGAAACTCTTTCTTTGACTGGCAGATTTCCATCATGCGCGTGCCGCAGAGAGCCAAGTTGTCGAGGTCGTAGTGGGTGTAGAGGAAAGGCACCGGATCGGAGGACCGCCCGGTGGTGGAGGTCATGAGGACGGGGCGGAATTCTTTCTCGAGGGACTCCCTGACGGAGGCCTTGCCCTGAAAAAGCGCGCGGGCAATGTTGGCCGGACTGGACTGCAACTGTTTCGCGGTCGGTTGGAGGACGAGTTCCCTCGCCCGGTCGGGATGCTCTTCGGTCGCGAGGAGGTCTTCCTTGCTGGTCAACGGAACGGCGGCGAGATCAGCGAGAGAAGTGAGACCGTCCACGTCGAGGGACGCGAGTTGTTCGCCATAGTACTTCGAGTAGGGAATGACGCAGTTCTTGAGATAGTGTCTGAGGAATCCAAGCTGCGCGTCGACAAGCGATTCTTTGTCAAGGTCCGCCCAGTGAGCTCGTAAGGATTTGCGGTTCATGAGGTCGAAGTGGACATGAGGGTTTGAATGGCCGGGAGTTGTTCCAGGGCCGCCGTCCGGCCGGTTTCGATGGCGGTGGCATAGGCGTCGAAGGCGTACCAAGGAGTTCCTGTGGGATAGGCATGGATGTAGACATCGGCCCGTTCCGCCGAGGCGGCAGCGAGCCTAACTTGAGCGGCTTGCAGGCCGCGCATGACGGTGTCCAGGAGATTTCCCTGGGCAAAGAAGTTCAGCTGCTGGTTGAAGAAGGAGCCGGTCGCCTTGAGCACGCCGGCCCAGCGGGTGGCGCCGGGGTGTCCTTGAGTCATTGATAGCGCTTCGAGATCTGCTAGAGACGGCTGGGTATTGACGGCGATGATCCGGTCAAGGCCGAGGTCTTCGAGGACGTCCACGGGAAGCGGATCGCTGGCTCCACCATCGGTGTAGAGACGGTCATCGAGGGTGACGGGCTCACAGATGCCCGGGATGGCGAGGCTGGCATGGACCGCCGAGGCCACGTCTCCATGGGAGATGGTGGTTGAGCCCAGGGTTTCGAGGTCGGTTAGGACGACATGGAAGGGCCTAACGAGTTTGTCGAAGGAGGTGTTGGTGATGGACTTGGCCAACCGATTCTTCGCCTTGGCGCCGCGAATGAACCCTTGGCGGGGTGGGAATACGGGGTCTGTCAGGGTGAGGAGGTCTTTCCTCGTTCTGATCGTGGCCGCGAGAGCCTCCAGAGTCTTGCCGTCATGTCCGTGGCACCAGCAGGCGCCGACATAGGCCCCCATGCTCACGCCGGCGACGGCGTCGATCTCGATCCCCTGTTCTTCGAGGACTTGGATGACACCGATGTGGGCCAGCCCCTTGGCGGATCCTGCTGAGAGAGCAAGTCCGACGCGTTGACGCAGCAAGCGACGGGCCAAGGCGCGGACTCCCAGGCCGGGGTCGTCGCCCTGGCGGACTCTGATGGGTTGATGGGCGGTCAGCCAGCGCGGCATGGTCTGGCTCGCGCGGTCGTCCCGGCAGACGATGGGGATGATGGGGCGGCCCAGGTCTTGCTCGAAGAGACGGCAGCGGAAATAGGCCTGATCTTCAGGAGGAAGCAGAACGACGATGGCATCTGTTCTTCGCGCCAGACGGCGCAGTCCCGAAGTCGGCTGCGAGAGCGATGCCATGAGGACCGTTGGCATGGTGGCGTCGAATGGACGATTGGCCTGACATAGGTTTTGCCGCTCGCCGGTACGTTTCTCGAGTTCGGAGGCGAGATCCAGGGTCCATCGACAAGTAGACTCATCATCGAGAAGGCTACCGAAAAAGATAAGTTTACGGTTCTGAGATCTCGATCCTGAGCAGACGGGGGAATACTGCAGGTTATCTATCGCTGCGAAGTTCACGATTCATATAGCACGTTAACGTTCATTGCCAGAGGGGGTCGACTCTGGCTCTGTTGGCTCTTGAGCTAAGGGAATCGCATCCGGATGCGAGGTCTTACAGTATGCGGGGAGTTGCATGGCTACATGCAGCGGCTCATCGGTCCCTCACGGTACTGACAAGCTCTGTAGAAGCCATCCACAACATAGTCCAGGAATGCTGAAATGCAACCTGGGGTTGCGCCTTCCCGCGAGAAAGTTGTGGCCAGATGGTGCTTGCGCGGAAGCAGTTAGGTCCGAAGGAGAATTGCGCGTGAGTTAGGCCTGGGAACACCAGGCGCAGGCGGCGTCGAGGAAGCGGCTATGCACTTCGATCCGGTGCGGTAGACTGAACTCTGAGGGTGTTTCGAATGTGAGGGTTCGGTCGGCGTAGCCGTTGAGATAGAGGAAGACGGCTTCCGGGAGACCGGGAACAGTGCGGAGATCGAGGCGGCGGCGGAAGAGCACACCCTGATCGGCCTTGCGGCCGTCGATGCGCGTGCGGCCATCGAGAGGTATTTGTCTCGTAGAGGCTCGTTGGAGCAGCGTGCGGGCGGAAGCGATGTCGCCCTGGCGGTTGAGGTCGTAGACATAGGCGCCTTGGGCGTCATAGTCCTCGTGGAGGCAGAGGGCTAACTGAAACCGCCGCTGGGCAATGGATTGCCGGACTTCGCGGATGGGGCTCAGGTCGCATTGGTCGAAGAGGCGATTGAGGTCGCGGTCCTCACCGTCGCCCCGGCGGTTTTCGACCAGGCCGAGGGGATTGAGGCAGGGAAAGAGAAGCAGGGGCCGCTCGCCGAGCTTTGCGTAGCCGCCGCGTTCAAACCAATCGAGCAACCCCCAGGGCGGAGCGGGTTCATCGCCGTGGATCCCGGCGGAAACGTAGAGGCCTGGTTTATCCGAGGGCCTCTTTTGACGATTGGTGATTTGGATGAGGGGGTAGCCGTCCTTAGTCCCCAAGGTCTGGAGGCGGAAAGGGGTGCCCTTGACTGCCTGGCGCCAGCATCGGATAAGAGCGCGGGCATCGTGAGAGCGATGCTGCCGAAGGTAGGTCAGGGCGCGGGATTCGGGCATCCGCTAGAGTTCGTTGAGGAGTCGTTCGTGGATGCCGCCAAAACCGCCGTTGCTGAGAACGACGATGGTGTCGCCCTCTTGGGCGAGTCCTTTCAAGCGGGTGATGATAGCGTCGACATCCCGTTCATAAAAGGCTTCCTTGCCTCGGGCTCGAATGGCCCGAACGACGGCTTCAGGATCGAGTCGGTCTTCGGGGGCGAATTTTTCCGGAGCCGAGATGGGAGGGATGATTGCGCCATCGCTGAGAGCGAGGGCCTCACCGAGTTCGGTTTGGAAAATGTTACGCTGTGAGGTGTTTGAGCGCGGCTCGAAGACGGCCCAGAGATGGCCATTTTGATAGATGCGCCGCAGGCCTTGGAGCGCTTGGGCAATGGCCGTCGGGTGATGGCCGAAGTCATCAATGATGCGGATGCCCCGGACCTCTCCCCGGAGTTCCTGGCGCCGGGCAATTCCCTCGAACTTTGAGAGTGAAGATTGGACACACTTGGCAGAAAGGCCGGCATGCCTGGCGGCGGACACTGCCATGGCGGCGTTGCGCACATTGAACTCGCCCGCCATGGGGACTTCGTAGCGTTCCCCGGCCAGGCTGAAGGCCGAGCCCGTTTGCTCGTAGCTGACATCGACGATTCTCCGGTCGCAGTTTGCGGCGAAACCGACCCGGCTGACGGGAGCGGGGGCCGTCTCGGCCACGTCGAGGCAGTTGGGGTCGTCGCCATTGATGAAGGCGATCCCGTTCCGTGGGACGACGTTGAGGAGGCGCCGGAAGGACAGTTTGATATCGTCGAGGCTATCAAAGATGTCGGCGTGATCGAACTCGATATTGTTGATGATGACGACCTCGGGCAGGTAGTGGAGAAACTTGGATCGCTTGTCAAAAAAGGCGGTGTCGTATTCGTCGCCTTCAAGGACGGTGAAGGCGCTTGAGGTAAAGCGCGCGCCCATCCCGAGGTTCTTGGGAAGTCCGCCGATCATGAAACTCGGATCCAGATCGTTGTCTAACATGATCCAAGCAAGAAGGGAGCTGGTGGTCGTTTTGCCATGGGTGCCGGAGACGACATAGTTGCTCTTGCCTCGAAGGAACTCTGTCTTGAGGATTTCCGGGAGGGAAACGTAGAGCAATTTGCGCTCGAGAACGGCCTCGGCCTCTTCGTTGCCCCGGCTAATGGCATTGCCGATGATCACCTGGTCGGCGTCCGGGGGAATATTCTCGGGGGAGTAACCGGAGGCGATGTGGATGCCTTGGTCTAACAGGAAGGTGGACATTGGCGGGTAGACATGGGCATCAGACCCGGTGACC